>VGPD01000013.1 GCA_016875635.1 Chloroflexota bacterium
TCACCTCCCGGGAGAGATTCGGGCCGGAGATCGCGGCGACGGGGCGGCCGGGGAGCGCCGCCGCCAGGACCTCGGTCATCCGCCGGCCCGTCTCAACCTCGATCCCCTTGGTGGCCGAGAGAAGGGTGGCTTCTGCAGCGACCTCCGGGGCCACCGCACGCGCATTCGCCTCCAGGGTGCCCGAGGGCACCGCGAAAACGATCAGGTCCGCGTTCGCCACGCCAGAGGCCCCTGCAGCCACCTCCAGCGCATCGGGAAATCGCACGCCCGGCAGGCGACGGGTGTGCGTCCGCTCCCGCAGGAGCGTCGCGGCCTCCGCCGTGTCGCGGGCAACGAGGACCGTCTGCGTCCCGTTACGGGCGAGGTGTACGGCCAGCGTCGTACCCCATGCCGTCGCACCGACCACGGCGGCGCGACGGAACGAGTCGGTGGGGACGGCGGGTTCCAGGGTCATGACGTGGTTTATAGCGCGCGTCGGCAGCAAGCGCGCGAGAAGCGGCTAGGAAGCACCGGGCGCGCGACGCGTCCCGCCCTGGCCCAGCTTGGGCTCAGTGCCCGCGAGCAGGCGACTGATATTGCCCCGGTGGCTGATCTCGACGGCAAGCGCCGTCCCGATCGCGAAGACGGCGTACGGACTCGCGAGGCTGCCGGTCAGGACCAGCGCGATCACCACGACAAACCCCACGAAGACGCCGACGACCGACATCAGGGATGCGTAGCGGAACAGGTAGAGCACCGCGAGCGAGAACATCACCACCGCGAGCGCCGCCAGCGGGCTCACCCCCAGGAAGGCCCCGAACGCCGTCGATACGCCGCGACCACCTCGGAAGCCTGCATACATGGGGAAGATGTGTCCGAGGACCGCGGCGACGCCAGCCAGTGCGGCCGCCCACGGCTCATCCAGAAGCAGGCGACCGACCAGGACCGCGGCGGCGCCCTTCGCGATGTCGCCCACCACCACCAGCATCGCCCACTTGATGCCCAGCGTGCGGAGCGAGTTGGTGAAACCGATCTTCCCCGAACCGTATTCGCGGACATCCCGCACTCCGGCGACCCGTCCCACGATCAGCCCGAAGGGGATCCCACCGATGAGGTATCCGGCGACCACCCCGATGGCCACCGTCACAGGCAGACTCATGCCGGCTCCTCACCACCCTCGGCGCGCCCCCGGAATATTACCCGGATCGCCGTGCCCTCGAAGTCGAACGCTGCCCGGAGCGTGTTCTCCAGGTAGCGCTCGTACGAGAAATGGACGAGCGCGGGGTCATTCACGAACAGGACGAAGGTGGGCGGCGAAACCTCCGGCTGGGTGGCGAAATAGAGTTTGAGTTTCTTGTGCCGGATCGTCGGCGGCCCGTGCTCCGCCATCGCCCGATGCAGCACGCGGTTGAGCTCGGAGGTCTGCACTCGGCGGCGGCGCACCTCGGCGATATGGACGGCAAGCTGGAGGGCGTCCTGGACCCCCTCGCCAGTCAGGGCCGACGTGAAGATCACCGGCGCCCACGGGATGAACTTGTACCTCGCGTCCACGCGCTGCGCCGCCTCCGGTTTCGTCGCGCGGTCCTCCGCCAGGTCCCATTTGTTCACCAGAATGACAATGCCTTTGCTCGCCTGCGCCGCATACCCGGCGATGTGCGTGTCCTGCGCGACCAGCAACTCCTGCTGGTCGATCACCACGAACACGACATCCGCACGGTCGACGGCGCGTTCCGCCCGCTGGACGGAGTGCCGCTCCACCCCGCGCTCGATGCGGCCGGCACGGCGGATGCCCGCCGTGTCCACCAGCAGCATCGAGTGCCCCTCGAACTCGAATGGCGTGTCGATGGCGTCCCGCGTCGTGCCCGGGACATCGGAGACGATCGCCCGCTTCTCGCCGAGGATCGCGTTGGCGAGTGAGGACTTGCCCACGTTCGGGCGCCCAACGATCGCGATGCGCACCCGCTCCGGTTCGGCGGGCGCCTCCTCAGGCGCCTCTGGCACCACCTCGAGGACCGCGTCCAGCAGGTCGCCCGCACCGCGCCCGTGGAGGGCGGAGACGGCGAGGGGTTCGCCCAGGCCCAGGGCGTAGAACTCCACGAGGTTCCGCTCCCCGGCGCCCGTGTCCGCCTTGTTCACGCACAGCAACACCGGCTGGCTCGCGCGGCGAAGCATGTCCGCGATCTCGTAGTCCGCCCCGGTGGGCCCGGTCTGTCCGTCCACCACAAAAATCACAGCCTGCGACTCCGTCAGGGCGTGGTGCACACCCTCCCGGATCAGCGTGCCGAACGGGTCGGTCGCCTCGTCTCCCAGGCCACCGGTATCGACGACGCGCAGCACCCGGCCACGCCACTCGACCGTCCCGTAGATGCGGTCGCGCGTCGTCCCGGGCAGGTCTTCGACCAGCGCGCTATTCCGTCGCGTCAGCCGATTGAACAGCGCCGACTTGCCGACGTTGGGCCGGCCGACGATCGCGACGACGGGTAAAGAAGTATCTGAGGAAGTCATGGGCCACCGATCGTAACCATCACCGATGCCGGTTGCACCGACTTCACCGTGACGCCGTCCGGCGTCTTCACGTTCACTTGAAGCGAGAGGGTCCCCGTCGATGCACCGCCGGCGTCGACCGTGGCCCGCAACTCGCTGGCCGCCATCGCGTTGAGGACGGGCAGCGGGCCGTCGAGGATCACGTCAACGCTCCCGCTCCCCTGCACGCGCCCGACGCGGCCTGGCGCAACACCCAGCACCTCCACGGCCAGCGTGGTCCGTCGCGAACCGGCGGCAGGGGTGATCGTCACCGTCACGGTCGCCCGGTCACGATCGACGTAGGAGATCCCCGGCGGGAGCGGAATCTGCACCGAACGCACCAGGTCGGAGCGTGCGCCGGCGACGCTGACGGCAGGCAGACGGATCCGGTCGATCTGCTGCAACACCTCGATCGGTCCCTGCACCTGGATCGCGGACGGCGACGAGGCCACCCGCGACACGGCATACCCCGGATCAGGCTCACCCGCGACATCGACCGCCAGCGGCACCGTCCGGACGATCGTCGTCTGGATGACCTCAACGTTCACCGGCGCGTTGGTCGGCTCGATGCGCACACCGCGGATCTCCGCGCCGCCCGTCCCGACCGCCTTCAGCACCACGTTCTGCTGGACATTGACCGTGAGCCCCGTGACGTTCACGTCTGCCACCGCCTGGTCGATCAATGCCACCAGAGACTCCGGCCCGCTCACACGTGCGCTCGTCGTCTGCGGCGTCACCGCGCCGATCTGATACCCCAACGGTGGCGAGCCGACCGCCCGTGCGGTCACGGAGACCTGCCGGGTCGCAAGGTCCTCGAGATTCACGACGATGGTGCGAGGCTGCACGTCGATCACGCGCACGCCACGCACCCCCTCGACCTCGACGCGGACGGGGACCTCCTGCGAGCGCGCCCCGAAGCCGTTGAGGTCGACCACCGCCTTGAAGTTTCCGGGCGTCAGCCGTTCCCAGCGGTCGGACGGCGCGGAGATCCGCACCTGGACCGCCGGCAACTGGTTCGCCACCGCCAGCGCCTCCGTCACATTCACAGGCTCGACGGAGATCGGAGAGGGGTAGACGTCGATCAGCGTGGGGTTCTCGGTGTCGGTGACGAAATACCAGAGGACCACGGCGAGCAGAAACGAGAGCACGGCAAGCCCTGGCGTATTGCGCATCAACCCGCGCAAACGCCGCCAGCTCGCGCCTGCCACCGCCAGCACCTCGCGACGGTCCATTTCGCTGAGAGGTGCCCGGCTCAGGACGCAGCCGCCTGTTCCGTCTCGCCCACCGTACCCGGGTCGAGGTCAAACAGCCGCTGCAACTGCCGTGTCAGTCGCGCTTCGTCCAACCCGGTCACCATCCGGCCATTGGAGGCGACCGCGATCTCACCACGCTCCTCGGAGACCACGATCACAATCGCGTCCGTGCGCTCTGTCAGGCCGACGGCGGCGCGATGGCGCATGCCAAACTCACCAGGCAAGGGCGCCTCGGACAGCGGAAGCGTGCATCCGGCAGCGACGATCAGATCACCGCGCACGACCACCGCACCGTCGTGCAGCGGCGACTGCTCCGGAAAGATGCTCGACAGCAACTCGACAGACAGGGTCGCGCCGACCGGTACGCCAGTGTCGATCACCTCCTGGAGTCCCGTCTCCCGCTCTAGGACAATCAGCGCCCCCAGGCTCTGCCGCGCGAATGCGCCGGCGGCGCTCACGACCGTGTTGATCGCACTCGCCCGTTCGGCGCGGCGCATCACCGTCCGGAGGCCCGTCCGGCCGAGGCGTTCGAGCGCCCGCCGGATCTCCGGCTGGAAGACGACCACCATGCCGACCAGCAGCCCCGCGACCGAGTTCCGCAACACCCAGTTCAACACCCTCAGGTCGAACATCCGGCTGAGCAAGAACGCGCTGAGCAGCAGGACACCGACACCCCGAAGCACGGTCATCGCGGTCGTCCCGCGCACGAGCAGGAGCAGCCAGTAAATCGAGGCCGTGGCGATCACGATGTCGACAGCCGCGGAGGCGTCGAACCGGGCGACCGCGTCGCGCAGGCCAGCGGGGACTTCCGGCATCGCTCATCCTCCGAAGCACGCCGGACGCGTGCCCCCTCTTTCCCGCCGCACTCTGCGAGGCTACCGCAATCCGGTGGTCCGATGGCCTCCCGCCTCACGGATGGGCGGGTGACGGGGGCTCCGCCCTAGAGGGCTGCCCCCAGCATCAGCGCGAGCACAGCCTGCTGCGCGTGCATCCGGTTTTCCGCCTGGTCGAACACCACCGACCGGGACGACTCAATCACCTCGTCGGTGATCTCCTCGCCGCGGTGGGCCGGCAGGTCGTGCATCACGATGGCATCCGATGGCGCGGACGCCATCAACGCCGCGTCCACCTGGAACCCGCGGAAGTCCTCGCGCCGTTGCGCGATCTCATGCTCGAAGCCCATCGAGGCCCACACGTCCGTGTACACGGCGGCGGCCCCACGCACGCCCTCGTGCGGGTCGAACACCTGGGTCACGCGGCCCTCCCCGGGGAGCGACTCCACGCGGGCCAGCACCTCGGGCGATAGCTCGTAGCCATGCGGCGACGCGACGGACAGGTGCGCGCCCGCCATGCGGCAGGCGTATGCCAGCGACCGGGCGACGTTATTTCCCTCACCCACGTAGGCGACCCGCACCCCGCGGAGGTTCCCGAACCGTTCACGCAGGGTGAGCAGGTCGGCTACCGCCTGGCAGGGGTGCTCCTCCTCCGACAGCGCGTTGACCACGGGGACACTCGCCCACTCGGCAAGGTCCACGACGGTCTGGTGCGCATACGTCCGTGCCGCAATCGCCTGCACCATGCGCGACAGCACACGTGCCACATCCTTGACCGGCTCCCGCTCACCCATCTGGATCTCGTGGGAGTTGAGGTAGATTGCGTGGCCGCCGAGGCGGTGCATCGCCATCTCAAACGAAGTCCGTGTGCGCAGGGACGGCTTCTCAAAGATCAGCGCCAGCGTCTGCCCGCGAAGCGAACGCGCTCCGGGGCCGTCACGCTTCATCCCCAGCGCCAGATCGAGGACGCCCTCGAGTTCGGCAGGGGACAGGTCGAGGATCGACAGGAAGTCGCGGCCCAGCATGCGAAGGCTCCGGCAGTGCTCTCGCCCGAGCCACATCGGGCGATCGCAGCCGCCGTTCGGCGCGGCGACCACGAAGCAGGAGTATAGCCCGCCCATTATGTAGCGGGAAACCGTCAGGTTCGTGCGCGACGCTCCCCGCTACCATCCCGTCGACCGCGCACGCATCTCCGAGGCCGACCATGCCCCGCCCCGGTCCTCGCCTGGTCGTCGATGCTGCCCTCGCCCTCGCAGCTGTGGCCGGGCTGGCCGCACTGTCAGCGCGAGGCACGCCGGCGCCGGGTATCGAGGTGGAACAGGCGGACCTGCCGCCCGGCGTCGACAGCGTCGTCGTCCATGTCGCTGGCGCAGTCGCGTCACCGGGGCTGGTGACGCTCGAACGTGGCGCACGCGTAGCGGATGCGATCACCACGGCTGGCGGCGGGTTGCCGGACGCCGATCTCGACGCGGTGAACCTCGCGCGACGTGTCGAGGACGAGGAACGTATCTCTGTGCCGCGCAGAGGCGACCGCGCAACACGCCTGGTCGACCTCAACCGGGCCACCCGCCCCCAGTTGATCGCCCTTGCGGGGATCGGAGAGCGGACCGCCGACCGGATCATCGAGTCGCGCACGAGCGCTCCGTTCGCAAGCAGCGACGAACTGGTGACGCGCCGCCTGCTCTCGGCGAAGGAGTACGAGACGATCCGCGACCTCGTGACGGCAGCGCCATGAGGCGGTCACGGCCGCCCGACCCGCTCTGGCCGCCGATCGCCGTCCTCACGGCCGCATACCTGACCGGGACCGCGGCGGGCGTGCTCATCGGCGGCACGTGGTGGCTCACGGTCGTGGTCGGTGTCACCCTGGCCCTCGCCACCCTGCTCGCGCGCCTCGCACCCGCATCGGTGGCGATCCTCCTCGCCGCCGTCGCGCTGGCCGGTGCCGGTCACGCGCGCTGGCAGACCCATGAGGCGAGCGCACTCCCGCCGGTATCCGTGCTCACGGGCGTGCATACGCTGGTTGGCACGGCCCGGGAGGACGCCCCTGTCCGCGGCACGCTCGCGCGGGTCGACCTCGATGTAGAAACGGTCGACGGCGTGCCGAGCGCAGGTGGCGTGCGTGTCACCATGCTCGCCCCGGCCACCCCGGTACACGCCGGTCAGCGGATTCGCGTGACCGGCAAGGTCGAGCCACCGTCCAGGATCGAGGGCTTCGACTACTCCGGGTACCTCCGCTCGCAGGGCATCGTGGCCACGCTGGCCTTCCCCCAACGGATTGAGGTGCTGGGCGACGGCTGGCCCGCATGGCGGACGTCGCTGCGCGCGGTGCGCCGGCAGGCCGTCGCGAACATCGAACGCGCGCTGCCGAACCCAGCGTCCGCGCTCGCCGCCGGCATCCTGGTGGGAGAGCGCGGCACATTGCCGCCCGAGGTCGCCGCCGACCTCAGGGCGACCGGCACGACGCACCTCATCGTCGTGTCCGGGCAGAACGTGGCGATCACCCTCGGCGTCCTGCTCCCGCTGGTCACACTCGTCCTGCCACGGCGGCGCGCGGCGCTGCTCCTGCTGCTGTTGCTGCCCGCATACGTGGTGACCGTCGGCGGCGATCCACCGGTCGCACGCGCCGCCCTGATGGCCGCGGGCATCGCCGTGGCAGGCGCACTCGGACGGCGCACGCCCGGCTGGCTCTGGCTCCTGCTTGCGGCGGCGCTGATGGTCGCCCATGACCCGTCGATGGCGACTGACATTTCGTTTTTGCTCTCCGAGACCGCGACGGTTGGTGTCCTCGTCGTTGCACCAGCTCTGCGTGATGCGTTGCTGGCGGCGCTCCGCTGGCCAGGCGCGGGCGCCCGCGCCACTCTGGCGGAGACCGTTGCGACGGCGGCAGGGGCGGCAGCGTGCGTACTGCCAGTGCAGGTTGCGGTCTTCGAGCGCTTCACGCCGTGGTCCGTGCTGGCGAACGTCCTCGTGGCGCCGTTGTACGAGGCCGCGCTGATCGTCACGACGCTCGCTGCCGCGCTCGGTTGGTGGGCGCCTGCAGCGGACGTGCTCCGTGTGGCCGGCCGCGCGGCACCCGAGGCATTCCTCGATGCAGTCTCGCTGCTCGCGCGACTCCCGGGGGCGCAGGCGGGCGGCGCCTGGCCGCGATGGGCGGGACTCGCGTGGTACGCCGGGCTCGCCGTCGTCAGTGTGATGCTCGCGCGTGTCGGACGGCGGGCCACGCCTGCACTCTCCCCGGGCGGCTCTGGTGGCTTCGCGCGCACGGTCGCCCTCGGGGCGGTGGTCGTCGCCGTCTGGGGCGTGGTGCTCGCCCCGGCGCAACGCCTCGACGAAGTCGTGGTGCTCGATGTCGGCCAGGGCTCGGCGACGCTCATCCGATCGAAGGGGACAGCGGTGCTCGTAGAGACCGGGCCCCCGGACGGCGCGGCCGTGCGTGCCCTCGACGCCGCGCGAGCCGCCAGGCGCATCGACCTCGTGATCCTCACGCACGCCGATGCTGACCACGCAGGCGGACTCGCGCGTCTGCGGGAGCGGTACGACGTCGGCCAAGTGGTGGGAAGTGAAGAGACGCTGCGCATGCGCAAGGTCGAGGGTGGGGTGATCGACATTGGCGACCGCGTGCGGGCAGGCGCGTGGTCCCTCACGGTACTCGGACCACCCACCGATGCATCGACGGTCGCATCAGAGAACGACCGCTCGCTCGTCCTGCTCGCCGAGTCCGGCGCCCGCCGCGTGCTGCTCACCGCGGACATCGAGGCCGCCGGCGAGACGTGGCTCGTCAGATCTGGTTGGCCACTCCGCGCGGACGTCGCGCTCGTCCCGCACCACGGCTCAACATCCTCGTCCACGCCGTCCTTCGTGCGGGCGGTCTCGCCTGCCGTCGCGGTCGTCTCCGTGGCGCGCACGGAACTCCTACGGCCATCCGGCGGACGAGGTGCTCGCGCGGTACGACAGGTCGAAGCTCTATCGCACCGATCTCGCCGGCACGGTCACACTCGCAACGGATGGGACGCGACTCTGGGTGCGGACGGTGAAGTAGCCGCTAGCGCGGGGCGGGCGACTGCTCGCGCGCGAGCGCGCTCTGAAGGAATTGGCGGCCGAAGCGCCAGTCCTTCAACGAGGTCCAGCGGGCCGGTCCAACCTGCATCGGAAAGACGAGGGCCAGGTCGCCCGGCTCGATGGCGGCCTGGAAGGCGTCGCGCACCGTCTCAGCGGAATGCTGGGACTCGACGACCCAGCACGCCTCTGGAAACGCCCAAGAGACGACGCTGACCGATTGCACGGCACCGAGAAGCGTTGGGTACTCGCCCGCCGGGCGGCCGAGGCGACAGAACACGCCGTAAAGCATCCAGCACTCCCGTCGTCCGCCTGCCCGGGGAGACAGCGGAGAACGTCGGTAGCGTTGACGAGGCCAAATCTACGGGCTGACCCGGATCACGTCAAGTGATCTGATCATTGGATCGATCTAATGTTCGGAGTCGCCACCCATCTCGAGCCGCTCCCAGGCCCCTCGGACAGCACTAACCCGCATCCTGCGTGAAGGGCACGAGTTCGAACGAACCGCCGGTGACGATCACCAGCAGCCGGCTCGCCGGCTCGCCGGCGACCGCCTCCACCAGCGCCTCTCGCTGTGTTTCAGGGAGCGGCGCGGTGTCCGCCGCGTCGAGGCGGCGCCACCCGCGGACGCGCACGCCGGGAAGGCGTTCTAGCTCTGCCACGAGCTCAGGAGCGATCACGGCACTGACCAGCACGACCTCGCGAAGGCGCGGCGGCACGACGGCGGCCTCGTCCAGGAGCACGGCGTTGTCCTCGCGGAGCACAAGGAAGTGGTAGACGGCGATGCTCCCCGTGGTGGCGGCCACCGCGACCGCCCAGCGCGCATCGTTCAGCAACGCACGTCCCAGTTCGCCCCCGAGCACCGCCCGGAACGTCTGGTACAGCAGGACCGTCAGGCTGACCAACAGGGCGAAGATCGCGATCCCCACCGTCGCGAAGACGTAGACCCGCCTTGATGGCGCGCCTCGCTCGTCGATGTCCTGTGCGACCGCACGTTGCGTCTCGATCCAGTAGCGCAGCCAGAGCGGCCACCCCACGAAGAAGAGGGTGACCCCACGCATCAGCGGATTGCGCCACCAGCCCGTCAGGTGCACAAACTCCGTCACCGGCCTGCCGAGGGCCTCCCCGGCCAGTGCGATGAAGGTGGAGACGGCGGTCGCGGTCGCGACCAGCCCGGCGCCGGCGAGCAGATAGCGGTAGATCCGCTCGGGGCCGCCGCGCTCGCGTCCCACGCCAGCCTCGGTGAGCACCGCGCGGTGGTAGCCCCACGTCGCGAGGCCGATGGCCAGCGTCGCGAGGGCGGCCGGTGCGCTCGCAAAATGCGCCGCCGCCGTGTCCGACCCGGGATGTCCGAAGGACCATTCGAGGATGGCGTACAGCAGCAGTGCGGCTGGCACGACCGCCAGCGTGACCCCGAGGAGCGCTCCGAACAGGAACACCTGCACGCGCCAGAGCGTGGTGAGCCTGTCACGCCGCACGAGGTCGCGGAGCCAGTGCCACGCCCACAACGCGGCTCCGACGAGCATCACGACCAACGAAGCGCGCAGCGTCTCGGTCCAGTCGCCGCTGATCAGGCTCCCGCGGAATGTGCGGTCGTACGCCTCGGACAGCGACGCGGCGATTACGCCGGCTGCGCCGCCCAGCAGGAGCACCAGCCCCAACAGCGCCCCGAAATAGGCCGTGAAACGGTCCAGCAGCCGTGTTGCGGCGGTCGACGGTGGTTCGGTGATGGCGAACCGCACGTGCACAAACCAGACCGCGCCCCATGCCACGAGCGCTCCCCACGGCTCGCCGCGGGAGGCCTCGATCCCGGCGAGCATGCGACCGGCGGTGATGGCGTTCGCAGCAACGACTGCCACCGCCACGCCGCGTGCCAGGCCGAGGTAGAGGCGACGCACCTGAGAGCGACACTCGACATCGTGATCGCGCACGGAACGCTGTGCGAGCCACACAAAGAACAGCCAGGCAGGCGCACCGACGACGGAGAAGGCCAGCGCCACCGCCAGCCCCTGTTGTCGCTCGGCGACAAGGACACGGCCGGTGATGGCGTCCAGTGCGCCCGCGATCACCATCGCCACGCCGATGGCCGCGAAGATCAGTCCGACCAGCGCGAGCGTGTAGATGAACAGGCGGCGCACGGTGCCGATACCGCTGTCGCCCGAGGCCTCCCCGGTCGCATCCTCCAGCGCCGCCTGCCGGCGCGCCTCGACGAATGCGGAGACGATCGCAAAGAGGATCGCCAGCGGCAGCAGCCCGAAGACGAGGGACCCCACGAGGCCTGCGATCATCGCTGCCCTACTTCGCCGGCACCGCGACGGGCGGGCAGTGCAGCGGCCATGGTGGCTCCGTGAAGCGCCACTGGCCGTCCGTGCGCGCGAGGATGAACACCGCGGTCTGGTTGGACTCGTTCGCGCCGAATGGCCCGCTGCCGTACGTCTCGGTGATGAGGACGTGCACCTCCGCCGTCTCGCCGCGCGTGGTGGCGCGGTCCAGCGTCGCGCGCAACCCGCTGCTCCCGCGGCTGGCGATCGGCTCACGGGAGGTGGTCGAGCAGCGCGCGGCAAGTTCGGGAGAGATGAACGAGAGGGCCGTGGTGGCTTCGCGATCGCCCACCGCGCGCAGGTAGTCCTGCACCGCCCGCTCGGGGCTGCCCTCGGGGTAGGTGTCGGCACCACCAGCGCCCATGGTGACGAGGATGCCGGCGAACACTGCGACTGCGATCACGGCGGCGAGGATGGCCAGCCAGCGCGTGGATGCGCTCATGTGCGCACTCCCTCCCGGCGGCGCCGCCACACGCCTGTACCCGTCAGCGTAGCGACCTGAAGCCCATCCGGAGGCTACGCGCTCCGCCAGGCCGCGATCGCCGCCTTCTGCACCTCAAAGAGCCGTTCGATCCCCTCGCACGCGAGATCGACGAGGCCGCCCATCTCAGCGCGGGAGAACGTGCCACCCTCGCCCGTGCCCTGGACCTCGACCAGCCGCCCGGTCGACAGCATCACGACGTTGAAGTCGACCTCTGCGCTGGAATCCTCGAGATAGTCGAGGTCGAGGATCGGGACGCCGTCGTGCATACCGACGGAGAGCGCGGCGACCTGAGAGCGGATGGGCGAGGCGACCATGCCACCCGCCTTCTGCAGCCGCTCGACCGCGATGGCGAGGGCGACCCACGCCCCGGTCACGGATGCGGTACGCGTGCCGCCGTCCGCCTGGATGACGTCACAGTCGAGAGTGACGGTCTGCTCGCCAAGCATCCCCATGTCGAGGCAGGCGCGCAGCGAGCGTCCGACCAGCCGCTGGATCTCCTGCGTGCGCCCGCTCTGACGGCCACGGGAGGCCTCGCGGTCGCTGCGGGTGTGGGTGGCGCGCGGGAGCATGCCGTACTCGGCGGTGACCCAGCCCTTGCCGGAGCCGCGCATCCAACCGGGGACGCCTGGCTCCACGCTGGCCGTACAGATGACGCGCGTGTCGCCGAACGAGATGAGCGCGGAGCCCTCGGCGTGCTTCGTGAAGCCGGGCTCAATCGTGACCGGGCGCGCCTCGCGGGGGCTGCGGCCATAGGAGCGGTGCGTCATGGGGCCTCAATTTCGGGTGACGTCGATGTCAGTGGGGTGACGGCTAGACTAACGCGGCGGCACGGTTCGAGGCAGCGCACGAGGCACCGAGGAGCATCGATGGCCGGTTATCGCATGACGGCGGACGAGCGAGGCCAGACACACCTCGAACCAATGGATCTCTTCTCGTGGCCGTTCGAAAACGGCCCGGGCGAATTCAAGGGTGTGGGCGGCGCCGCGATGGGCGACGCCAGCCGCTTGATGCTGATGCGCTTCGAGACGGGCGCGCGACCCGGCTTCCACCGTGCGGTGCCCGGTTTCCTCGTGGTGCTGGCGGGCGAGCTCGTCGTGTGGGACTCCAGCGGCACCGAGGTCGCCCTGGTGGCGGGCGACGCGCTCCGCTGCGAGACCACCGGACGTGGCGGCTGGCGCCTCGGCAACCGCGTAGCGCAGGACACGCTGGTGGCTCTGGTGCAGATGCCGCCGAAGAAGAGCCCGCCCGGCTCGGACGCGTAGCCCTCGACCCCGTTCGGGAATCAGGCGTACTCGCCGAGGAAGGTGCCGCCGAGGATGTGGACGTGGGCGTGGTCCTGCGACTGCATGCCGTCGTAGCCGGAGTTGGAGACGAAACGGTACCCGCCGGGGCACTGCTCCTGGGCCACCTTCACGGCGGCGGCGCCCACCGGCCCCATGTCCGCCCACAGTTCGGCCTGTGTCATGTGCCTCTTCGGCACGGCGAGCAGCATGATCGGTACCCAGCGCAGCCGGTTCCGGAAGACGATGACGTCGTCCGTTTCGTGCAGCACGTCGGCGGGCTCACGCCCGGCCACAATCTCGCAGAACACGCAGTATCGAGGCATGCGCGGGAGTCTATCGCCCGGCTGTGGCGCGTGCGACCCGTGTCGAGGACGATACGGCCCTGCCCCACGAGCCTTGCCGCCCGTTCCGCCTCGGAGGTGCCCAATGACCGAGATCCGCCCCTTCCGCGGCCTGCGCTACGACCCGCATCGTGTCCGCGGTGACGACGTGATTGCGCCGCCCTACGACGTGGTCGGCGCAGAGGCAGTGGCGACGCTGCACGCCCGCTCCCCTTACAACGCCGCCCACCTCGAGAACCCTGCCGGCGACGGCGACAAGAAATACGGCAACGCGGCATCGACGCTGGCGACGTGGCGACGCGAAGGCGCGCTGACCCGCGACGCGAAACCTGCGTACTACGTATACGAGCAGCGCGCGCGCATCGAGGGCGCCTGGGTAACGCGGCGGGCGTTCTTCGCGCAGTGCCGCCTCCACCGTCCGGAAGAAGGCATCCTGCGACCGCATGAGGCGACGATCGCGTCACACCGCGCCGACCGGCTCTCGCTCATCCGCGCGACGCGCACGAACATCTCGCCCGTCTTCGGCATGTTTCTGGACCCGAAGCAGACCGCCCGCAACCTGCTCACGGAGATCGCCCGGCGCGCGCCCACCTTCGAAGCGACCGACGCGCTCGGCGACCGACATCGCCTGTGGGCCGTCACGGCGGCTGCCGAAGTCGCCACGCTGACCGAAGCCGTCGCCGCCTCGAACGTGACGATCGCGGACGGCCACCATCGCACGCACACGGCGCTCGACTACCGGGACGAGTGTGCGGCCCAGACGGGGAAGCGCTGGACGGGAAACGAGCCGGAGAACTTCGTGCTGATGGGGATGATCCCGCAGGACGACCCGGGCCTGGTGATCCTCCCGATCCACCGGCTCGTGCAGGCGAAGCCGCTCCCCGCCTCGATCGCCGACCGGCTCTCCGCGCTCTACCGCGTCGAACGCCTCGCCAGTGCGGGCGAGGCGTGGGGCCGCGTCCGCGCGAACGCGCTTGGGCCGACGACGTTCGCCGCCCTGGGGATGGAAGGCGCGCACTCGGTGCATCTGCTGACGGCCCGCTCACAGCAGGCGATCGACAACGCGATGCCTGCCGGGATTTCGCTGCCATCGAAGCGTCTTGATGCCCTGATCCTGACGGAGACGGTGCTCACCCCGCTGTTCGGCATCGACCGTGCCGTGATGACTCGCGGCGACCGTGTCGCGTTCACGGAGAGCGTCGAAGAGGCGCGCGAGGGCGTCGAAGGCGGCGCGTGCGACATCGCGTTCCTCGTCAACGCGACGCGGGCACAGCAGATCACGGACGTCGCGGACGCGGGCGAGGTGATGCCGCAGAAGACGACGTACTTCTACCCGAAGCTAGCGACCGGCATGGTCTTCAACCCGCTGGACGGATAGCCAGCCAGAGGTCTGGAACCGGGCCTACAGCCGGATCTGCCGCGCGACCTCGATGCCGTCCAGGCCGCGCACCTGGCCGAGTTCGTCCGCCGTCAGCGAGCGGTCGACACCCAGCAGCATGAGCGCGTGGCCGTGCTTCGAGGGCGACGGTGAGACAGACATCGATGAGATGTTCACGCCGCGTTGGCCCATCAACGTGCCCACCCGGCCGATCGAACCTGGCTTGTCGACGTTCTCGATGGCGAGCAACGTCTGAGAGTCGCCCCGGACGTCCACGCTGTAGTCGTTGATCGCGACGATGGCGCTACCGCCGGCCGTGTGGGTCGCGCTCACCCGCTCCACGCCCGCGTCCGTGTGGACGGCGACCGTGACGAGGCTGGCGTACGGCTCCTGCGCGGCGCCCTTGTCCTCTTCGATGCGAAGCCCGCGCTGCTCTGCGATCGAGAGCGCGTTCACGGCGGAGACCTTCTCATCCGTCGCCTCGTCCAGCAGGCCGACGACCGCGGCCGCCCGCAGCGGTGTGACGTCGTGGTTCCCCACCTCGCCGCGGTATTCGATGCGCACCTTCTCGAGGCGGCCCTGCGCGAGCTGCATCGCGACGCGACCGGCGACCCGGGCGGCCTCGATATACGGGGCGATGATCGCCATCGATTCGGCGCCGACGGTCGGCACGTTGACCGGGAAGCGCGGCGCCCGGCCGTCGAGGATGTCGATCACCTGCTCAGCCACATCGACGGCGGCGCGGTCTTGCGCCTCGTTGGTGGAGGCGGCGAGATGCGGTGTGACCACGATCCGGTCGTGTGTGGTGAGGATGTTGCCGACGGCCGGCTCCTCGGAGAACACGTCGATGCCGGCACCGGCGACGTGGCCGGAGTCGACAGCGTCGAACAGCGCCTGCTCGTCGATGAGCGCACCGCGGGCGGCGTTGATGATGCGGATCCCCTTACGTGCCTTCGCGAGGCGCTCCGCCGAGATCATCCCGCGCGTCTCTGGCGTCAACGTGGTGTGAAGCGTGACGAAATCTGCCTGGGCGAACACCTCATCCAGCGACTTCATCTCGATGCCGAGCGCGGAAGCGCGCTCCATCGAGACGAACGGGTCAAAGGCGATCACGCGCATCTGGAACGCGCGGGCGCGGGTGGCGACCTCGGCACCGATCCGGCCGAGGCCGACCACGCCCAGGGTCTTCCCGGCGAGTTCAACACCCTGCAGCTTCGAGCGTTCCCATTTCCCCGCCTTCAGGGAGGACTGCCCCTGCGGGATGTTCCGGGCCACCGCGAGCATCAGGCCGAAGGCGTGCTCGGCGGTCGAAATCGTGTTGGCGAGCGGTGCGTTCACGACCACCACGCCTCGAGCGGTGGCCGCGTCGACGTCGACGTTGTCGACGCCGACGCCGGCACGGGCGATCACTTCGAGGCGCTGCCCGGCCTGGATGACGCGCGCGGTGACCTGGGTCTGACTGCGGACAACCAACGCCTGCACATCGGCGACGGCTTCGACCAGCGAGTCCTCCGAGAGGCCGGTGCTCACGACCACCTCATGCTGGCGAGAAAGGAGGTCGATGCCCTCTTTCGCGATGGAGTCCGCAATCAGGATCTTCGCCACGAGTACCCGCCCCCCAGTGCTACGCGCCGGCCGCGGGGGCGACGCCCCGCAGGCGTCATCACGGTTCCGTCTAAGCCTTGAACCCCATCTTGGCGAGAGAGCCCTTCAATGCATCCAGTCCGGCGACGATGTCTCGGTCGTCCATGTAGCCAAGGTGCCCGAAGCGGATGATCTTCCCCTTCAGCGCACCCTGTCCGCCCGCGAACACGGTGTCGTACTCCTGGATTGCCGTCTTGATGATCTCGTCTCCGTTCATGCCGTCCGGCACGCGAATCGCCGTCACCGTGTCCGACTCGACGCCCTCGGAGGCGAGCAGCTTGAGGCCCATCGCCTTGGCGCCGTTGCGGACCTTGGTGGCCAGGCGGTGGTGCCGGGCGAAGATCTGGTCCAGCCCCTCTGCCAGCATGAGCTCAAGCGACTTGTCCAGCTGGAACCAGACGGAGACCGCGGGGGTCCAAGGCGTCTGGCCTGACTTCAGCGAGTCCTGGTGTCGCTTGATGTCGAAATAGAAGCGCGGCTGCGGGTTCGCAGCGGCCTTTGCCCACGCCCGGTCGTTCATCGAGACGAAGGCGAGGCCCGGAGCCGTCATCCAGCCCTTCTGCGAGCCGGAAAGCACCACGTCCAGATCCCACTCGTCCGTCTTCACCGGCACGGAGGAGAGCGAGGAGATGGCGTCCACGACCAGGAGGCCGTCACGCGCATGCACGACTTTGGCGAGGTCCGACAGGATCGGGTTCGTCACCCCGGTCGAGGTCTCATTGTGCGTGATGAACACCGTCTTGATCGCGGAGTTCTTCTTGATGACATCCTCGATCTGGTTGACATCCGCGGCCAGGCCGGGCTCGAACTTCAGCTGCGTCAGCTTACCGCCGTAGATCTGGACGAGGTTGATGAAGCGGTCGCCGAACTCGCCAATGGAGACGACCAGCACATCCTCGCCGGGCGCCATCAGGTTGACGACGGCCGCTTCCATCGCTCCGGTGCCGGAGGCGGACAGGGTCACCACATCGTTCTTGGTCTGGTAGACCTTCTTCACGCCCTCGGTGGTGCGTGCGGCCATCGCGGCGAACTCGGGGCCACGATGGTTGATCATCGGCGCCGCGCCAGCCTGCGCGACCTCCGGCGGTACGGCGGTGGGACCGGGAATGCGCAGGTTGACCACGGGTGGCTCCTTGAGACGAGAAACGGGGTGCTTCAGAGATCGATGACGGGCGCCTCAGGAGCGCCCAACCACGAGTCTACGGATGGCCTCAATACGATCAACGATGGATGGCCACCCGCCCCGCTTCTGGCGGTGGATTCATCATGCGCCCCTGTCTCGCCGCATACAATCTGTCTCAGCCTGCTCTGACCGCCTGAGGCCATCAACACCGACCGACCGAACCCGAAGACCGCCGTGAACGATTCGCCGAACCCGTACCGCGACCTGCCATCAGTCGACCGCCTGCTGGCCGACCCTCGCGTCTCCGCCCTGGCCGCGGATCGAGGCCACGCGGCGGTAGCCGTCGTCGCCCGCGAGGTGCTGGAGGGCTACCGGGCTGCCATCGCCGCCGCCGGTGCACTTCCTCACGTCACGGTCGTCGATGCTGTCCTGAAGCGAGCCGAGACGCTTCGGCCGTCCCTGCGCCGCGTGGTGAACGCAACCGGGGTGATCATTCACACGAATCTCGGGCGTGCGCCGCTTTCTCGCTCTGCGATCGAGGCGATCGAGCGCGTCTCCACCGGGTACTCGAACCTGGAGTTCGACCTCGACGCCGGGGAGCGCGGGACAAGATTCTCGCACCTCGAAACGACGTTATGTCGCATCACCGGGGCCGAGGCCGGCATCGCGGTCAACAACAACGCCTCCGCCCTGCTGCTGTCCCTGGCAGCGCTCTGCCGCGACCGTGAGGTGATCATCAGCCGCGGCCAACTCGTGGAGATCGGCGGCGGATTCCGCATCCCGGATGTCCTGCGCCAGTCGGGCGCCACCCTGGTGGAGGTCGGCACGACGAACCGCACCTACGCCAGTGACTACGCGGAGGCGATCACGGAGCGAACGGCGGCCATCCTGCGCGTCCACTCGTCCAACTTCCGGGTCGTCGGCTTCACCGAGCAGCCCTCCCTGTCCGGGCTGGCGTCCCTGGCGCGCGAGCGGGGACTGCTCCTGCTCGATGACCTCGGGAGCGGCGCCGTGCTCGACACCCGGGCCTACGGACTGGCGCCGGAACCGCTGGTGCAGGACTCCGTCCGCGCCGGGGCGGATGTGGTGCTCTTCTCCGGCGACAAACTCCTCGGCGGGCCGCAGGCCGGGATCGCTGCCGGTCGTGCCAAAGCCATCGAGTCGATGCGCCGCCACCCGCTGGCGCGCGCCGTCCGCATCGACAAGGCGAGCATCGCAGCGCTGACAGCCACCCTCGACCACTACGCGAAGGGCGACGCGGAGCACGAGGTGCCCGTCTGGCGGATGATCGCACTCCCCTTCGCCGCCATCGAGGCGCGTGCCGGACGCTGGGCGGACGGGTGCGGTGCCCACGCCGCCGTCGAGACCTGTGAATCAACGGTGGGCGGTGGGTCCCTGCCAGGTGAGGCGCTGACGTCGGCGGCATGCGTGATCACGCCGCCCTCGGGTGCTGAGACGTTCGCGGCGGCACTCCGTGCCGCCGACCCGCCCATCGTCGCGCGCATCCATGAGGATCGCGTCTGGCTCGACCCCCGCACGGTCGACCCATCCGAGGACGCACACGTCCTGGCGACGCTGAATGGCCTCCTGAAAGCGTCCGGCGATGGACGATAGGACGATCGCTGTCCTCGAACTGCCGGCGGTACTCGAGCGGCTGGCAGGGCAGACCGCGTTCTCCGCCGGCCGCGAGGCGGCGCTTTCGCTACGCCCGATATCGGAAATCGAGGTCGTCCGCGCCCGACAGCAGGAGACCGCCGAGGCGATCATCCTTGACCGACTTGGCGTCACCATCCCGCTCGCTGGGGCACGAGAGGTGCGCGACCGCGCGGACGCCGCCGCCCGGGGCGCCGTCCTGGCGCCTGGCGAACTGCTGGACATCGCCTCGCTCTGCCGCGCGGCGATGACCGTCCGCCGCGTCCTGCTCCGTCAGGAGGAGGACGTGCCCCGCCTGGCCCGCGTGGCCGCAGGGATCGGCGAACTGGGGCCGCTCCGCACGCTCATCGAGGATGCGCTTGACGACCGAGGCGGGGTGCGCGACTCCGCGAGCCCGGAACTCACCCAGATCCGTCGCGAAGCCGCGGCCTCGCACGATCGGCTGAAGACGCGCATGGAGGCGATCGCGGGCGCCTCCGGGATCCGCAACGCCCTTCAGGACGCCATCGTCGTGATGCGCGACGGCCGCTACGTGCTGCCGGTGAAGGCCGACTTCCGCGGGGCGGTCCGCGGCGTGGTCCATGACACGTCCGCCTCGGGCGCCACCGTCTACGTGGAGCCGCTCGCCGTCGTCGAACTGGGAAATGAGTGGCGCGAACTGCAGGTGCAGGAGCGACACGAGGTCGAACGCATCCTGCGCGACCTCTCCGCCGCCGCGGGGGAACAGGCGCGAGACCTCCACGACGCCGTCGAGCGGCTCGCGCACCTCGATGTCGCGCAGGCAAAGGCGCGGCTCGCCATCGCCCTCGATGCGACATACCTGTCGACCCAGGGGCCCGCCCAGCGCTGGCTCGTAGACGCGCCGGCGGAGTACCGCCTGGTGGAGGCGCGCCATCCGCTGTTGCACGGGCCCGTTGTCCCGACCTCAATTCGCGTGGGGGGCGACTTCGACGCACTGCTGATCACCGGGCCGAACACGGGCGGCAAGACGGTGGCGTTGAAGACGGCGGGGCTGCTGTGCCTGATGGCGCTGACCGGGCTGCCGGTCCCGGCGGCTCCCGGTTCTCAGATCCCCGTCTACACCGCCGTCTTCGCCGACATCGGCGACGAGCAATCGATCGAGCAGTCGCTCTCCACGTTCTCTGGGCACATCACGGCGATCATCGACATCATCGAGCGCGCCGGGCCGGGCTCGCTCGTGCTCATCGACGAGATGGGCGCCGGAACCGACCCGACTGAGGGTGCCGTCCTGGGCATCGCCATCGTGGAGCGACTGACATCACAGGGCGCGGCGCTCATCGCCACCACGCACCATTCCGAGTTGAAGGTGTATGCGCATCAGACGCCCCGGGTCCGAAACGCCTCGGTGGAGTTCGACCTGGAGACGCTGCGCCCGACCTACCGGTTGACGATTGGTCTCCCCGGCCAATCGAATGCGCTCGCGATCGCACGGAACCTCGGCATGCCGTCCGATGTCATCGAGCGAGCGCGTGCCGGACTTTCCAGCGAGACGCGTGACATGGAGTCGCTACTCGGCGACCTACGCACGCAGCTGACCGCCGCGGAGGAGCGCGCCGAGCACGCCGCCGCTGATGCCGCAGCCGCCGAGGTCCTTCGCACCGACCTCGAACGACAGGTGCGCGAGACACGCGACGACCTGTCGCGTGTGCGCGACGAGGCCCGGCAACGCGCCCGCCGGCAGTTGCGCGAGGTGGAACGGCTGGTCGACCGCACGCGACGCGAGGTGGAGTCCGCCCGACTGGAGCAGGCGAAGGCTGACCTCGAACGGGTGCGCGGTGCCGTCGCGCGGGTCGAGCCGGTGCCGGCCGAGATGGATGCGATGCCGGAGCCCCGCCCGCAGGCGATGGCGCCGGGGGACATCTTCGTGGAACCCGGGACGGTCGTGTGGCTGCGTGGTGTTTCCCAGCCTGGCGAGGCGCTCACCGACCCCGGGCCGGAGGGCGAGTTCGAGGTACAGTTGGGCGCGCTGCGGACCCGCGTGCGGATGGAGCAGGTCGAGCGCACCGAGGTGCCGGACGAAACTCGCCGGGTGGTCCTCGGCCGGATGGCGGTGAGCACCGCCCCGCCCGCGCCGATTGAGATTGATATGCGCGGGCGCACGGTGGACGAAGCGTTGCCGCTGGTCGACCAGTTCCTGGATGACGCCGCGCGTTCCGGGCGCGGCCGAGTGCGGATCATCCACGGCAAGGGGACGGGAACCCTGCGTCGCGTCCTGCGCGATTCCCTGGGCCGCCACCCCCTGGTCACAAAATTCGAGACTGCTCCGCAGCCGGAAGGCGGCGAAGGGGTCACCATCGCGTATCTCGAGGGCGCATAGCGCCACAACATTGGCAGGAGCCCGTATGCAGCCGATCGACGATGTCGCCACCCTGTTTGAACACCAGCGGGCGATCCGCGCCTTCGCGGACCGGCCCGTCGACGACGCCATAGTGCACGAGGTCCTGCGCGCCGCGATGCATGCGCCGTCCTCGCAGAACGCCCAGCCCTGGCGGTTCATCGTTGTGCGGGACCCCGCCCAGAAGGCGGCGATGTCAGAGGCGTACGAGGAGTGCTTCCTGAAGGTGTATGGCGAGGGAGCCCCGGCGCGGGCCGACGGGCGCCAGCCATGGACGGAGGTCCCCGTCCTGATCGTCTGCTGCGTCGCCGTACCTGGTGGGCGGAGCAATATCGCGACCGGGGCCTCGATCTATCCCGCCGTGCAGAACCTGATGCTTCGCGCGCGCTCGCTCGGCCTCGGTACGGTGCTCACCACGCTCTTCCGGCTCCAGCGTGATCGGTTCCACGCGATGCTCGGGATCCCTGCGGAATGGGAGGCGGCCGCCATCGTGCCGCTGGGCTGGCCCGACCGTCACTACGGGCCGAACCGGCGCCCGCCCGTCGAGACGGTGGTCATGCACGACCGCTGGACGGAGCCTGCGGCGAATCTGTAACGGGGCCACACTCTCACGCGCAGGTGAGGGTTACGGGGCGTCGTTTACCAAACCTCAACGACCGCTCGACTGAGTCCCCTCTCCCTCGGGTGCGAGTCTCGCCCCGTGAACACAGCGGAATCCTGCGCCAATTGCGAGGAGCTCATCCTCGGGCAGCCTGTCTTCTTCGACGGGAATGCATACTGCTGCACGGGCTGCATCGCTGGCGGCCCCTGCATCTGCACGTATGACGCTCGTCCCCTGACTGAAGCGGCGCTGGTGGCGCTCCCGGCCTCCGAAGCGTCGCGTCCGGCCTACAGTGCGCCGATCCTGGCGGCTCCCGCCTACCGCAGTGCCCCCGAGGCGGCCGTCACGCCGCAGCGCGGGCGTGAGCCCATCCCGTTCCCGACCCGCGACAACGGTCTGCGCGCCATCGTGCTGCGACTCGGCGGGTTCCGTGATCAGCGCAACCTGCTGGAGTTCGCGCTGGCCCTTGAAGACGTCGATGCACTCGCCGAGGTGTCCCTGACCCGTGCGGAACCGGCGGATGCCTGGTTTGCCGTCCGTGCCGCCTCGACGCAGCAGGTGGTTGCCGCCCTCCAGGAGGTACGCGGCTGGCTGATTACGGCGAGCGCCAGTGACGTCTACGTTGAGGGCCGTGTCGAGAGCGTGCCGGCCGAGGTGGCGCGGACGACTGAAGCGGAACCGTTGCTTCCGCACCGCGCGCGGTTCCGCGTCTTCGGTGCGCAGAGCGCAAACATCCCGGTCGGGCAACAGGCCGCGCCCGCCCAGCGTCCCGCAGAGATTGTCGCGCTGCTCCCGGAGACCCCCGTCGCGGGCGCTCAGGTGGTCGCTGAGAAGCTCGTGGACGTGGGAGAGGTGATCCTCGGTGGCGGCGGTGAGTTGCGCGCCGGCATCGCCGGCTTCCCGGACGACGAGGTTACCGGCACCGGCCTGATCCGCGAGGCGACGGAGGCGCTCCACTTCGCGATGGCGGCCTCGATCCGGGTGGCGAGCCGCTCCCTACTCTCGTAGCCGCGTCACCGGCCCGTCGTACGGGTGGACGTGGCCCCGGAGATGACACAGGTCGTTGAGGACCGTGATCACCGCCTCTCCCGCAGCCCCCTCGACGACCGTCACGGCGGTGTTACCGGTGAGCAGGCGAGGCAACCGCCCGCCCGGCATGCCGATCAGGTGCGCGACCAACTGCGCGATCGTGCCCGCGTGGCTGACACAGACCGCGACCTCGGAGCGGTGGCGATCGAGGAGCGTGTCGATTGCAGCGGCGGCACGTGAGCGGAGCGACTCCGGCGTTTCCGCACCGGGGATGACCTCGTGCAGCGGCCGGTCGCCCGCGGTGTCCCAGCGCGTGCTCACCTCTGTCCAGGTCAACCCTTGGGCCTCGCCCCAGGAGCCTTCCTGGAAGGCTTCGACTGGCTGAACGGCGAGCGCGTGATGTGCCGCGATGGTCTGCGCCGTCTCGAACGCGCGAGAAAGCGGGCTGGAATAGACGGCAGCCACTGGCATGGAGGCGATGCGCGCGGCCACCAGGCGTGCCTGCTCCCGCCCGTCCTCGGTCAGTGGCAGGTCGAGTTGCCCCTGCATGATCCGTCGAAGGTTGCCCTCCGATTCCCCGTGTCGCACGAGGATCAGGGTCATATCCGCGTCTCTCCCGCCGGAGCCGCGATCAATCCGAGGAACTGCGAGAGCACCCGTGCGGTGGCGCCCCAGATGACGTGCTCCCCGAACTGGTACGCGGGGCTCGCCACCATCGCGCCGTCCTGGTCGACGGCCTTCCAGACATGGTTCACCGGGTCAAGCAGGTGGGGCAGGGGCACGTGCAGCAGGGCACTCACTTCCCGCTCCGCGTGCAGGAAGGCGTCGAAACCGGGCGTCACGGCGCCGACATACGGTCGGACACGGTAGTTCGAGGCCCGCGTGTCGGTGTCGTCCAGCGCTCCGAACACCTCCACCGCTTCCGGCGGGACGCCGATCTCCTCTCGCGTCTCCCGGAGGGCCGTGTCGAGCAGCGTGG
The DNA here is from genome assembly GCA_016875635.1 of Chloroflexota bacterium. Lineage (GTDB taxonomy): Bacteria > Chloroflexota > Dehalococcoidia > UBA2979 > UBA2979 > SURF-43. The sequence goes on from VGPD01000013.1 coordinate 23,837, forward strand.
CGTCAACACGATCGCGCCGCCCGCCGGGGAACGATATTTCGCCCCGGTGGTGCTCGACGGTGGCAGTCCGAACCTGCAGCAGCACGTGCTCGACATCGTCGACCACGTGGAGCAGGAGCATCACGGCAGCATCCCGACGTCCGTCCAGCGGCATCGAGCGCGGTGTGTAGGCACGGATAGCGTCCCGGACCTGGTCGCGCATGCCACCTCCTCGGACCTTGCGGGCTGGTGCGAGTGGTGGGCCCGCCAGGATTCGAACCTGGGACCGATCGGTTATGAGCCGACTGCTCTAGGCCGCTGAGCTACAGGCCCGCACGCGCGTTGATCGTAGCGCCTGCAGCTCGCGCGGGCGCTCCCGGGTCGCCGACACCCGGGCCCGACGGCGACACAGGTGCTACGGGTTGGCGACAGGTGAGATCACACTGGCGAAGAGCTGATGCCACGCACCGAGCCCCCCCGGCTTCTCGTAGGCGGCGACCGCGCCCGCTGCTCGTGCGTGCGCGATCTCCTCCGGCCCCAGGGACGCGGAGAGCATCACCACACGCACGTCCGGTCGGGCCTCCAGCAGCCCGGAGATGACGCCATACGAATCCACGCCGCCCAGACGGCGGTCCATCAGGACAAGTGCCTCGCTGGGCACCTCCAGCAGCTGCGCTCGCAGGTCACCCGGCTCAGTGAGCAGGCTGACCTGCGCATCCGGCCACTCCTGCAGGATCAGCATCCGCATCACCACGGCGAGGGTTACCTCGTCGTCGACGATCACGATGCTGGGCGCGGACGGGGTCACCGCGGCTCTCCCAGCGGCAACCAGACCAGCAGTCCGCCAGCCTCGACAGAGAACGTTGCCCCTTGCCGCTCGAGCAAGACCTGTGCCACGGCGAGGCGTTCTACGGCGCTGCCCGCGTAGGCCTGCAGCGACGAGGCCAGGGCATGCAACGGGCGCCCCTCGAAGGGCGGCAGGTCGACATTCACGGGAACGGACAAGACGGCTAAGTCACTTTCCAGCCGGACCCGCACTTCGACTGGCCCGTCGCCAGCCACGTCATCGAGGAGCCCGCGTACGGTGACCGGATCGACCGCGACCAAACGGCTGGCGAGGTGATCGACCTCGGACATGACTAGATGGCACCAAGGATCATCCCGAGGGTCCTGTGGTCGTGTTCGAACACACGGCGGCGGGCGCGCGAGATCACAGTGAGCGCCTGCAGCATGCGCTCCATGTCTCGCGCACCGTGGCGAAGGCCGTCCAGCGCAATTTCGCGCGTGCCACCATCCGCGATCCCGGCAGGGTCATTCAGCAAGTCCGCCGACAGGGTGAGACCCAGGAGGGGCGAACGGAGGTCGTGGGAGACGGAGTAAAGCAACGCATCCAGCAGCGGCCATGGATCGTCGGTGACCAGCGCCAGCGGTTGCTCAGCGATTGACACGTCCGCCGCTCCCGTCACGCCCACCCGCCCCGGCATTCGGTCACGCGGCGAGAGGCACCCGTGCCGTCTTGCGACCCCTGCCGGTGCCTCGCAAGCGCGGGCCCGTCAGGCCCGGCTCAGGCCACCGGCCCCAGCGGCCCTCCACCGAGAAGGTGGAGGTGGAGGTGCCCGACCGTCTGGCCGGCGTCATCCCCACAGTTCATCACGAGACGGTAGCCCCGCTCCGCCAGGCCCTGTTCGGCGGCAATCCGCGCCGCCACTAATACCATGCGCCCTACCCACTCGGCGTCTGCCTCCCGGAGCGTGGCGGACGAGGTGGGCGGTTCCCCACGCGGAACGAGCACGATATGGACCGGCGCGGCGGGCTGAATATCGCGGAACGCCACGAAATCGAGATCCTCGTACACGCGATCACTCGGGATCTCCCCGCGCAGGATGCGGGCGAACACATTGTGCTGGTCGTAACGGGCGTCGATAGGCACGGGCGACCTCCCTGTGGCGATCCTAGCGATACGTCGGGCGCCGGTCTCCGGACGAGGCGGGGGTCTTATGGGACGGGCGCTGCGAACCACTTCGGACAGGCCTGTGACTGGCACCGATGCCCCGCCTGGCACCAAGCGGGCGCCTTGCTGCGCTGATCCCCGGGGAAAATCAGAAGATGATCGCCTGCGCCATCGCAGCCGGCGTCACGCTGCTGCTCGCGATCCGCGCGACCCGACGCGGGCCATCGATACCGACCCCGGCGTCGCCCAACTAGCCGCCGACCGTCAGCGTGACGCGGGCGGGACCACGCAGCAGGAATGTCCCACCTCGTTCCAGCCCACCCTCCGACAGGCGAAGCGATGGCCAGCGCGCGAGCAGCGCGCGAAACGCCACGTCCGCCTCCAGCCGAGCCAGAGGGGCGCCCAGACAGAAGTGGATCCCCTGCCCGAACGAGAGGTGGCGGTTCTCCTGTCGCGCGATATCGAATGTCTCCGCGTCCCGGAACTGCGCCGGATCGCGGTTCGCCCCACCGATCATGCAAAGCACCACGTCGCCGGCTGACAGCACCTGCCCGCCCACCTCTGCCGTGCGCGTTACGAAGCGGACGAGGCCCTGCACGGGACTCTCGTACCGCAACATCTCCTCCACCGCCCCGGGGATCCCTTCGGGATCGTGTCTGAGCGCCGTGAGCGCCTCGGGATGCTGCATCAGCAGCGCCGTCCCGTTACCGATGAGGTTGGTCGTCGTTTCGTTCCCCGCGACGAGCAGGAGGATGGCGAAGGCGAGGACTTCCTCGCGCGAGAGGCGTGCACCCTCCGCCTCCGCCTCAAGCAGGGCCGAGAGCAGATCGTCACGTGGTTCGGCGATGCGTTTCACGACCACGGCTTCGAGATAAGCACGCAATTCCTGCGCCGCTTCGACGGCGCCACGCCGGGTCGCCTCGTCCTGCAGCAGGTTCGTCGTCGCGGCCAGTGCGTTCGACCAGAGCCGGAACTGCACGCGATCCGCGGCCGGGACGCCCAGCAGTTCGGCGATGACGATCACCGGAAGCGGCTGCGCCAGACCCTCCATCAGGTCCCATTCGCCCTCCTGCGGGGCCTGGGCGAGCAGGTGCGCCGTCACATCCTCGATGTGCGGACGGAGCGCGGCGGCCCGACGCGGCGTGAACGCGCGGTTCACGATGTTGCGCAGCCGGGTATGTACTGGCGGGTCGGAGCCGAGCACCGTCCGCGTCTCCCCGAGCGGCGTCTGACGTCGCTGCTCCCGCAATGCGTCCGCCAGAGCCCCGCCAGCCTTCAGGGCGTCTGAGGAGAACGTCTCCGCGTCACGCATGACAGCGAGGCAGTCGTCGTAGCGGGTGAGGATCCACGCCTGAAGCGCCTGGCTGCGATGGACGGGGTCGCCCTCGCGCAGACGCGCCAGTTGGAGGTACGGGTTCGCACGATACGAGGGGACGAAGGGGTTGAAGAGGACGCCTGCGGTCATGGATCTAGCCTACCGCAGCACCCCCCGATCAGCCTCTCAGCAGATCACCGGTCAGCAGCGGGACCGCCCCGGCGCTCCGTAGCATCCAGTCCGGGCCGCGCGGGAAGACCGTGCCCGGCACCAGGCGCAGCGCAGTCAGACGCCCGAGGAGCGCGCGGAGCGCCGCCTCCGCCTCGACCTTCGCGAGGGGCGCTCCGACGCAGTGATGCACACCCATCCCGAGCGACAGGTGCCGTTCGCCCCGGCGGGCGACATCGAACCGATCCGGATCAGGGAATGCCGCCGGATCACGGTTCGCCGCCGCCACATGGGCCAGGACGGTGGCGCCCGCGGGGATTCGCCTGCCGTGCAGCACCGCGGGACGGGTCGTGAAACGGGCGATCACCTGCTGCGGCGGGTCGTAGCGCAGCATCTCGTCGACCGAGGCCTCCCAGTCCGGCTCTGCGCGCAGCCGCGCCTCTTCATCGGGATGCGCGGCAAGCGCGATGACCCCGTTGCCGATCAGGTTCGCCGTCGTGTCGTTACCGGCGAGGGCGACATCGATCGTGAGTGCGAGAAGTTCCGCTCCGGTGAGCCGGCCCGCTTCGCTCCCGGCACGCGCCATCGCGGCGATCAGCGACTCCGGATCGCCCGCCTCGCCGCGTCCCACCCGCCCGAGGTAGCCCAGGAGGCCGTCGCGGGCCGCCTCGGCCTCGGCGCGGCGGGACGGCGTGAGATCCGCGTTTACGGTCTGCATCAACGCGGTCGCCCACGCGAGTACCTGCGCACGGTCAGCCTCGGGTGCGCCGAGCTGCACACCGATCACGGCACGCGGGAGCAGCGCGCCGAACTCGTTGAGTGCGTCGAATGGCTCATCGGCTCGCAGAGCGCCATCCAGTAACGCGATGACCTCGCGCTCGACGAAGCCTCGCATGCCTTCGACGTGGCGCGGCGTGAACGCCGCGGCGACGGCGCCCCGGAGACGGGCGTGCACGAGCGCGTCGCTCTGCCCGATACGCGGCGTATCCCCCAGCACCTGGCCCTCGCGCTGGTGGCGAATCCGCTCGCCTACCCGGCCGGTCGAATGGGCGGGGTCTGAGGCGTAGGTCTCGTCGTCGTGCAGCAGCGCGAGGCATTCTCCGTATGACGTCACGATCCAGGCCTCGTGTGGCTCCGAGTAGAAGACTGGAGCTTCCGAACGCAGTCGTGCCAGCGCAGGGTACGGGTCGGCGATATACGAAGGCCGTTGCGGGTTGAAGTACGCCACGCTGGTCGCGCCTACCGGCCCGCGACCAGCAGGCGTCGAGGCCCGCGAAGCAGGAAGGTGCCACCGCGCTCCAACCCTGCGGGGACAGCCTGGAGGCGTGGGAAGTGGTCGAGCAGAGCGTTCAGCGCAACCTCACCCTGGACAAACGCCAGCGGCTGGCCGAGGCAGAAATGCGGGCCCTCTCCGAACGAGAGCAACTGCGTGTTCGTCAGCGGTCGCCTGATGTCGAACTGGTCAGGCTCCGGGAAGACGGAGGGATCGCGGTGGGCCGCCCCGACCATCACGTACAGGGTGTCCCCCTTCATGATCCTTCGCCTACCGACCTCGCACGCCTCGCGCGCAAAGCGCAGCAGCACCTGCGTCGCGCTGTCCCAGCGCAGCGACTCCTCGATGGCGCGGCGGACGAGCGACCGGTCGGCGCGCACCTCTTCGAGGGCGGCAGGATGTGCGAGGAGCGCGGAGACGGCGTTGCCCAGCATGAAAGCGGTCGGACCGCTGCCCGCGGTGTACAGGAAGACCGTGAAGGAGAGCAGTTCATCCAGCGAAAGCCGGTCGCCCTGCGCCTCCGCCTCGACGAGGATCGAGATCACCTTTTTGCTCACGTCGCCCGCATGGCGCTCGGTGTAGGCACTCAGGAAGTCGAGCATCGCAGCCTTCGCCGTCTCGCCCTGCCGGTAGGCCTCGGGCGGCAGGTCGCCGCCCGCGATCACCCGCATCAGCGCCTGTGCCCACGCCCGCACCGGCCCGCGCTCGGCGTCGTCCAGGCCGAGGAGGTCGCTGACCACGATCACGGGCAGCGGCTCGGCCAGGTGCGACATGAATTCGAACGGCTGGCCCTCCGGGGCCTCGTCCAGCAACGCTTTGACCACCCGCGCCGCGACCGGCCGCTCGTCCTCGACCATCCTTGGCGTGAAGGCACGGCCAATCAGGCCGCGCAGACGCGCATGGACGGGCGGGTCGGAGGAGCCAAGCGTCGGCGTATCGCCCAGCGGGGACCGTGCTCGCGTCTCCTCGACATGGCCGCGCATGCCGCCGCTGGGGATCGTGGGGTCGTTGCCGAACAGCGCCTGCTCGCGCAGCACGTACGCGCAGTCCTCGTGCCGGGTGAGCACCCAGCCACCCAGTTCACGGCTGCGGAAGACCGGATCGTCGGCGCGCAGGCGGGCGAGCGCCGGGTACGGATCCTGCATGTACGACGGGCGGAAGGGATTGAAGAACGGCACGCCGGGAGGCTATCACGCAGGCTGCACACGCCCCTCCGTGACGCTAGGCGTGCCACTGCTATGGTGGATCGACGGGGTCGCCGGGCGCCACCAGCCATCGGAGCGACACCACGGAGCGCCTGCGTATGACCTCCACTCCCGTGTCCGCCGAACAGCGGATGCTGCGCCAGATGAGCGAGACGCCGGTGCGGCCGCCATACGGCCGGCTGCGTCGCCTCGTCCCGCTCGGCCTGACAGTCCTCGGCCTCTGGCTGCGCTGGCGCTGGCTGCGCATCCAGCGTCGCCGCCATGGCGTTGAGGCGATGGCCGAGGCGACCCACCACTTTCATCAGCGCGCCGCCGAGGCCGTGGTGCGGCGCGCGGTCAAGCAACAGGGCCTGATCATCAAGACCTGTCAGTTCCTCGGCTCTCGCGCCGATGTGCTGATGGACGAATACGTGGTCACGCTCTCTCTGGTGCACGACCAGGTGCCGCCGCGGCCGTGGTCGGAGATCCGTCCAGTGATCGAGAGCGAGCTGGGCGGCGCCGTGGGCACCGTGTTCGCAGAGTTCGACCCGGAGCCGATCGCCGCCGCTTCGCTGGCGCAGGTGTACCGCGCCCGGCTCCACGACGGCACCGATGTCGCAGTAAAGGTGCAATACCCCGGCATCGACCGGATCGTTCAGTGGGACCTGCGGTCGATCACGCTGCTCGCCAACGTGTGGTCGCGCTTCGAGAACATCATCGACTTTCGCCCGATCGTTGCCGAGATGCGCCGTTACGCACCGGACGAGGTCGACTTCGTCCACGAGGCGGACGCCGCCGACGCGTTGCGGGAGATGCTCGCCGACCGCGACGACGTGGTGGTACCGCGCATCCACCGCGACTTCTCCACGAAGAAAGTCGTCACGATGGACTTCATCGACGGCATCAAGATCAGCAACGTCGCCGCGCTCCGCGCGGCCGGCGTCGACACCGCCGCCGTCGCGGACACGCTGATCGACCTGTTCAATGAGATGATCCTGCGGCGCGGGATGTTCCACGCTGACCCGCACCCCGGAAACGTCTTTGTCATTCCGCCGGAGGCAGCGGGCGGGAAGGCGAAGATCGCGCTCGTCGACTTCGGGCTCACGAAGCGAATCCCGGACGAATTCCGCCAGCAGATGATCGTGCTCACCAGCGCGATCGTGGCACAACAGCCCGAGGCGATCTCGACGACGATGAGTGACATGGGTTTCCGCACGCGCGAGGAGAACGTGGAGACCTACACCGCTCTGGGCGAAGCGTTCCTCGGCGACGTCCTCCGCTCTGGCAAGGCATACGCCGACCAGGCGATGGTCGCGGAGGTGAACCAGCGGTTGGGCCGCGTCCTGCGCGCCAACCCCCTTGTCGATGTCCCCGGAGACGTCATCCTCATCGCGCGGGTCATGGGCCTGCTGTCCGGCCTCGGCCGGACGCTGGAGTCCAAGACCGACCTGATCGAGGCCCTGCTGCCATACCTCGACCCGGACGCGGAGCCCGCGGCTGGTTCACCCGGCTGAGTGCCCCTGCGGCCTTGACACCGGCGCCGTCATGAACCAAGATTCACCGTTGTGAACGTTCATTCATCAGAATGAACGTTCATTCGAGACGCGGCTAGATTCTCCCTGACTTCCGAGGGAGTCGTGATGGCGAAAGTCCCCGACCGGTACCTCGAGGAGCGACGCCAGGAAATCCTGGACGCCGCTGCCCGCGTGTTCATCGAACGGGGATACGCGACGGCGACGATGCAGGAGATCGCGACCGCGTGCGACCTCGCCCCGGGGACGCTCTACCGCTATTTCGCTGGGAAGGCCGATCTGATCGCGGCCGTCGTTGGCCAGTGCATGGTGGCGCACCGCGACGTGCTGGCCGAGGTCACGGCCGCGGCCCCGACACCGGGCGTTGGATTCCGGTTGCTGGGCGAACATGTCGCCGAAGGCCTCCCTCAGCCGGGGTGGCAAGAGGAGTGCACGCTCCGTCTGGAGTCATACCTCGCCGCTCGCCGGGACGACCAGTTGCGGGAGCGGCTTGAAGAGCCGCTGCGCGAGACGCTCGCCGACCTCGCGGACATCATCCGGGCCGCGCAGGGCACCGGGGAGGCGGACCCCGCCGTGGACGCGGACGCCCTCTCGCTGCTGCTCCACTCAGCGGTCGCCGGGCTCTCGGCCCTTGCCATTCCACTGCGAGACACAGAGGCGGCATCGGCCGCCTGGCGGCTGCTCATGCAGCTGGTGACGACGCTCATGGTCGAGCAACCGGCTTCGAACACAGCCTGAGAGGTACACGAGATGGATCAACCCACCAATTCGAAGATGGGGTTCACCGGACGTGTGTCCGCCGCAAGCGCGCGACACCCCTGGCGCACCATCGGTATCTGGATCGTCGTGGCCGTCGCCCTCATGGGCGCGTCCGGCGCCATGGGCGGGGTGTTTACCACCGACATCTCGTTCACCAGTAAGCCCGAGTCGCAGCGTTCCCGCGACATCTTCAAGGAGTGGCAGGGTGAGCCGATCTTCGAGTCGCTGGTGATTTCTTCGGAGAAATACCCGGTCAAGTCGCAGGAGTTCCAGGGTTTTGTCACGGAGATCACCGCGGCGTTGCGGAAGCACCCTCAGCACATCGACCCCAGCCAGACCACGAATGTCTATGAACTGGCGGCGGTGCAGCCCGGCGCGGAACTTGCGCTGATCTCGAAGGACGGGCACACCACGCTGGTGAACGCGCGCGTCCTCGGTGACGCGGACACGGCGGTCGAATCCGTGGCGGCACTGGATGACGCCGTCGCACCGTTCCGCGCGAACAAGGACTTCACCATCCTCCGTGGCGGCTTCATCAGCGCCAACGAGGCGTTCACGACAGCGTCCGAGGTCGACCTGAAGTCAGAGCAATACGTCCTCCCGATCGCGATGGTCATCCTGATCATCGTCTTTGGTGCGCTGGTCGCGGCGCTCGCGCCGATGTTCATCGGCATCTTCGCGATCATGCTGTCGATCGCCTCGGTCACGCTGATCTCTCAGATCTCGCCGCTCTCGATTTTCGTCACGAACGTGGTGACGATGATCGGCCTGGCGGTCGGCATCGACTACGCGTTGTTCACCATCGCCCGCTACCGCGAGCAGCGGACGGCAGGGTTCGACGTGTCCGACTCAATCGCCATCGCCGGGGACACGGCCAGCCGGGCCGTCGTCTTCTCCGGCGCAACCGTGGTGATCGCTCTGAGCGGCCTGATCCTCGTCCCGAACACGATCTTCCGGGCGTTCGGCATCGGTTCTTCCATCGTCGTCGTGTTCGCCGTGCTGGCCACGCTGACGTTGCTCCCGGCCGCGCTCCGCCTCCTTGGCGACCGGATCGAGGGGGTCCACCCGGCGCAATGGCAGCGTCTGGCCGCCCTCGCGACGGCCGCAGGGGTGGTCTTCGTCCCGGGCCCCGGTCGCGGTGTCCTGGCCGGCGTGACCTTCGCGATCCTCTTCCTGCCCGCGATCGTCCGTGGTGTCATGCGCATCGCCGGTGGCCGCCGAAATACGCCGGTTGTCGCACGAGACGTGACCGCCACCGGCAACGGCGAGGACGGATTCTGGGGGGGCACCGCACGATTCGTGATGCGGAACGCACTGGTGATGGCAACCGGCTCAGCCGCGTTGCTGCTTGTCCTGGCCGTCCCCTACACGAAGATCCACGTCGGTGCCTCCGGCCCATCCGCTTTGCCCGAGAGCTACGAGGTCAAACAGGCGTTCGAGGTGCTCAACGAGAAGTTCGTCCCGGGCTTCCTCGCACCGACGGACGTCGTGATCCTGGCGCCTGACGTGAAAGCACCGGCGATCCAGCAGGCGATGCTCGCATTCCAGCAGCGGGTCTCGCAGGACGTGGAAATCCGTCTGAGCCGCCCGCCGGTGGTGAGCGACGATGGGACTCGGACGGCGCTCGGGGTCGCCCTGACCGGTGACCTGGCCAGCGAGCAGGCGCAGAACCAGGTGAAGCGACTTCGTGAGGAGATCATCCCGGCTGCCTTCAGCCAGTCCGGAGCCGAGGTGCTGGTCGGCGGCACTACCGCGATCAACATCGACCTGTTCGCCCAGGTGAGGCAGTACACGCCGATCGTCTTCGCCTACGTCCTGGGGCTGTCCTTCATCCTGCTGATGCTGGTATTCCGCTCCATCGTGGTCCCGATCAAGTCCATCATCATGAACCTGCTGTCCGTGGGCGCGGCTTATGGCGTGCTGATCGCGGTCTTCCAGTGGGGCTGGGCGCCGGACTTCATGGGCTTCGGCAAGGTCGACGCGATCGAAGCGTGGCTGCCCCTCATGATGTTCACCATCCTGTTCGGCCTGAGCATGGACTACCACGTCTTCCTGATCAGCCGGATCCGCGAGCGGTACGACGAGACGCGGCAGAACACGGAGTCGGTGGCGTTCGGCCTGCGCAGCACGGCGAACATCATCACCGGGGCGGCGGCGATCATGGTCGCGGTCTTCGGCGGGTTTGCGCTTGGCGACCTGGTGATATTCCAGCAAATGGGCATCGGTCTCGCGGTCGCGGTCTTCCTCGATGCGACGATCGTGCGCACCGTGCTGGTGCCCGCGACCATGCGACTGCTGGGCGACGCGAACTGGTACCTGCCGGCGTGGCTGCACTGGCTGCCTGACCTCCGCGTGGAGAAGGCGCCACCTACGCTGTCCGGGGCCACGGTCGGCGTTGCCGGTGACGGCGGCTCCTAGCGGGTCGCCTCCCACGACGCCATTCAGGCGTAGCACACGGCCGTCCGAGGTGGCTCGGGCGGGCCGCTCGCTATCCCTCGCCCGCCTCAACCTCGCGAAGGCGACGGGCGAGGTAGCGCCGCTCAGTCTCGTTCTCACAGAGCGAGATGGCGCGGCGGTAGGCGTCCGCCGCAGACACGTTCCGACCGAGGCGCCGCAGGAGATCTGCCCGAGCCGCGCTCAGGAGGTGGTACCGCTCCAGCCCCCCCTCGGCATCGATGGCGTCAATGAGCTCGAGACCCGCGAGGGGGCCTTCCGAAATGGCCACGGCGACGGCGTGATTCAGACGGACCGTCGGCACCGGTTGCATCCGCTCGAGGATGCCGTAAAGCGCGGCAATCTGCGCCCAGTCGGTCGCGGCCGGCGTCCGGGCCTCCATGTGCACCGCGGCGATCGCAGCCTGCACCTGGTACGGGCCGGCACGGCCCCGGCGCAGCGCGGCGTCGACGAGGGCGATCCCCTCCGCCACCTCATCAGCATGCCAGCGTGAACGATCCTGATCGTCAAGGAGTACGAGGTCGCCGGCATCGTCGGCCCGCGCGTCTCGCCTGGCGTGATGGAGAAGCATGAGCGCGAGCAGCCCTCCCGCCTCGGGTTCCCCGGGGAGAAGTTCGACCAGCAGACGGCCGAGGCGGATGGCCTCGCTGGCGAGGTCACGCCGCACGAGTTGGTCGCCTGACGCGGCGGAATAGCAAGCGTTGAAGATCAGGTAGACCACCGTGAGGACGGAGTCGAGGCGGTCGGCGAGGTCCTCGTGCGCCGGGACGCGGTACGGGATGCGGGCGTCACGGATTTTCCGTTTGGCACGGACGATCCGCTGGGCCATGGTCGTCTCCTCGACCAGGAATGCACGCGCGACCTCGGCGGTCGTCAGGCCACAGAGGGCGCGGAGTGTGAGGGCGACTCGCGCCTCGGGTGCCAGCGCCGGGTGGCAGCAGGTGAAGATGAGGCGCAGGCGGTCGTCCGCGACCGCACCGTCCTCGGCGGGACGGTCGGGGAGTCCTTCCTCCTGCTCCAGGAGCGCACCGAGAGCGGCAAGCTTCGCGGCGAACCGCTGGTCACGCCGGATCCGGTCGATCGCGCGGCGCCGTGCCGCGGTGGTGAGCCACGCGGCGGGGTTCACTGGCACGCCGTCCAGAGGCCAGTGCTCGATCGCCACGGCGAGCGATTCCTGGAGTGCGTCCTGCGCGAGGTCTAAATCCCCACATGCTCGGACCAGCCCCGCGAGGATGCGGCCGCCCTCTGAGGAGAAGGCGACCGCGGCGGCCTCGCGGGCGCGTGCGGCAGCATCTGGCTGTGGCGACACGTCCAACACTGGGTGACGCTCGGACTACTGTCCGGGCATCGTCATTTCCATGATCGGCCGTACCTCGACGGAGCCCCACCGGGCGCCGGGGATGCGGGCCGCCCAGGCGATCGCTTCGTCGAGGTCCTTGGCGTCCACCATGTAGTAACCGCCAAGTTGCTCCTTCGTCTCGGCGAATGGACCGTCGGTGGTCTGGGTCTTGCCGTCCCGGACGCGGACCGTGGTCGCGATCGCCGTGGGCTGGAGGGCCTCGCCGCCGGCGAACTTGCCCGACTTCTGGATCGCCTGGGTGTAGGCGAAGTACTCAGCCATCACGGCCTCACCGTCCGCCGGGCTGGGGAAGCGCTTCACCTCGTCCGTCTCGGATGTGTAGATCAGCAGCAGATACTTCACGACAGTTCCTCTCTCGCGCCGCCTGCGGCGACGGCTTCATCAATACGACGAAGAGGCCAGGGCCAGATCGACAGATGCAGACGGTAAACGGCAACCTTTTTCCAGATGCGATCCCGGCGGCCCGGAGGGATCTGCATGCTACCCTCCCGCGGTGACCTCCACCGTTGGCCCGCGCCCTGCCATCCGCCCGGTGATCGAGGGGAGCACGCCCTCCTCCCATAGCTCCGTGCGGCGTGCGCTTGACCTTCTCCACGGCGCACCCGGCGGCATCGAGGCCCTCGCCAACGAACTCGCCTCCGGCCCGACGGGTGGGCGGACCGATGTGCGCGTCGACCGCCCGTACCGGCTTCTCTATGCCACGGACGCGTCGATCTACGAAATGGAACCGGTGGCGGTGGTCTTCCCGCGCTCGGCGGCAGAGGTGCAGCATGCCGTCCGCGTCGCCGCCGGCCGAGGCATCCCCGTGCTCCCCCGAGGGGGCGGGACGAGCCTCGCCGGGCAGGGGGTGAACCACGCGATCGTCCTCGACATGTCGCGGCACATGGACGGCGTGCTGGAAGTGAACGCGGAAGAAGGCTGGGCGCGCGTCCAGCCGGGCGTCGTCGTGGACGCGCTGAGTCGCGCCGCGAAGCCGTACGGCCTGATGTATGCCGTCGACCCATCGCCGAAGAACCGTGCAACGATCGGTGGGGGAATCGGCAATAACTCCTGCGGGGCGCATTCCGTCATCTACGGGAAGACGCTTGACCAGGTGATCTCGCTCGATGTCGTCCTGTCGGACGGCACGGCAACGCGGTTCGAGCGGGTCTCTGGCGCAGCGCTGGGTGAGAAGCGGGCGCGCAAGGACCTCGAAGGCGCGATCTATCGAGGCGTCTCCCGGATCGCAGCGGAGCATGCCGGCGAGATCGCGGCGCGCTTCCCCACGATCCAGCGGCGAGTCTCCGGCTACAACCTCGATGAGTTCGTACCGGGCGACGGGTTCTCGGACAGCATGGACCTCGCGCGGATGATCGTCGGCTCGGAGGGGACGCTTGCCGTCGTCACCGAGGCGAAGGTGCGCCTCGCCCCGCTGCCAAAGGCGAAGGGGGTCGCCGCGCTGCACTTCGCGACGGTCCCGGAGGCGTGCCGCGCAACGATGGCGGCGCTGGAGCACGGCCCGTCCTCCGTCGAGATCGTCGGTTCGACGATCATCGAGCGATGCCGGGAGAGCGTCGGCTACGCGCGGCTGGTGGACTTCGTGATCGGCGACCCCGGCGCGCTGCTCCTCGTCGAGATGTATGGCGACTCCCCGGAGGAGGTCTCCGGCCGCCTCACACGGCTGTCGGAAGATTTCGCTGCGCGTGGCCTGACGCGAGATGTGGTGGTCGCAACAGACGCAGGCGCGCAGGCGCGCATGTGGCGGATGCGTGAGGCCGGCCTCGGCCTCCTGATGTCTGTCCGCGGCGATGCCAAGCCGGTCGCATTCGTCGAAGACCCCGCCGTCCCGCCGGAGCGCCTCGGCGACTTCATCGAGGCGTTCGACGCACTGGTACGGCGTCACGGGACGGAGTCGGCCTACTACGGGCACGCCTCGGTCGGGTGCATGCACCTGCGACCGATGGCGAATATCAAAGATGTCTCGGGCCTGGCGGAGATGGAGGCGATCGCCACGGAGGTGGCCGACCTCGTCCTCCGGTTCGGTGGGTCGCTCTCCGGCGAGCACGGCGACGGCATCCTGCGCGGCGTGTTCACGGAGCGGATGTTCGGTGCGCGGCTGACCGAGGCGTTCCGCGAGGTGAAGCGGACCTTCGACCCCGCTGGGATCCTGAACCCCGGGAAAATCGTGGACACGCCCGCGTTCAGCGACAACCTTCGGCTCAGCCCGGCGACGCGCAGCCTGCAGCCCCCCACCCTCCTCGACTGGTCGCACGAGCAGGGCTTCGCGCGGGCCGCGGAGCAGTGCAACGGCCAGGGCGCATGCCGCAAGGACGAGGGCGGGATGTGTCCCTCCTACATGGTGACGCGCGACGAGGAGCAGTCGACGCGTGGCCGCGCGAACCTCCTGCGCCTGGTGCTCGACGGCGCGCTGCCACCGGAGGAACTGGCGGGCGACCGGCTACTCGGCGCCCTCGACCTCTGCGTCGAATGCAAGGCATGTCTCGCGGAGTGCCCGTCCGGCGTGGACATGGCGAAGTTGAAGCAGGAAGTGCTGGCGGCGCACCGGACGCAGCACGGCCTGCCGCTGCGCGCGCGTCTGGTCGGTGCGATGCCTCAGTTGTCGCGGCTCGCCGTGCGCCTCGGCCCGCTACTCGCGCCGCTGCAGGCACTTGGAGCATTGCCGCCGGCGCGCTGGGTCCTGGAGCGCGCCCTCGGGATCCATCACGCCCGGCCGCTCCCGCGCATCCACGCGCAGACGTTCCGGAGGTGGTTCCAGGCGCGTCCGGTCGCCGCCGCGGGCCAGCGAGGCGACGCGATCTACTTTGTCGACACGTTCACGGAGTATCAGCATCCCGAGGTCGGGCGCGCCGCCGTCCGGGTCCTCGAAGCGCTCGGGTACCGCGTACGCGTCATCAAACGATTGGCGTGCTGCGGGCGGACGCTGATTTCCAGCGGCCAGCTTGCCGCCGCGCGCGACCTCGCGCGATCAAACATCGAGCAGTTGCGGGAGTATGCCGCGGCCGGGGTACCGATCGTGGGTACGGAGCCGTCGTGCCTTCTGGCGCTGAGGGACGAATATCCGTCCCTTCTCCCCACAGAGGAGGCACGCACCGTGGCAGGGGCCGCGGTGCTGCTCGACGAACTGGTCGCGCGGCTGGACGTCGCGGATCCGGGTGTCGCCTCGCTGTTCCGTCCGATCGAGCGGCCCGCGCTGCTGCACGCGCATTGCCATCAGAAGGCGATCGCCGGCGCGGAGCCGACGCTGGCGGCGCTGGGCCTCGTGCCCGGACTCACGACGATGCTGGTCGACTCCGCGTGCTGTGGAATGGCTGGTGCGTTTGGGTTCGAGGCCGAGCATTATGACGTGTCGCGAGCGATGGCGATGCGATCGCTGATCCCCGCGGTGGACGGCGCACCCGAGGACGCGGAGATCCTCGTGACGGGGATCTCCTGCCGCCAGCAGGTCGAGCATCTGTCGACGCGCCGGCCACGGCATACGGCGGAACTGCTGGCGGAGGCGCTGCAGGACCAGGCGGAGCCCTCGGTCAACCGCAGCGGATGATGACCGCAGTGTTCGCCGGGATGCCCGTCGCGAACTTCTTCTCCCAGTCCGCGTTCACTGCTGCCGGTGCGCCCGCGATGTACCCGATGAACTTCCCGGCATCGAGGACGAAGAGGGTCAGCGCGGTCGCAGAACACCCCGCACCCGCCCTATCCGCCGTCATGCCGGCGCGTCAGTCTAACCAGAAACACACACCGCGCGTCGCGGTACACTCCGCCCATGCAGCACACCCGACTCGGACCATTCGACGGCGTGAGCCGCCTCGCTCTTGGAGGTGGTGGGATCGGCGCGGTGTGGGGGCCGACGACGCGCGACGAAGCAATTGCGACCGTGCATTCTGCGATCACCGCGGGCATCAATCTGCTCGACCTCGCCCCCTCCTACGGCAACGGCGAGGCAGAGACCGTCGTCGGCGAGTCGTTTGGGGGCCAGCTCCCGGCCGGCGTCCGCGTCACCACGAAGTGCCAGCTGGGGGCGCCAGAGCTGGACGCGGTCTACTCCACGCTCCGGACAAGCCTCGAGGCTTCGCTGACACGGCTTCGCGTGGACCACGTTGACTGCTTCATCCTGCACAGCCTGCTGGTGCCGGACGTGCGAGGCGAACGGGGGAGCGGACGTGCGTCCGCGGCGGGCACACCCTTGAGCCTCTACCGGTCGAGTGTGCGGGCTGCCTTCCAGCGTCTGGTCGACGAAGGCCTCGCGCGTGCGTGGGGCGTCACCGGGATCGGCGTGCCCTCGGTCGTCCAGGCGGTGCTGGAGGATGCGCCCCGGCCGCAGGTCGTGCAGTGCATCGCGAACCTGCTGGACTCACCAGGTGGATTGAAGCGGTATGAGGAGCCCGCGATCCCGCGGGCGTTGATCGCCACGGCCGTCGCACAGGGCGTGGGCGTGATGGGGATCCGTGCCGTGCAGGCGGGCGCGCTGACGGATGCGTTCGACCGCGCCCTGGCGGAGGATCACCCGGATGTCGAGGATTACCGGCGGGCTGCACCGTTCCGCGTGATCGCCTCGGAACTCGGCGTCCCCGCGGCGTACCTCGCACACCGGTACGCGTTGAGCATCGCGGGCGTGGACACCGTGGTACTGGGCGTGAAGGATCGGACCGAACTCGCGGAGTGCGTACGCGCCGAGGGAGACGGCCCGCTGGAGGCAACGCTCATCTCCCGCATCGACCGCGCCGTGGGCCGCGCGTGATCGGCGCGTGATCGACGCGTCCTATGCTGGTCGCGAGGCCTCGGCATCACGGAACTCGCCGTAGAGCGAGGACGGCGGCATGGCGAAGAGGAACAACGGGATACCCGCCAGCGCCACGGCCGCGCTCAGGTACCAGCCTTCCACGTAGCCGCCCGTCGCGTCCACGACACGTCCCACAGCCCACGGGCCGGCCGCCCCACCCGTCAGCGCCAGCATCGTCGCCAGCCCGTTCACCGCACCGAAGTGTTTCGTGCCGAAGTAGTCCGCGAAGAGCGCCGGCCGTACGGGCATCATCGCCCCGTACCCCGGTGCGACCATCCCGATGCCGGCCATCGCCAGCAGGAAGGAGTCCGCGTTCGCCAGCATCGCCAATCCGACGGCCACGATCCCCGTCGCCGCCGCCATCACCACCCGCTTCGCGTAGCGGTCGGCGATGAACCCCAGGCCGATCCGTCCGACGATCGAGGTCAGCGTGAACAGCAACACCGTGCTGCCCGCCGCCGCCTTCGTGAGCCCTACTTCGCGTTCGAGGTAGGGGACCTGGTGCACCACGACGGCCGTCGTGGCGAACGACATCGCGATCATCCCCAGCGTCAGCAGCACGAAGGACCTCGACCGCGCCGCCCGCGCCATCGGAATGCCCCATCGCCTCTGGGCATCGCTGGGGCCCCCGGGCGTCTCATCCCTGCCGATGCCGTCGATCGGTTGCGGGTGGCCGTCCGGGCGTGATCGCGTCAGCGTCGAGATCGCCAGACCACCGGCCAGCATCGCCGCCGCGAGGATACGCAGCGCGGAGCGCCAGCCGAAGTCTTCGACGAGCGCCGCCATGGCGATGGCTACCAGCCCGCCAACACCACCGCCGAGCGTCATGATCGACATCGCCCGCGCTCGGCGTCGCTCGAACCAGGTCGCCGTCGCGGCGAGCCCGACCTGGCTTCCCGCGCCGGACACGCCGAACGACATCACGACCATCGCCGCGTAGAACTGCCAGAGCGTCTCCACCATCGACATCAGCAGCGCGCCGGATGCCGCGACCACCACACCCCCGACAATCACGCGTTGCGCGCCGACGCGGTCGAGGAGCGCCCCAACGAGCGGCGCGGCGATGCCCCCCACCTCCGTACGAAGAGAGAACGCCAGCGATGTCGCCGCAACGCTCCAACCGAACTCATCCACCAACTCATTGAAGATCGGCCCGAGGCCGTAAGTGACAGATGCACCGATGACGAGATACAGGACGGCGGCTGCGCCGACGACCACCCAGCCCTCGTATGCGTTCCCGAACGATCGCTGCCGCACGGTCGTCCTTCACAGCGGCGAGGCCGCGTACCATGACGTCATATCCAAGCTAGCCAAGATCGGGCCGGCCCTGCTCTCTCTGAGCATCACCGGTCGAGGGCTGCGCCGCGGAGCATGAGGGCCTTCGCGACCTGACGCACGTCCGCCTCTTCCAGCGCGCGTCCAACCGTGGCATCGAGCTCGTACGTGACACCGTCCGTCCGCCAGCGGAGGTAGGCCATCTCGCCGCCGCTGCCCGACGCGCCCACGAAGCCCTCGGCCACGACTTGCCCGGCCAGCACCTTGAGCCGCCGCGTGCCCTGCGGAATCTGCGTGGAGGTGATCGGCGTCCGCGTCTCGCTCAGCACGTAGGCCCGTTCGCCGTTCCGTTCGACAATGAAACTGATGCGACGTTGCGCTGGTGTACCCGGCAGTACATCGACGAACACCGAGGCGACAACAAACCCACGGCCCGTCCCACACGGGAGCAAGGGGGAGAATCCGAGCCGACCGGATTCGGTCTCGGTCGTTGTCCTCGCCTCGGGTGCCCAGGCGACGTCCGCGCAGATAGCGGCGCGGGGAGAGCACGCCATCCTGAGGAGGATCAGGGCCACAACGGCTGCGCACGAACTGAATCTGACGTTTCCGCGGTGCGCTTTCCACACCTCAACTACCGGTGAACTTGGGCTCTCGCCGTTCCACGAACGAGCGCACACCCTCGGCGGCGTCGTTGGTCTTGAAGAGGCTAGAGACGGAGAGCAAGACGAACGCGTCCGCCTGTTCAAGGTCGTGGTCGCCCGCCATGTAGACAACGTGCTTGGACGCAGACATCCCCATCGGCGGGCCACTCGCGATCGAGGAAGCGAGGGCGAGTGCTTCGTCCATCAACTGGTCGCGCGGCACCACCTTGAGGACGAGTCCGAGTTCGAGCGCCTCGTACGCGTCGACGCGACGGCCGCTCAGCATCAGGTCGAGCGCACGCTGGTTGCCCACGGCCTCGCGCAGCAGCGGCCCGGTGCTCACGTCCGCGACGAGGCCACGCTTCGTCTGCGCGACCTGGAAGATCGCGTCGTCAGCGGCGATCCGCAGGTCGGTGGACAACGCGAGACCAAAGCCCGCCCCGACCGCGTAGCCGTTGATCGCGCCGATGATCGGGACGTCGCAGGAGTGCATCGCTCGTGCGATCGAGCGCTCCGGGTGCGGCCTCGCGTATGTCGGGTAGGGGCGCGCGTTTGGCTGGTTCGAGGTGGGGAAGCCGGTGACGTCGCCGCCAGCGCAGAAGGCGCGGCCCTCGCCGGTCACGATCGCAGCGCGCGCTCCCGTCTCCCGGCTGTTCAAGCGACGGACGAGTTCGTGCATCCCCGCGGTAATACCGCCGCTCAACGCGTTCAGCACATCCGGACGGTTGAACTTCGCGATGAGGACATCGCCCACCTGTTCGAAGAGGACATGCTCCTCAGATTTGGTCCGTGTCTCTGCCTGCGTCGTCAATCCAGCACCCTCCCATGTTCGTGGCACCGTTGGCTGTGCGTGAGTCACGCCGGAGCGCTGCACATCGTACCCGCGGACGCTCCGGGCCGGGGGCGACGGTAGTGCGGCATGGTTACCGGAATCTCGACTCGGTGCGAACCGCATCAGATGGTCAGTTTTTTTGAAACAATTCCTGCCGCTGAATCTGAGCCTCCCACTGCTCTGAAATCCAAAGATCCCCGACCCAACTGATTTCGTATACATATAGGATCCCGGGGAGGCATTGGGGGAATACGAACACCGCCCCGGTGCATTGGGGAGACCAGAGGAGGGACTGGTGGCAGATAACTATTGGACGTCGCTCGCGACGCACCGGGTGAGCCGGCGCAGCGCCCTGCGGGGTGCGGCGGTCGGTGTCGCCGGACTGTCGGGGGCCGCGCTCATCGGCTGCGGCGGCGGAGACAAGAAAGAAGAGGCGAAGCCCGCAGCGAGCAAAGCCGGTGGGGCGGCGACCGCCGCTGCGCCCGCGGCGCCGCAGCCGAAGCAGGGTGGCCGCATCGCGCGCGCCCAGTCCGGTGA
>VGPD01000014.1 GCA_016875635.1 Chloroflexota bacterium
TCGCCGCTCTTCGCCGCGATCCGCGCCGCTGGATTACGTCGCGAGGCTGCGTTTCTGGTCGCCACGCTCCAGGCGGAGGCCGAGGGGCGACGAGGGCTGGATGGCCCGCTCGACCTCACGACCGAGGTCGAGGCGCGGCTCGGGGCTCCATAACGAGTCGTCGGAGTGCTACTGGTGGCCCATCAGGCACGCGGGGTACACTCCAAGTCCGGCCCGCATCCCGCGGGTCGTCATCGAGGAGCGCGTGTGAGCCTGATCCCCGCCGACCGGAACCTGGTGCCGGCGCGCCGTCCGCTCCCCGCCCCTCGCGAAGTCGGGCTGGCCTTCGCCCGTCGCCTCGCCCCGCTTGTCGCCGCCTCCGCCGCCACGGTCGTCGCCTCAATCGCCGCGGAGCGGGCCCTGGCCGGGCTCGCGATGCGCGCCGTGGGCGGTGCCGGTGAGCGATTGATCACGCCTCGCGAACGCGCCACCGCCGTCCGGCGCACCGTCGTCCTCACGGAGACGACGGTCGTCGAGCGGGTGCGCCACCGTCGCTAGCCCGGCGTCCATGCCTTCGTCCACCCCCGAGCCGGAAGCCGCCCTCCAGCGCCTGCAGAAGGTGCTGGCCAGCACCGGCATCGGCGGGCGCCGTCCGGCGGAGGCGCTGATCGCGGCCGGGCGCGTCACCGTGGACGGTGTGGTGGCCACCCTCGGGACGAAGGTCTACCCCGCGCGTTCGCTCATCGCCGTCGACGGCCGCCCCATCCGCTTCGACTCCCGTGCGGGGGAGCCGGCGCACGCCGTCACGCTCGCGCTGAACAAGCCGCTGGGCGTCGTCGTCACGGCCTCAGATGACCGAGGACGCTCCACCGTCTACGACGTCGTCCGACTGGCGATCGGCGCGATCCCGCCCGGCCTTCGATACGTCGGACGCCTCGACCGCGACACCACCGGCCTGCTGCTGTTCACCACGGATGGCGCGCGGGCCCACCGGCTCACTCATCCGAGTTACCACGTCGACAGGGTCTACGAAGCAATCGTCGAGGGCGAACTGACGGACGAGGGGCTGACCCGGCTGCGACGTGGTGTGGAGCTCGAAGACGGTCTTACCGCCCCGGCAGATGTGGCACGGCTGGCGAGCGGCGTGGTCCGCATCACGATCCACGAAGGTCGAACCCGCCAGGTCCGCCGGATGTTTGAGGCTGTGGGCAGCCGCGTGCGGCGGCTCCGGCGCGTCGCCGTTGGTCCGGTCCGTCTCGGCGACCTGCGCGAGGGCGCCGTCCGACCATTGACGGACCAGGAGGAGCGCGCATTGCGGCGCCGTGCTGGGCTCGAG
This sequence comes from Chloroflexota bacterium, assembly GCA_016875635.1. Taxonomy (GTDB): domain Bacteria; phylum Chloroflexota; class Dehalococcoidia; order UBA2979; family UBA2979; genus SURF-43. The sequence continues at coordinate 1,316 of VGPD01000014.1, forward strand.
GACGCCTAGCGGGCCTCGGGTGGTCGCCGGACAGGCCCATGCCTATGATCAGGCGACACCAGCCGCACGAGAGGGAGACTGATGCCGGGGATCACCGGGGCGGAATCGCTCGCCCGCTGCATCGCCATTGACGGGCCGACTGCCTCCGGCAAGAGCGCGGTCGGCCGTGCGCTGGCGGAGGCGCTGCGCCTCGGCTTTTTCGACACCGGGCTGATGTACCGCGCCTGCACGCTGGCCGTGATGCGCGCGGGGACCCCCACCGACGACGAGCCGGCCGTCACCGCCCTGGTCCGTTCACTCCCACTCGACATGCGCTGGCCGGAGCCGACCGAGCCGCACGTCTACCTTGATGAAGTGGACGTGACCCCCCTGCTTCGCACCCCCGAGATCGAACGTGCCGTCTCGCTGGTTTCCCGCATCGAGGACGTGCGGGCGGAACTGGTCCGCCGCCAGCGGGCGATCGCGGAGCGGGAGCCTGTGGTGATGGCAGGTCGGGACATCGGCACCCGGGTGCTGGTGGAGGCGCGCACAAAGATCTTCTTGGACGCCTCCAGCGAGGTCCGCGCGCGCCGCCGGCTGGGCGAGGAACTCGACTCCGGGCGCACCTCGACCTTCGACGAGGTGCTGACGGCGACACGGCGACGGGACGAGCTGGACGACACCGGCCATCGGGCGCTGCGTCCGGACCAGGCCGCGTCCGGCTCCCTCGTCATCGACACGGACGCGATCGGGATCGACGAAGTCGTGGCGCGCTGCATCGAGGTGTACCGCCGCGCGAACCCGGCCACGTAGTCCGATGGCGCAGTTGAAGCGCCGCCTGCTCCCCCTCGCCTACCGGGTGAGTACCGGGCTGATGCGCGGACTACTCCGCACCTTCGCCCGCTGGGAGGTCGTCGGCCACGACCACATGCCGCCGGATGGGCCGGTCATCCTCGTCTCCAACCACGTCCACATCGTCGACCCGCCTCTGGTCGCCGCCTCATCCCGCCGCCGCGTCCATCCCATGGCGAAGCGCGAGCTATTCGAGGTGCCGCTGATCGGCTGGTGGTTCTGGGCCTGGGGCGCATTCCCGGTGCGTCGGTTCTCCGGAGACATGGGCGCGCTCCGCGTGGCGCGGAACTACCTGCGTAACAACGAGGTCGTGTTGATGTTCCCGGAGGGCACCCGTTCGCGCGGCTCCGGGATGCGCGCCGCCCTCCCCGGAGCCGCGATGGTCGCCGTGCTCGCGAAGGCGCCGATCGTCCCGGTGGCGATCACCGGGTCGCGGGTCGCCATCCCCGCCGTCTTCTGGCAGTGGGCGCTCCGACGGCGCCCGCGGATCCGGGTGGAGTTCGGCGAGCCCTTCACCCTTGATGGGATGCGCGCGGACAGCAAGGGCGCCGAGATGGCGACAGACGCGATCATGCGCCGCATCGCCGCCATGCTGCCGGAGCCGTACCGCGGTGCATACGGCGCGGGGAGCGAGGGCACCGTCGTGGTCGCCCGTGTCCGCGACCGAAACGCCTCGGAGGCTGCCGTGGACGCCGCATCGGAGGCCGCACAGGCCGCCGAGGACGCCGCGTCGACCGAGGAATAGCCTCTGTCCACACCACCGAGACGTGTCGGCGTCGGTGCCGTACACTTCCTCCCGGGCGGGGTGGCACTCAGGAGTGACACCCCATGTGCGGAATCATCGGCTACACCGGGCGACGTCCCGCAGGGCCAATCATCCTCGACGGGTTGCGGCGCCTCGAATACCGCGGCTATGACTCCGCCGGTATCGCCCTCTTCGGCGACCATCAGGATTTCTACGTCGCCCATGCCACGGGCAAGCTCGACATGCTCCTGCAGCGGGTCGAGGGCACCATGCCACCCGCGATTGCCGGCCTGGGCCACACGCGCTGGGCGACCCACGGCGAGCCCGCTGACCGGAACGCCCACCCACAACTCGACCCTGACGGCCGCATCGCGGTGGTCCACAACGGGATCATCGAGAACTTCGAAGCGTTGCGCCGGAAGTACGCGCGCGGACCCTTCCGTTCCGAGACCGACACGGAGGTGCTGGCGCATATGCTCGCCGGACGGATTGAGCACGGCGAGGACCTGCTGGACGCCGTGCGGGCTGTCGCCGCGGAGGCCACCGGGGCCTACTCGCTGATCGCGGTCGACGCGAACGATCCGGGCCGGCTGGTCGCCGCGCGGATCGGGAACGCGGGCGGGATCGTCGTGGGCGTCGGGGAACACGAGAACCTCGCCGCCTCGGACTTGAATGCGCTGCTCCCCCACACGCGCCAGGTCGTCTTCGTTGAGCCGGGCGAGTTCGCGGACATCCGCGCCGAGGGCGTCCGCTACGTCGATGCCGCCGGGCGGGACCTCGTGAAGACGCCGGAGACGTTGCCGTACGACCCGGTCGCCGCGGTGAAGGGCCCGTACAAGCACTTCATGCAGAAGGAGATCTTCGAGCAGCCCGGCGCGGTGCTCGACGTCATGCGCGGCCGCTACTTCCCGGATGGCCACGTGGACATGTCGGACGGCGTGCCGTTCGACGCCGACTGGGCGAAGCAGATCACCCGCGTCGTCCTCGTCGGCATGGGGACCTCGATGCACTCGGCGATGATCGGCCGGCACTACATCGAGCGGTTCGCCCGCATCCCCGCCGAGGTGGATAACGCCGCCGAGTTCCGCTACCGCCGTCCGGTGCTGGACGAGCACACGCTGGTGATCTCGATCGCCCAGTCGGGCGAGACGGTGGACACGCTGGCGGCGATGGACGAGGCACGGCGCGCCGGCTGTCCTCAGATCACACTCTGCAACACGCCCGGAGCGCAGACCACCCGCGTCGCGGACGGGACGCTCCTTATGCGCGTTGGCCCGGAGATCGCCGTCGCCTCCACCAAGACGATGCTCGCCAGCATGCTGCTGCTGCACGGCCTCTCGCTCTACCTCGGCCGGCTGCGCGGCACACTCGACCCCGCCGTGGAGGCGGAGCAGGTGCGCGCTGCCCTCCAGCTGCCGCGCGCCGTAGGCGAGGCGCTCGAGGCCGCGCGCCATGTCGAAGCGATCGCCGCGAAGTATGCACAGGTGGAGGACTTCCTCTTCCTCGGGCGCGGCCTCGGCTTCCCGATCGCCCTCGAAGGCGCGCTCAAGCTGAAGGAAGTTTCGTACATCCACGCCGAGGGTTATGCCGCGGGCGAGATGAAGCACGGGCCGATCGCATTGATCGACGAGCGCATGCCGACGCTGGCCATCGCCCCGCGCGACGAGGTGTTCGACAAGATGCGCTCGAACATCGAGCAGGTCCGCGCCCGCCGCGGTGAGGTGATCGCGATGGTGTCGCAGGGCGACCACTCGCTGGACGGCGTTGCCTCGGACATCATCGAACTGCCGGAGATCGACCCCACGCTCGCGCCGCTGGTGAGCGTGGTGCCACTGCAACTGCTCTCGTACTACATCGCCACGGAGCGCGGTGCAGACGTTGACCAGCCGAGGAACCTCGCGAAGACCGTCGTCGTGGAGTAACAACGGCACCACAGCCCGTGCGGCTTCGGGGGGGACGGCGTCGGGCAACCGGCGCCGTCCTGTTTTCCGGACGGCCTCATGCCAGAACTCAGGGCCCTCCGCCATCGTTCTCATAGACAGGTGGTCGTGCGTAGCGAGAGGAAGCAGCGTGCATGTAGCCGGGACCCGTCACCGCCGCCGCGCCGTGATCGCACTGGGGGCGGTGGTTTTCGTCGTCCTGCTGGTCACACTGCTTGCGACCTGGTCGGAACCGGCGTCCAAGGCCGATACGGGACATCCGTCACGGTCGTCGGACGAGCAACGGAGCGCGCGTATCACGGAGCTCCAGGCAGCCCTCGACACCACCGGTCTCAAATTACGTGATGTTGAGGCGGCACAGGCGCGGCCGGGGGCTTCCGCCGAGGCGAGCGCCGCCACAGCCAGCGGCGAGATAGCACGGCTCCGGGATCAAGTGAAAGATGCCAAGGCACGCGCTCAAGCGGCGCAGGAAGCCACCGACCGTGCGACGCGCCAGATCCGGGCGCTGACGGAATGCCTGAACGGGACGGCCGTCGCGCTCCAGTTCGGGCGCACGGACGCATGGGACCCTGCTGACCGCGCGCTGGCCGCCGTGGCTGCCGCCTGCGCGGACGCGAAGGCTCTTCGCTAGTCGGTAACGGACGCCACCACCTGGTCCCCGTCGAGCGCCGCCTGCGCCGCCGCAAGGCGGGCGATCGGCACGCGGTACGGAGAGCAGGAGACGTAGTCCAGGCCTGCCTCGTGACAGAAGTGGACGCTGGGCGGGTTGCCACCGTGCTCACCACAGATGCCGACCTTCAGACCTGGCTTGGTCGTCCGGCCCTTCTCGATCGCCGTCTTGATGAGGCCGCCCACACCATCGCGATCCAGTTCCACGAACGGGTCACGTTCGAGAATGTGCTGCTTGAGGTAGGCCGGCAGGAAGCGGCCGGCGTCGTCGCGCGAGAGGCCGAAGGTCGTCTGCGTGAGGTCGTTCGTGCCGAACGAGAAGAAGTCCGCGTGCAGCGCGATCCGGTCGGCGATCACACAGGCCCGCGGCAATTCGATCATCGTACCGACGGTGTAGGCGACCTCAACACCGCGCTCGCGCTGCACCTGCTCCACCGTTTCGATGGTGAGCTCGCGCAACTCCGCGAGTTCAGCCTCGACGCCGACGAGCGGGATCATGATCTCGGGGTGGACGTCCACGCCCTCCGCCTTCAACGTGCAGGCGGCTTCCATGATCGCGCGTACCTGGATCTCGTAGATTTCGGGGTACGTGATCGCGAGGCGCACGCCGCGGTGGCCCAGCATCGGGTTCGCCTCGCGGAGGCCCTCGACGCGCCGCTCCACCTCGGCCACACGCAGGTTGAGCGCCTGGGCCAGCTCGGCGATCTCCGTCGCGGTGTGCGGGAGGAATTCGTGCAGCGGCGGGTCGAGCAACCGGATCGTCACCGGGAACGGCGACATCGCACGCAGGATGCCGGCGAAATCCTCACGCTGGTACGGGAGGATCTTGGCCAGCGCGGCCCGGCGCTCCTCCTCTGTCTGGGAGAGGATCATCTGGCGCACCGCCAGGATGCGGTCCGCGCCGAAGAACATGTGCTCCGTGCGGCAAAGGCCGATGCCCTCCGCGCCGAACGAGCGGGCGCGCTCGGCGTCCTCGGGGGTGTCGGCGTTGGCGCGCACGCGCAGGCGTCGCTCCTCGTCTACCCAGCCCATCAGGCGGTCGTACTCCGGCGGGAATGAGGGCTCTGCGAGCGGAAGCGCGCCAAGCATCACCTCGCCGGTCGTGCCGTCGATCGAGAGCACATCGCCCTCGCGGATGATCACGCGGCCCTTGCCACCGACCGTGACGGTGAACTCGCGGTGGGCGTAGTCGATTTCGAGGGCCGAGCAACCGGTCACGCAGCACTTGCCCATGCCGCGGGCGACGACCGCCGCGTGCGATGTCATGCCGCCGCGCGCCGTCAGGATCGCACGCGCGTCCTTCATCCCCTCGATGTCCTCCGGGCTGGTCTCGTCGCGCACGAGGATGACGTCCTCGCCGCGGGCCGCCCACTGGACGGCGTCGCCGGGGGTGAAGACAACCTTCCCCACCGAGGCGCCAGGGGACGCGCCGAGGCCGGTCGCGATCACCTCGCGCTTGCTGCCGGGCTGGAAGACGGGGTGCAACAGTTCGTCGAGCTGTTCCGGGTCGAGACGGAGCAGCGCCTCATGCTTTGTGATCAGGCCTTCGTCGACCATGTCGACGCCGACCTTCACCATCGCCGCGCCGGAACGCTTGCCGCCGCGCGTCTGGAGGATCCAGAGGCGCTGTTGCTGGATGGTGAACTCGATGTCTTGCATGTCGCGGAAGTGCGACTCCAGGCGGTCGCAGGCGGCCGCGATCTCCGAGTACGCCTGCGGCATCGACTCCTCGAGGGAGATCAGCCCGGGCTTCGAATCCGCCTTCAGGATCGGCTGAGGCGTGCGCGTGCCGGCGACGACGTCCTCGCCCTGCGCGTTCACGAGGAACTCGCCGAAGATGCGCCGCTCACCCGTCGAGGGGTTGCGTGTGAAGAGCACGCCGGTGGCGCAGTCGTCGCCGAGATTGCCGAAGACCATCGCCTGCACGTTGACGGCGGTGCCCCAGGTGTCGGGGTAACCGTGCATCTGACGGTAGACGGAGGCGCGTGGCGTCTCCCATGAGTTAAAGACAGCGCCGATCGCGCCCCACAACTGGACGTACGGGTCCTCCGGGAACGGCTGGCCCGTGCGCTCCTGCACCAGCGCCTTGAACTCGGCGACCAGTTCCTTGAGGTCGGTCGCGGTCAGGTCGGTGTCGATGGCGACGCCGCGTGCCTTCTTCTTCGCGTTGAGCAACGCCTCAAACGGATCATGATCGGTATCGTTCGCCTTGGCGACGCCGAGGACCACATCGCCGTACATCTGGACGAAGCGCCGGTAGGAGTCGAAGACGAACCGCTCATTGCCCGACCGCTGGGCGAGGCCCGCGGCGGTGACGTCGTTCAGGCCGAGGTTGAGGATCGTGTCCATCATGCCCGGCATGGAGACGCGCGCGCCGGATCGTACGGACAGGAGCAGCGGGTTCTCGGGGTCGCCGAACTTCGCGCCGACCTGCTCCTCGATCCGTCGCAGGCCGTCGAGGACCTGGGGTTCGAGGCCGTCCGGGTAGGTCCGGCCGAGGGCATAGAAGGCGTTGCAGACCTCGGTGGTGATAGTGAAGCCCGGCGGCACGGGGATACCCAGGGTGGACATCTCCGCGAGGCCCGCGCCCTTACCGCCGAGCAGGTCGCGGAGACCGCGCCCGTCCGACGTTTGACCCCTGCCGAAGAAGTAGACCATCCGCTCGCTGAGGCGCGGGGCGTCGTTCTCCTTGGTCGTGGTGGTCATGAGATGCGCCTTCCACTCGCGGGCAACGACATCGTCCCCGGCCGCACCGGCGAAGCGGCGGATCGTCCGCCGAATCCGCGTCGCTATGGGGAGGATGACTTCCTCGAGCCCGCCCGGCCGCACCGGTGGGGTCGACCCTCGGAGTATACGTCCGGGCCGGGTTCAGTCGAGGGTATGGCGCCGGATCGGTATCGCCGGATGAACCATTTCGGTACGGTGGGTGCGTGAGAGCAGACGCCGCCCGCCTCCGCCAGTTTCGGGAGCAGATGGCCGCCCGTGAGGCGACCCTGCACCGGCTGGCCGCGCGCGAGGCAGCCGCCACGCGCCAGCGTGCCGAAGCGGACGACCCGATCCGCCTCGCCTACCAGGTGGACCGCGACCGGGTCATCCACACGCGCGCCTTCCGGCGGCTGAAGCACAAGACACAGGTCTTCGTCCACCCAGACTCCGACCATGTGGTCACCCGCATGACCCACACCATCGAGGTGCAGCAGGTCGCGCGGACGATCGCACGTGCGCTCAACCTCAACGAGGACCTCGTCGAGGCGATCGGGTTGGCGCACGACCTCGGCCACACTCCGTTCGGGCACGCCGGCGAGGAACAACTAGCCGCCCTGCTGCCTGAGGGGTTCCGCCACAACGAGCAGTCGCTCCGGATCGTCGACCTGCTCGAGGGCGGCGGGCATGGCCTGAACCTGACCGACCAGACGCGTGAGGGCATCCTGAAGCACTCGAAGACGCGCGATTCGGTCGCCTCCGAGGCGTGGGGGTTCGCCTCCACGCTGGAGGGGCAGATCGTGAAGCTTGCCGACTCAATCGCCTACCTGAACCACGACATCCAGGACGCGATCCGCGCCGAGTTGATCGCGGAGTCGCAGTTGCCGGATGCGGCCCGCCTCGTGCTGGGACGAGCGCATCGCGAACGCGTCGCCACCCTCGTCACGGACTGCGTCCTCGCCTCCGCCGAGACGTTCGAGGGAGATCAGCCGCGCATCCGCCTCTCCGGCGAGGTACTGGCTGCAACCGACGTGCTGCGTGAGTTCATGTTCGAGCGGGTCTACCTGCATCCCGAGGTGCTGAAGGAAGCCGAACGCGGCCAGCAGGTCGTCGAGTTGCTGTTTCGCCACTACGAGGCACGCCCCGACCAGATCCCCGGGTGGTCGTTGCCGGACGACCCTCCCTGGCGGCGTGCGGCGGACTATGTGTCGGGGATGACCGATGGGTATGCCCTCTGGCAGGCGCACTCCCTGGGCCTGATCCGCTAGCGACGAATGGCCGTCCAACGCGTGGCTGCCTAGACTGCGCATGAATCGGCTGGGCCGGAGGCACGGACGATCGGAACACCTCGCCCCCCTGTCATCGCCGCTGCCGGCGTCGTGCTCATCGCCGCGGGCGCGATGGCCATCATTCTGCTCGCAGACAACCTCCGGAGTGTCCCAGTGCCCGATGAGATGTCCGCCCCCGTCGTGGCACTGTCGACGGCACGACTGGCGACGACGTCCAATGTCTACGCGCGTCCGGCACGTGCCGCCGAGCTGGTCGCGGTCATCCCCGGTGGACGCGAGGCGCGCGTCACCGGCCGCACCGAGGATGCCTCATGGCTCCGCGTCGTCTACCCACCGCAGTCCAACCTTGAAGGCTGGGTGCCGAGCGCGAACTTTGTCGCCGGAGGCTTGCCCGACCTGGCCTCAATCCCTGCGCTGGCGCCTGAGTCGGTCACCAGCGCGGGAGGCGCCTCGACCGGCGCGGAGGGTGACTCCCTCCCGGACCTCACCATTGCGAGCGCGGACGTGCAGCCGAACGGCGGGTTGGCGGTGCGCCTGACAAACGAGGGGCGCGCCCCGTTCTCCGGACGCGTCGGGCTGCAGATATCGGACGCCGACGGGGAGATCCTCGGCGTACTGGACGTCGACCTCAGCGAACGGCCGCTGGCGCCCGGGCGCTTCGCCTCGGTCAACACCGGGATCGAGGTCCGCCGCACCGGCCTCTTCGTGATCGAGATCGACCGCACAAACAGCGTGAAGGAGTCCAGCGAGTTCAACAACATCCGCCGGGTGCTCCTGGTCGGGGCCGGTGGCACACCGTGACCGACCGCCATCCTGATGAACCGCTGGACGACCTGCTTCATGACGAGATCCCGCGTGATCCGGCATTCGAGCTCGATGCGGTGGTCGAGGCGGCGCGCGCCGCAGCAGTCAGTGACCGACGCGGGCATGGCTGGCGTGTCCTCCTGGCCGTGGCGAGTCTCGCCGTCGCGACGGTCGCGACCATCGGCGCGATGCGGCCGGGCTGGCTGCCGTTCGACGTACCATTCCGGGATTCACAGCCCAACGCCTCCGGCCCGACCGTCCGGCGCGATACGTCATTGCGAGACGAACCGAGCGCCGATGGCGCGGTGCTCCTGCGGATGGAATCCGGCACGAGGCTCCGGATCATCGGCAAGTCGCCCGACGGACGTTGGGTGGCCGCCGCCTCCGAGGACCGGCCTGACCTCGTGGGATGGGCCGCCGCCGCCGACCTGGACGGCGTCGACCTCGATGCGCTGACGACCGTGACCGCCGACCCACGTGCAGCCGCACCATTTTCCGTGCCGACCGGGCCCGCAGACCGTCCTGACCTCCGGATCGAGTCGGCATATGCGAAGGACAACCGCCTGTATGTCTCCGTGTTCAACGCAGGCCCCGCTGATGCGCGCGGGACGCTCCTTGCGTCAGTGGACGGCAGCGCCCCCGTTCCGCTGGAAGGCAAGAGCGACGAGGGGTTGCGCATGGGACAGCGGATCCAGGCGGCCATCCGGGGCGTGTTCGTGCAGATCCGCAGCGCGATCTCTGTCACCGTCTCACTGAATCCGCCTGTGCCCGAGGCGGACCAGGCGAACAACACCTTCACGGGCATCGTGGAGCCGGACCAGCCGACCGACCTGGAGATCGCGAACGTGGAACGTGGCGCGAGTGCGCTGGTCGTCACGGTCAGGAACAACAGCACGATTCCCATTTCGGGCACCCACACGATCACTGTGCGTGAACCGCTCCCGAGCAACCGGCTCATTGAGCGAATCGGACAGACCGGGACGATCATCGCCGGTGAGACGCTGGTGCTCTCCTTCCCGGGCCTGCGGGAGGTCGACCTGACCGCGATCTCCATCACGCTGTCCTCCGACTCGATCGCGGACGCCGCGCTGGGCAACAACACCTACCCCCGTTAGGGAGGCCCTCGAGTGATAGACCCCGACCTCCGCGCCGACCTCGCCGCACGCCTGGAGGTGGCGCGCCGTGAGCTCCTCAACGCGCTGGAGGGGCTCACCGAACGGGATTTCGCGACGGACCTCGGTGGCGGAGAGACGGTCGTCCGGCTGCTGGCCAGCCTCGCGGGCGCGGAGCACCGGGCGGTCGTCGAGGCCGGGGGCGCCGGGTCGTCCGGCGCGCCAGTCGAGAAGCCGCTGCCTCCCCAGGTCGTCCATGACCTCGCCGGGGCGCGCTATCGCATTCAGCGCTGCCTCGACGCCGAGAACGCGGACGAGGCCCGCGTGCGGACGCTGGTGGCGGAGGTCGAACGGCTGGAGGCGGAGGCCGTTGCGCGGATCCGGAACCGGCCGCCCGCGCCTCCACCGCCGCCCCAGATCCCGGTGATTCAGCCATAATGGGTCAATTCCGGATTCCGCCCTCGTTCGGGCGTAACGGAATCCCCGCGCCGGTGTCGTAGTAAGGACCAATGACTGTGATCGACGACGTCAAATCCCGCCTCGATATCGTCGAGGTCGTTTCCGGGTATGTCCCTGAGCTGAAGAAGGCCGGGCGCACCTGGAAGGCGCGGTGCCCGTTCCACAGCGAGCGGACGCCTTCCTTTGCCGTGGACCCGGAGCGCCAGACCTGGCATTGCTTCGGCTCCTGTTCTACCGGGGGCGACGTCATCGAGTTCGTCCGGAAGGTCGAGAACCTCGACTTCCGGGAGGCCCTCCAGCGGCTCGCGGAGCGCGCCGGCGTCGAGCTGCGCCAGCAGTCGCCGCGCGAGCGCGAGGAGCGCGAACAGCAAGAGCGGCTCCTCGCGGCCAACGAGGCTGCCGCCGTCTTCTGGCAGGCCGCCCTCGCCGGCGCGGAAGGCGCGGAGGCGCGGGCGTACGCGGAGCGCCGCGGGCTGGACGACGCCACCGTGCGCGCGTGGCAACTCGGCTTCGCGCCGGACGGCTGGCGCAGCCTCACGGACCACCTCGTCGCCCGCGGGTTCAGCGAGGACGACCTGATCGAGGCCGGCCTCGCAATCAAAGGCGACCGCGGCGTCTATGACCGTTTCCGCTACCGGCTCATGTTCCCCACGCGCGACGGCCGCCGCCGCCTGATCGGCTTCGGCGCCCGTGCGATGCGCCCCGGCGACGAACCGAAGTACCTGAACACGCCGCAGACACCGCTCTTCGACAAGAGCGGCAACCTCTACGGCCTCGACCGTGCCGGCGACGCGATCCGCCGTCTCGACCGCGCCGTCGTCGTCGAGGGCTACATGGACGTGATCGCCTGCCACCAGTACGGGTTCGAGCACGTCGTGGCGTCGAACGGCACCTCGATCACCGAGAAGCAGATGGCGCTGCTGAAGCGCTACAGCCACAACGTGGTCCTGGGGCTGGACGCGGACGCCGCGGGCTCCGCCGCCGCGTTGCGCGGCATCGAGGTCGCGGCCGGCGTCTCCGACCACACGGCGGTGCCGGTTGTGGACTGGCGCGGCCTCGTCTCCTACCAGGACGTGCTGGCGGCGGACATCCGGGTGGTGACGCTCCCCGCCGGCGACGACCCGGATTCGATGGTGCGCCGCGACCCGGAGGCGTTCCGCGCCATGCTGGATGCCGCCCTGACGGTCGCCGACCACCTCTTCCGCGCCATCGAGGCGGGGACGGATGTGAATGACCCGCGCTCCCGGTCGAAGGCGCTCCAGGCGCTCGCGCCGACGGTCGCCGCCATCGCCGACCCGGTTGTGCGTTCGCATTATGTCGCCCGTATGTCGCGCCTCGGGCAGGTAGACGAGCGCACGGTGATCGCTCTGCTCGCCGGTGGCAGCGGGCCGAACGCACCAGGACGGCCCGTGACGCCACGCCTGGTCGCGACGCCACGCGAGGTGCAACAGGCGAAGAAGGCCGCCCCCTCCGTCCTCGACGGCGAGGGGCAGCTGCTGTCGTTGCTGCTGGCACGCCCGGAGGCCCGTGCCCCGGGCCTCGACCTCGCGCCCGAGGTGTTCGAGGATTCGGTGAACCGCGCGCTATGGGAAGCCTGGGTCGCGGACGCCCACCTCGGCGAACGGCTTGCCGAGCTCGATGAGCTTGTGCGCGCGAAGTACGAGGAGCTCGCGGCGACGCCGCTGCGCGACTTCGAGCCGCGCCACGTGCCGGAGATGGTGGACGACATGGCGCGGAGGATCCGCCTGCGCCGCCAGAAGTCACGCACCCGGCTGGCCGCGGAACAGCGCACCGCCGAGTTCGTTGAAGCACGTCGAGGGGGCGCGGCCGTCCTCGACGCCGCGCTCCGCGCCCGACAGGCGGGTGACATGCCAGAGGGAGTGGCGAGTGAAGCCGCCGCCCTCGCGGGAGAGTTTCTAGCGACGGTCGACCGCATGCAGGAGATCGTCCGAGATGAGCGCCGAACCAGTGTCGGCGACTCCGACAGGGATAAGGGTGAGTAGATGACACAGGCATTCGAAGAGACCACGCTCGCGGACGCCGGCCTGGACACGCTCCTGAACAAGGGGCGACGTTCCGGTTCTGTGACCGCGGACGACGTGCTCGAGGCGATCCCGGACGCGGAGATCTCGGCGGAGAAACTCGCCTCGATCATCTCGCAGCTCGCGGAGAACGGGATCACCGTGAAGGTGGACCCGATCGCGGCGCGCGAGGAAGGCGGCATCCACGAGGCGACCAAGCGGTTCGTGGATGAGGTCGCCGGGATCGACGACCCCGTCCGCATGTACCTGCGCGAGATCGGCAAGGTTTCGCTGCTCACCGCGGACGACGAGAAGCGCCTCTCCCGCGCCATCGAGGAATGGCTGCACATCGACGAAATCCTGGACGAGTACCGGGATGAGACCGGCGACGAACCGACGTGGGGCGAGGTCTACGTGGAGTTGTTACGGCAGTTCCACCACATGCGCGACATCTACTCCTCGGTCAGCCGCTACCTGGAGTTGCCGCGCCAGTCCGTCCACGAGCGGATCGTGGACCCGAAGTTCCGCCGCTGTCTGGATGGCGAGCGGGACGAGGGTGCGCTGGAGGCCGTCCGCAAGGACCTGAAGTGGGACGAGGAGCGGACGAAGGACGCCCTGATCCGCCTCTCGATCATCACCCACATCATGCGGCCGGACCACCTGCTGCGCGCCGCCGAGTTCGTGGAGTCCGAGTCGAAGCTGTTTCCGCCGCCGAAGTCGCTGGCGTCCCAGATGGACGACGCCCACGGCTCCGGGCTGCAGTACTACTTCCAGAAGATCATCTTCGACGGCAAGCGCTCCGAGCGGCAGCTGACCGAGGCGAACCTGCGCCTGGTCGTCTCCGTCGCGAAGAAGTACATCGGCCGCGGGATGTCGCTGCTGGACCTGATCCAGGAAGGCAACATCGGCCTGATCCGCGCGGTGGAGAAGTTCGACTACCGCAAGGGGTTCAAGTTCTCCACGTACGCGACGTGGTGGATCCGGCAGGCGATCACGCGGGCCATCGCGGACCAGGCGCGGACGATCCGCATCCCCGTCCACATGGTGGAGACGATCAACAAGCTCGTGCGCATCCAGCGCCGCCTCGTCCAGGAATTCGGCCGGGAGCCAACGCCGGAGGAGATCGGCAAGGAGCTGGAGCTCCCGCCCGACCGCGTGCGCGAGATCCTGAAGGTCTCCCAGGAGCCGGTCTCGCTGGAGACCCCGATCGGCGAGGAGGAGGACTCCCACCTCGGCGACTTCCTGGAGGACCCGACGGCGCTCGCGCCGCAGGACGCCGCCAGCCACCAGCTGCTCAAGGAGCAGGTGATGGACGTGCTCTCGTCCCTCACCCCCCGCGAGCGGAAGGTCCTCGAATTGCGCTTCGGCCTCGAAGACGGCCGCTCACGCACGCTTGAGGAGGTGGGCCGCGAGTTCAACGTGACCCGTGAGCGCATCCGCCAGATCGAGGCGAAGGCGCTCCGCAAGCTCCGCCACCCCACGCGCTCGCGCAAGCTGAAGGACTACCTCGACTAGCCGGAGGACGCGGGCGAGGCCGGGCTGGGGACGTGGGAGACACGGATGCCGATCTACGAATACCGCTGCGCGAAATGCCGGAAGAAATTCGAGTTGATGCGCCGCATCGCCCAGCGCGACGATGCGGCCACCTGCCCGCACTGCAAAGCGCCCAAGGCCGTCCGCTCCCAGGTGAACCGGATCGCCGTCATCCAGGGCGTCCGTCCCGACGCCTACGCCGGCGAGGGCGAGCCCGAGGACTTCCTCGACGGCGCGGACGACCACTTCGACTTTTAGTCCGTTTCAGACGCGCCGACTGAGTGAGTACGAGAGGCCCGGTATAGCCGGGCCTCTCTGCGTGGCTACCCGCCCATCCCGGTCAGGTTCAACGGACGCCGAGGCCGCGAGACATAGCCGGGGCGGTGACGTTCCTGCCAGGCGAGGAACTGGTACCCCGCGAGGAACAGCAGTCCGCCCTCAACCACGGTGACCACGCCGACGGCGAACGAGACATCGAACCAGAAGCCCTGCGGGAACATCTGGACGAGGCGGTCGCGTGTCGGGTCCAGCGCCCAGAAGTCGTTCGCGAACGACAGTTGATGGAACTTCAGGAAGATCGAGTCGAACCCCACCAGCATCGCGATCGCTGCCACTCCCATGACGGCGGCCGTCCCGGCCCCGCCCTGCATCGAAAGTTTGGCGAGGTGCAGCAGAGAGCGCTCCCGGCTCCACAGGTAGACGCCGGCCAGGTACATGACCAGGTAGATGAAGGCGAACTCCTGCAACCGGAACACGAAGCGCATCAGCCCCAGGACGTCTTTCATATGCAGGACCTCGCGCTCGCTGTACAGCGGCACGGTGTCGGAGCCCTGCTTCACGCGGATATCCAGCAGCGTCCCCGGCTGTCCCGTCTCGAAATAGTCCACGATCTGCGTCGCGGCGCGGTCGAGTTGCGCCCGTTCCAGACCGGTCGCGCTCGGCACGTCATAGTGCGAGAAGGCGTAGTCATAAGTCGCCTCCCATGTCGAGGCGATCCGCACGTTCGTCAGGACGAGGAAGAGCGGGATGCAGAGCAGGAAGACACCCTGGGCCAGGTAGCGGACGAATGTCATGCGCCCAGTATAGGGAGCCCTCCCCCCTATACTCGCCAAATGCCCGAGGCTCCCTGACTGGACGCAATCTGCACGGTGCTCGACCTCGCACCGCACGCGGTGCAGGCGTTCGACCCCGCCCATCCGGCGTTCGACCCGCAGCGGCCGCTGCTGGTGTTGCCCGCCCAGTTCGAGGCGGCGCGCCCCGAGGTACGGCGGCGCTATCCACCCTCAAAGGCTGCGCGCGTCATGCGCTGCGGGTCAACCGAAACATGCGCTGTCGCGACGCTGCCGTTCGACGCAGAGGCGTGGCTCATGCCCGCCCTGGCGCCGGAGGAAGACCTGCGCGGCCTCGCAGGACTGCGCGGCGTGATGGAGCGATTGTTCGCGCCGGACGGCTGCCCCTGGGACCGCGAGCAGACGCACGAGAGCCTGCGCCGCTACCTCCTCGAAGAGACCTACGAACTGGTGGACGCGATCGACCGGGGTGATCCGGACGGGCTGCGCGAGGAGATCGGCGACGTGCTCGCCCACATGTTCATGCAGACGGCGCTCGCCCAACAGGCCGGGACGTTCACCCTCGAAGACGTGCTGGAATACGCGACCGCGAAATTCGTCCGGCGGCACCCCCATGTGTTCGGAGCCGAAGAGGCCGTGTCCATGGAAACGCTCCTCGACCGCTGTGAGGCGATCAAGCGGGGCGAGCGTGCGGCGAAGGGCGAGTCCGCCGAAACGCCACCGGCCGGG
The DNA here is from genome assembly GCA_016875635.1 of Chloroflexota bacterium. Classification (GTDB taxonomy): domain Bacteria; phylum Chloroflexota; class Dehalococcoidia; order UBA2979; family UBA2979; genus SURF-43. The sequence continues at coordinate 17,221 of VGPD01000014.1, forward strand.
ACGCTCGATTCGATCCCCCTCGCGGCCCCCGCGCTCCAGCGCACTCAGTCGGTGATCGGACGGGCAGGGACCGCCGGCCTCCGGCCAGCGTCCGTCGCGCCCACCGAGGCGGCGCAGGCCGCCCTGGACGCGTCGGACGTCGGCGCGCTGTTGTTCGCCGCGGTACGCCTTGCCCGAGAGCGTGACGTGGACGCCGAGGAGGCGCTCCGGATGACATCAGAGCGATTCGCCTCGGCGTTCCGCTCGCTGGAGGCGGCCGCCCGGGTGCTGGGTTCGGAGCCAGTTGCGCTGGAGTCGGGTCAGCACGCGGCGGTGTGGGCTGCGGCGGACCGTTCGCCGCTGTAGTTTTTACTGCACCGTGGTGACAGTGTTACCATCTCGTCTCCGCAGCATCGATTCAGACCTCGGCACGCCGTGGCACCCGGGTGACGGGTGGGAAGGCAGACTGATGACCGCTACTTCGACGATCACGCGACACGCGCAGGCCCCGAAGGCCGGCTCCGTGGTGACGCCCGAGCGCTACCAGCAGGGCCTGGACTCGTTCAAGGCGTGGATGGGCGCGATCGAACTGAACAAGGAGGATTTCCAGCGCCACTACGACGAGTGGCAGCCGGACGCCGGCGACGTCGCGGCCATCAAGGCCGCAGTCGAGAAGCACGGCGTGAAGGCGCTCGTCCTGGGGGAGGACTGGTGTCCGGACGTGTGGCGCGGGCTCCCGACGATCGCCCGGATCGGGGAGCTCACGGGCATGGAGGTCCGCTACTTCAAGCGCGACGAGAACAAGGACATCATGTCCGAGTTCCTGAAGAACGGTGAGTTCGAGTCGATCCCCGTGATCGCGCTCTATGACCGCAACCACAACTACCTGGGCCACTGGATCGAACGTGCCGACCGGGCCAACGCGGAGATGCCGGCACTCCGGGCCATCCTCGCGGGCGTCGAGCGTGACACGCCGGCGTGGGACGAGGCCCGCAAGAAGTACAACACCGCTACCTGGGAATACGCAGAGGGCTGGCGCGACGCTGAGGCCAGCGAGCTCCGCGCCCTGATCGAGGAAGCGCTCGGCTAACACCCGATCCGACCCGCCTCACCGAGAGGCCGCCCACCGGGCGGCCTCTCTCATATCCAGCGTCATCCGGAGAGAATCAGTCGCGGTCGTCCGATGCCTCGGGCCGGCGGGTGCGGGCGACCGGACGCGGACGCGGCTCATCCTCACGCGCCACCGGGGGCGGCGAGCGACGGAGCGTCGGACGTTCCCCCTCGGCGTCGCCGCGAGTCCGGGCGGTCACACGAGGCGCCGCGCAGTACGGGCAGTGCCGCCACTGCACGTGGAGCAGCCGGCCGCACTGCTGGCACGCCTGCTTGAGCGCCGTCGCGCAGTGCGCGCATACGACGAAGTCCGGCTGTGCCGGACGCCGGCAATTGGGGCAGACGTTCTGGTTGTGGAGCTCGGAGAGGATGACGTTCTCTTCGAGTTGCCGGTCGTATGAGTCCTGCATCGTCTCGCGTGGACGGAGCACGAGGTAGACGGGCAACCCGGCGATCGGGAACACGACGGCGATCGCCAATCCGATCATCTGCGTCGTGGGGTCGTCGGTCCGCTGGCGGACATCGCGGTACACCCATGCGACCGAGGCCAGCCAGAGGATGAGAAAGTAGGCGCCAAACAGAAATGCCAGCAACCGGATCGCCGACGCGAGGTCGCCACCGGGCCAACCCAGCAGGACATCTGTCACAAGACCACCGTGCAGCATCTGGGGTCCGTCCTCCACCCTCGTCGCAGGCTACCACGCCACCCGGCGTATGCGTTCGCGGAGCGTGGACGGGAGTGTGGACGGCGGGGCAGGCCGCACGCGGCAGCTGCCTACAATCTCATGATGTTCGCATCACACGACCTGTTGAACGAAGCCCAGCGCCGAGCGGTGGAGGCCCCCGGTGGGCCGCTCATGATCCTGGCTGGCCCGGGGTCAGGGAAGACGCGCGTCATCGCGCACCGTGTCGCCTACCTGGTCGAGGCGCAGCACGTCCCGCCGTGGCGGATCATGGCCGTCACCTTCACCAACAAGGCGGCGAAGGAGATGCGCGAACGGGTAGAGGGCCTGCTCGGTGCCGCAGCCTCCGAACTCGTCATGGGGACCTTCCATGCGATCTGCGCACGGATCCTTCGCCGTGACGGCGAGCCGATCGGGCTGACGCGCGACTTCGTGATCTACGACACGGATGACCAGCTCACCCTCGTACGGGGTATCGAGTCCGAGCTGGACATCGACCCGAAGCGCTTTCCCCCGCGTGCCATGCTCTCCGCCATCTCGCAGGCGAAGAACGAGCAGCGCGGGCCAGACCAATTCCAGCGACAGGCCGACTCCTACTACGAAGAGATCGTCTCGCGGGTGTACACTAAGTACGAGGCGGCCCTCCGCCGCGCGGGCGCCGTCGACTTCGACGACCTCCTCGGACGCACACTTGAGCTCTTCGATGGGTTTCCGGAGGTCGCCGAGCGGTACGCCGAGCGCTATCTCCACGTGCTGGTGGACGAATTCCAGGACACGAACCTGGTGCAGTTCCGCCTGGCGCGGATCCTCGCCGGGCGACACCGCAACCTCACAGTGGTTGGCGACCCCGATCAGTCGATCTATTCCTGGCGGGCGGCGGATGTCCGCAACATCCTGAACTTTGAGGAGGATTTCCCGGACGCGACGGTCGTACTGCTGGAGCAGAACTACCGCTCCACCGGCCACATCCTCCGCGCCGCCCACGCAGTGATCGAGCGGGCCGAAGGCCGGCCGGAGAAGCGTCTCTGGACGGAGAACCCGGACGGCTCGCGAGTCATCGAATTCGAGGCGGACTACAGCGAAGAGGAAGGCCTGTTCATCGCCTCCGAGATCAACAAACTGGTGCGCAGCGGGCAGGTGAAACCCGCCGGTGTCGCGGTGATGTACCGCACGAACGCCCAGTCACGCGCCATCGAAGAGGCGTTCCTCGCGCGGGGTGTCCGTTACCGCGTCGTGGGCGGTACCCGGTTCTATGACCGCGCCGAGGTCCGCGACCTGATCGCCTACCTGCGCCTGATCCACAACGAATACGATACGGTTGCCTTCCGGCGCGTCGTGAACGTCCCCACCCGCGGCATCGGCGAAAAGACAGCCACCGAGGTGATCGCAGGCGCCGCGGAACTCGGCCTCTCGCCGATCGCCGTCGCCCACCGTGCCGCCCGCGGCGGCGATGAATCCAGCGCGATCCCGAAGCTCGCGCTCCGGTCGCGGCAGGCGCTCGCGGTGTTCCTTGATCTGATGGACGCCGTTGTCCGGGAACGCGAAAACCTCTCCGTGGCCGACCTGCTGGACCGTGTACTCGCCCGCATCGGCTACAAGGAATACCTGGAGAAGCACGAACGCGACCACGCTGAGACGCGCTGGGAGAACGTGCAGGAGCTCCGGGCCGTGGCCGCCCAGTACGAAGAGGTCGAGCGCGAGGCCTCGCTGTCGGCGTTCCTGGAAGAGGTCGCGCTGGTCTCGGATATCGACGACCCGGGCGCGGAGCAGCCGGACGCGGTGACGCTGACCACGCTCCACGCCGCGAAAGGGCTTGAGTACCCCGTCGTGTTCATCGCCGGGATGGAGGAGGGCCTCCTCCCCCACTTCCGAGCGATCGAGGCGATGCCTGACCGCACGCAGATGGAGGAGGAGCGACGCATCTGCTACGTGGGCATGACCCGCGCAAAGGAACGGCTCTACCTCACACGTGCCCGCCGCCGCTTCATGTACGGCTCCGCCCGCGCGCACCCGGCATCTCGCTTCCTCGCTGACATCCCGGACGAGGACGTGACCGCGCCCGGTGGCGAGGCGCGCCGTGGCGACACGATGTCCCCGCGCGGCCTGCGGGCCGCGGCCGCCGCCCGACGGGAAGAGGAGATGGTGGCGCAGCCCTCGTTCTCCCCGGGCGACCGGGTCCGGCACGGCACCTTCGGCATCGGGGTCGTCGTGGCATGCGTCGCGACCCCCGGCGACCAGCAGGTCACCGTGGCGTTCCCGGACCAGGGTGTGAAGAAGCTCCTACAGTCGTTTGCGCGGCTGGAACCTATCTCCCGCGAATAGGGCTAACGAGGCACCCGGCCGAAGCGCAGCCGCGCCTCTACCTGCTGGAGTACGTCGCCCCGGCCCACGATACCGAGCAGTCGTCCGTCCTCGATAACCGGCAACTGGTGGAGGTCACGTTCCACCATCAGCCGCATCGCCTCGCTGACGGAGGTAGAGGGCGTCACCGTCACCACGTTCGCCGCAGCCACCATCACTTCGGAGGACCGGGTCGTGTCCAGACGTTCTTGGGAGACGCGGGCTAGGTCCGTGACGGTGATGATGCCGGAGACCGAGCCGTTGCGGGAGAGCAGGATGCACCGTTCACCGCGCGCCACCACCCGCGTATCGATAATCGTCGACAGCGGCGTCCCCTCGTCGACAGGCTCGGGCGGACCTTGCATGACATCGCTCACTGTCAGCGGCGCCAGCATCTTGTCGACCAGGACCTGCCCCAACGCCGACTCCGACGCAGTCTTCAGGAAGTAGCCGATCAGGATGTACCAGGCCCCGGCCAGGCTGATGAACAGAACCCAGAGGACGCCCACGACGATCATCAGCCAGGCGATCCCGGTGCCGAGCGCCGCCGCGATGCGCGTGGCCTTCGTGAGGTCGCCCGTCTTCGCCCAGGCGGCCGACCGGAATACCCGCCCGCCATCCAGGGGGAAGCCGGGCAGCAGGTTGAAGATCCCGAGCGTCACGTTCGCAAACCCCAGGTAGACGATCACGCTCCCCGCGTCGCCGCCGGCCACGATCCCGGCGGTCGCCAGTGCGATGCCGAGGACCAGCGAGAGCAGCGGGCCCGCGATCGCGACGCGGAACTCCTGTCCCGGCGACTGCATCTCGCCCTCAATATTCGAGACGCCCCCAAAAATGAACAGCGTGATGGAGGGGACCCGCATGCTGTAGTGCTGAGCGACAAATGCATGCGAAAGCTCGTGCAGCAGGACGGAGGCGAAGAAGAAGAGGGCGCAGCCGATCGCCCAGCCCCATCGCGTCGGGGCGCTCCAACCGAACTCCTCGCTGAAATAGCCGTTCGCCAGCGACCACGAGAGCAGCGCGACAATGAACGGCCATGACCAGTGGACACGGATCGCGATGCCGCGAATTCGGCCCAGTGTCAGGCCCTGGCTCAGGTCCATGTGTTTCCTCGGTCCCGGTGTGCCCGACTACGATAGTAATGCAGTCCTGTCCTGCCCCGAGGAGCAGACGTGGCCCTCCCCCTCACCCTGCTGGCCGCCCTGATGTTCCTCGCCACGACCCCCGTGGCCGTGGGCCTGTTCCTTCCGCGCCGCCATACGGTGTCGCGACGGGTGGTGATCCAGCAGCCGCGTGAGGCGATCTGGGCACGCATCACCGACTTCGCCAGCCAGGGGGCCTGGCGCCCGGACGTGAAGCGCCCCCTGAGGCTCGATGACCTCAACGGCCACGAAGTCTGGCGTGAAGCGGGCGACCTGGCACTGGAGACCGTGGAGTCGACGCCACCGTCGCGGCTCGTCCGCCGTGTCGTCCCAAACCGGATGTTCAGCGGGACATGGACCGTCACGCTCCAGCAGGCGCCCGGGGGGACGGAGGTCACCGTGTCCGAGGACGGCGAGTTCCACCATCCGCTCTTCCGCACGGTCAGCCGCTTCATCATTGGCTACGACCGGAGCGTGACCGGCTACCTGACGAACCTCACGCGGTCATTCGGTGAGACGGCCCCTATCGAGGCTCTCGACGACCATCGCCGCTAGTACCGCGACGCCGTCACACTGACGATCGGCGGCAGCGTACCGGGCAACCGCTGCCAGTGGTCACCTCCGTCGGCTGAGGCATACACCGCGCCGTTCGTCGTGCCCACGTACACGCCACCCTCGTCGTCCGTGTCCATACCCTCGCGATAGACGCTCTGGTAGTCGTCTGGCCCGGGCAGGCCCTCGGTCAGGCGTGTCCAGGAGGCGCCGCCGTCTCGCGTCCGGTAGACGGCGAACTGGCAGTCGACCACGCGGAAGTTGTCCGCCTCGAACGTCAGCGGCACGACGTAGGCAGCGCCGTCGCCGTTTTTCGAAACCCCGATCGGGAACCCATGGAACGAGGGCAGACCCTGAGTGACGTCGTCCCAGTGGTCGCCGCCGTCGTCCGTGCGGGAAACACCGACATGCGTCTGTGCCCACATCCGCCTCGGGTTCGTCGGGTCAAGGCGCATCTTGTGTATCTCGTTCACCGCGGCGGGGTCGACGCCGGGCGGCACGGGGAACTCCATGTTGGCGAACTGCGGGTAGTTCACCGCGAACTCTTCCCACATCCGTTTCTGCATCGGGTTCGTAGGGATCGCCCGGTGCGAGCAGATCGCCCAGGTGCTACCGCCGTCTCGCGTCACATACGTGCCACCGGTTGCGACCGAGATGTACATGCACTGCGGGTCGGTCGGATGGATCTCAATCGTGTGGAGCGTCGAGACGCCACCACCGGTCTCACCCCAGAACTGACGGAACGGATGGCGGTTGACCTCCTCGACCGGGGCCCAGGTCTCGCCCCAGTCCGTGCTGCGGAAGAGCCCGGCGGCTGCGTCCCGGCGTAGATCACCCCCGGCTGTGAGGCCAGCGCAGGCCTGACGTTCCACACCGATCCCACCGTGACGCCCATATCCGGCGGGAAGGCGAGCCCGGTCGAACGCTGGTCCCAGGTCGACCCCTGGTCGTCGCTCCTGGCAACGTACGGCCCCCACGCCCAGTGCCCGCCACCCGCGAACAAGCGGGGCATCGGACGGCGCGTGTCGACCGCCATGTGGGAGACGCTCCAACCGGGCATCATCGGCTTCGAGACAGCCCACGTCCGGCGCGCTGCGTCCGCCGTGTAAACCCACGCGCCTTTCCGAGTCCCCACCAGCAGACGGATTGAAGCCATCGGAAGCCCTCCTCGACCGGCCCGACACAGGGTCAAGGCGTCAGGGAGACGGCAGTCTACCGCACCCTGATCGCGTGTTTAGAACATGGTGACACCGCGACGCGGCGAGGAATCCGACGGTCCGTCGGGTCGGGTCAGGCGAGCAGTGAGGCGAGCGCCGCGTCGTCCAGCGCGGCGGCGACCAGTTCGCCTGCGCGCTCAACCTTCGACGCATGTGAGAACGGCACGGTGCCGTACAGGCCCTCGATATCGCGCACGGTCTCGACGGTGCCTTCGGGAGCCAGCAGCACTGTCGTTGTGCGGTTCGCGCCGGCGCGGTCGAGGAGGTACGGGCTCGGGTCATTGCCCCCGGAGAGTACGAGGAGTTCCGCACCCGTCAGCAATGCGGCCAGACCCAGATCCGTCTTCTCAGCGCGACAGACCACGGCCTTGCGCGGGAACCGTGCGAAGTAGGTGTCGGCGGAGTCATGGGAAATCGCGCCAATCACGACGTGTTCGATGACGGCACGGTCGCCTTCTTGTGAACGGACGAGGACGCGAGCACGTGCTGATTCCGTGATCTGGCCCACGGTGGGGGCAGCGAGCAGCCGATCCTCGGGCAACGTCCGCGAACCGCCTTTGCGGGCGCGGTTCGTGATCGTGAGCACCGCGCCGGAGGGCGCGCCGCTTCCACCATCCACGGCGACAAGCTTCGCGCCCAGGCGCGATGCCAGGGCAGCGGCGTCCGCGCCGGCCGGCGCCTCGATCACGACGACAGCCCCGTCAGGCAAGGCGCCCGCATCCAGAGGCGTACCGCTGGAGGAGCAGAAATCGAGAGTCGCGAAGACCGCTGCATCCACCGCGGCACGGCCGTCGCCAGACAGCCGCTCGATGCGGACATCGTGACCGGCGTACGCGAGGCGATGAGCGAGTCCGACGGCGACAGTGGTCGCGCCGGCGCCAGGGGTGCTGGCGGCTACCAGGATGCGGGCCATCCGCCGTCCATCCATGGCCCTCGGCAGACAGATGCCGTCGAGGAGAGGCTGGTGCCGAGGGCCGGACTTGAACCGGCGACTCCGCGATTTTCAGTCGCGTGCTCTACCAACTGAGCTACCTCGGCGTTGGCCCGTAACGTATCCGACACCGCTACCGGGGGGAAGTCCACACCAGATTCGTACACCTGGGCAATTCGATATGCCGGTCGAACATTTGAGCCGTCAGGGGGTTCCCAGAGATGGAATCCCCCGGTACGGTTTTAGGGATGGGCCTACTCGAAGCACACCTGTTCGGATCCTTCCACCGGCGGACCACCGCCGGTTTCGTTGTCGCCCTGCTCGTTCTCGTTGCGAGTGCATCGGGCACACATCACGTCGAGGCGGCCGGCGGACTGCGTGTCAGCGCCCAGGGCGACTGTCTGCGCCTTCGGGCCGCCCCCGGATTCGCCGGTGCCGTCATCGGGTGCATACCGGACGGTTCCAACCTCATCAGCGCGGGTCAGGATGCCTCGGCTGATGGGCTCGGATGGACGCTGGTCCGGTGGGAGGAGATCGTCGGCTGGGTCGCCTCGCAGTACCTGATCGCGGAAATCGCTACCCCCGTCCCGACCGCGACACCCGCGCCTTCGGCGCCCGCTGTCGTCGCCACTCGAGTGAGCGCACCCGTCGCGTTGCGGGAACCACCGGCGGGCGGCCTCACCGTGGGCCTCGTCGGTCTCGTCTCCCCTCGGGTTGTCGCCGCCGGCCAGCCGTTCGAGGTGGCGTCGCTCGCGGTGTACGACGCCGCAGCCGGACGCTTCGTCACCTACATCCCCGGTTCACCCGTCAACACCATCGAAGATGATCCGCTGCCCGCCGGTACGGCGGTGTTCATCCGTCGTCGCGGCGACCTCCCCGCCACGCTCCCCGGCCCTGTGGCCACCCCATCGACGGCCACGGGGACGCCTTCCGTCCTGGTCGCGCCCGCACCCGGCGGAACTGCCGTGGGTGTTGCCGGGACCGGTGACCTCGCGACATTGATCGCCTCGCAGCCGTTCGCCGCGGAATCGGTCAGCACCTGGGACACGACGAGCCAGCGGTGGTTGAGCCACTTTGTGGGAGCGCCGGACTTCGCAAACACGCTGAAAAACGGACTGCTGGGCGCTGAAAGCGTCGTATTCGTGAAGCGGAGCGCGGCTGTGTCGACCGTCGTAGCGGCCGCACCGGCACCCAAGCCAGCGGCCGTCGCCCCGGCAGGGCCCGTGGCGAGCAGTGGGCTGAACACCATCTCTTACGGGCCAGCCGCGATCTCGTTCTACTACTGCACGCCGGGGATCAGGAATGGCTCCGCCGGCGACGGGGGCGGGTTCTGCGACTATATGGCGAACGGCGAACGTGTCCACGCGGGCGCCGCGTCCTGCGCGGCGTCATACATGGGCCAGCGGTTCCTCATCGCCGGTGACCCGCTGAACCGCGTCTACACCTGCAAGGACACCGGCGGTGCGGTCACCGCGGGGCACCGGGACATCTGGTTCGCAGACTCCGACGAAGGTGGCGACTGGTGGCGCGTCGTGGGGATGACGGCGGAGATCCGCGTCATCGTCCCGTAGTCGAGATCCGGCCGAGACTCAGCGCGACCGCTTCATCGCTGGCAGTTCTCGGCGCATCTCTTCGCGCTCGACGGCGGTGCCGCCGTCCACCTCGTACACCCTGGTCGCAACACGCTCGAGGATTGAGGCGTCGTGGCTGGCGCAGATGATGGTGCCGTCGTAGCCCTCCAGGGCAGTCAGCAGCTGGCGTCGCGTCCCCACATCGAGATGGTTCGTCGGCTCGTCCAGCAGGAGGACGTTCGAGGGCTCGATCAGGCACTTCGCCAGGGCAACACGGCTGCGCTCGCCGCCGGACAACACCGAAATCGGCTTGAAGACATCGTCCCCACGGAACAGGAAGCGGCCGAGGATATTCCGCAACCGCTCGTCCGGCTCGTCTGTCGCGACGGAGCGGACCTCCTCGATCACGCTCCGGCCCGCCTCCAACGCCTCGTCCTGGTGCTGGTCGTAGTAGGCCAGGCGGGCGCGGTCCGACCACAGGATGCTGCCGCCGGTCGGCTCAAGGCGACGTGCGATGATTTTCAGCAAGGTCGACTTGCCGCTGCCGTTGGGGCCGATCAAGACAACACGGTCGCCGCGCTCCACATGCAGCGTGACGTCCGTGAGCACCTCGTGGGTGCCGTAGGAATGGGCCACGTTCGTCACCGTGAGCAGGTCGCGCTCCGTGCGCCCGGTGGCCTGCAGCTGGAAGGAGACCGTCGTCTCACGGGTGTTCGGGCGTTCGATTCGTTCGATCTTCTCGACGGCCTTGATCCGGGACTGCACCGCGGTCGCCTTCGTCTGCTTGTAGCGGAACCGCTCAATGAACTTCGTCTGTTTGTCGAGTTCCCGTTCCTGGCGTGCGGCGGCGCGGTCCTGCTGTGCGATCCGGTCGGCCTTCTGGCGCTGGTACGCCGTGTAGTTCCCCGTGTACGAGGTAATCGTGCCGTCCTTCAGCTCGAGGATGCGCGTCGCGACGATGTCCATGAACTCGGTGTCGTGCGTGACCAGCAGCAACGTGCCCCGGTATTCGCCCAGTTCGAGCGCGAGCCAGTCCCGGGCGGCGATGTCCAGATGGTTCGTCGGTTCGTCCAGGACGATGTTGGACGGACGGTGGACCAGCACCTTCGCGAGCGAGACGCGCATCTGCCAGCCACCGGAGAAGTCCGCGCAATGCTTCTCTCGGTCCGCGACTGCAAAGCAGAGGCCGTCCAGCACGCGCCCGATCCGTTGGTCAATGCGATAGCCATCGAGCGCCTCGAACCGCTCGAAGAGCGCCGTCTGCTCTTCGATCAGCGCGTCGAGGTCGCCGTCGCCCGCCTCGATCTTCGCCGCGACCGATGCGAGGTCGAGCTCGATCGAGCGAGCTTCGGGGAATGCGGTCCACAGTTCTTCGACCAGGGTGTGCTCGGGGGAGAGGCGCGCCTCCTGGTGGTGGAAGCCGATGTCGCCGCCGCGCCAGCCAGCCTTGCCGCTGTCCGGCTCTTCCTCGCCCGCAACGATCTCCAGAACCGTCGACTTCCCGGCCCCGTTGGGCCCGACGAGGCCCACCCGCTCACCGTCGCCGATGATGAAGGAGGCGTCGCGTAATACGCGCGCCCGCCCGTACGACTTGGACAGTGACTCGGCAAAGATCATGACCACAGGCTACGGTGCGCCGCCGTGGAGGGCGACCCGTCGCCCTTACTCCTCGCGCAACGCCCAGATCGCCGCGCCGAAGAGGCCCACATCCTCACCGAGGGCCGTGAGTTCGACCGGTACGCCGGAGGCATAACGGGGGAGCGCACGCTCCTGCACCGCCTCAACCAATGCCTCCCAGCGCGGCGCAAGTCCCTCCGCCACCCCGCCGCCGAGAATGATCGCCTCCGGATCGAACACCGCGAGGAGGCTCGCGATCCCGGCCGCGAGGTGCCCCATCGCCCCTCCAATGATCGCGCCGGCGACGCTGTCACCAGCGTCCGCCGCCGCGAAGACCTCCGCCGCCGTCGCCGTGGCGGAGAGCGAGGTGCTCGCACCTGCTTCCGCCGCCGCGCGGGCGGCAAGGGCGATCGCGCGGCCCGAGGCGTTTCCCTCCAGGCAGCCGGGACATCCCGCGGCGCACCGCGCACCGCCAGGCGCCACGATCAGGTGGCCGACCTCACCCGCACCGCCGGACGCCCCGAGCACCGGGCGGCCATCCGCGATGATCCCGGCGCCGATGCCGGTGCTGACGGTCACGTAGATCAGGTGCCTCGCCCCGGAGCGTGCGCCCCAACGCGCCTCCGCGAGCGCCGCCAGCGTGGCGTCGTGCCCGACTCGCACCGGCATCCCCAGCGTCTCCGAGAGCGCCGGCGCCATCGACCGGCCGTGCCAGCCGTCCAGGTTGGGAGGGTGGCGGTAAGTCCCGTCGGTCGGGTCGACCGGCCCGGCGGTCGAGATGCCTATGGCGGAGAGGTCAGGCGCGAAGGCACGCGCCGCCACCTGCTGAAACAGGAGCGCGAGCCGCTCCGTGGCGGCGTCGAACCCGTCGGCAGGCGCCGTGGGCACACTCAGCCGCGCGAGGATGGCGCTGTCCTCGCGCACCACGGCCGCGCGCATCTGCGTCCCACCGATGTCCGCCGCCAGCACATGCCGCATCGCGTATCCCTCCGCCACGAGCGAGCGTAGCGCGGGAGACGGTACGATCGCCTCCCGCCAGCTGATCGAGGATCACGTGCCGTACCGTCTCGCCGCGCTCGTCGCCCTGACTCTGTTCGCGGTGGCCGCCTGCGGCGACGGCGGGACGATGTCGCGCGTGCAGGACCCGTTCTCCGGCGGCTATCCGATGTACCGCGACGAGGCGAGCGGGTTGGACGTCATCTTCGGCACGCCGGACCTGGGCGTTGGCACACAGCGGATCGCGTTCGCCGTCCTCTCGCGCGACGGACTCGTCCGCGAACCCGCGCTACCAGTCACGGTGCGTCGCGGCGACGAACGGCAGCGTGTGACAGCCCGATACCACCCGTTCCCGACGGGCACACGGGGCATTTACGTCGCGCAGGCGACCTTGCCGAAGGATGGCACATACGTCGTCGAAGTCGAAGTAACGCGGCCGGGAGCGAAGGTCGCGCACCTCACCTTCCCGGTCGACGTCGCTGCAAAGCCAGAGTCGATTGCTGTTGGTGACCGCGCGCCGGCAAGCCGGAATCGTCTGGCAAGCGAGGTCGCGTCGCTGGCAGAGCTGACAACTTCCAGCCAGCCGGACCCGGCGCTCTACCGCACCCGGATCGCCGACGCCGTGGCGGCTGGCCGGCCGCTGGTGGTCGTGTTCGCCTCACCGGTGTTCTGTACGACGCCCCTCTGCGGCCCGCAGGTCGAGGACCTCTCCGCGTTGGCGCGCGACTATGTGGGGCAGGCGGAGTTCATCCATGTCGACCTGTACGAGAACCCCCATGAGATCAACGGCGACCTGTCGCGCGCGCGCCGCACGCCGCTCCTCTCAGAATGGGGACTCCACACCGACGAATGGACGTTCGTCATCGGCCCCGACGGGCGAGTGGCAGCGCGTTTCGAGGCATACGCCGTGCGTGAAGAGGTCGAGGGCGCTCTGAAGGCCGTCCTCGGACGTTAGGCAGCGGTCAGCGGGCTCGTGCAGTGACCGCAGCGCTTCGCCGCGCGCGGGACCTCCATTAGACACTCCGGGCACTGCCGCAGCGTCGGTTCCACGGGAGCCTCTGTGCGCGCCCGCGCCACGAGGTGGTTGACCGGCGTCACGATGAAGAAGAACAGGACCGCCGCGACGATCACGAAGGAAAGCACGGCGTTCAGGAATATCCCAATCTCAAGCCGGCTGCCGTTCACCGTGAGCCCGATCGCCGAGAAGTCCGGTTCCCCGGCGGCGGCGGCGATGAGAGGCGTGAATATCCCTTCGACCAGCGCCGTGACGACCGCACCGAAGGCGACTCCAACGATCACACCGACCGCGAGGTCGACGACATTGCCTCGCAGCAGGAATTTCTTGAACTCGTCGAAAATCCTGCGTCCCTTTCCTGCCGCTACGTGCGCGCGGCCTTCATGAGATCGGAGACCGTGACCGCTCTCAGCCCGAGGCGTGCTGCCTCGTCGAGGACATCGGGGAGCACATCCACCGTGCGCCGTCGGTGCTTCCGGCCATCATGCAGGATGACGATCCGGCCGGGCTCCAGCATCTGCTTCAGCGCCCACTTCATATAGGACACCGGAGGATTCGTCGCGTCGGAGGTATACGCACTGCCGATGACGATCTGGTAACCCCGTTCATCGAGCAGGCGTCGCTGCTCCGGCCGGACGAATCCGCTCGCTGGCCGGACGAGACGGGCCGGGTTGGCCTCGCCGAGCAGCGACTCGGTGCGTTCCAACGACGTCACCGTCTCCTCGCCCGTCAGCGTCACGCCCAGGCGGTCATCCCAGAAGTGGTTCCCCACCTCGTGGCCCTCGGCCAGGATGCGGGCGTAGGTGGCAGGATGTCGCTCGACCTGCTCGCCCATGCAGAAAAAGGTCGCTTTCGCGTCGTGGGCGGCCAGGTGGTCGAGGACGGCATCGGTGTACGGAGGGTGAGGGCCATCGTCGAAGGTCAGGGCGAACAGCGGCTCGTCCGTGTCCACCTCGAAGAGCGCGCCGTAGCCCCATCGCTTCTGCATCGCGCGTGTGAGCGTGCGCGGCTGGTAGTACCACGGTGCGACCGTCGCCGCCGTGATCGCGGCGGCCGAGGCGATTCCAGCAAGGAGCGCAGCGCGCGCGGTGGGGTTCATGTCGAGATCGTACACCGATGGAGGAGCCCGAGGCCGTCATTTCACAACTGGCGCGCGGCGGTACCATCGATCCAGCAGATTCAGCCGAACCCGCCAAGGAGCCGCTGTGACCCTTTCCGCCGAGGCCGCCGCCTTCCGCGTACCCGTGGAGCGACTGACGCTCGCGAACGGCCTCCGCGTGGTCGTCTCGCCGGAACACAGCGCGCCGGTCATCTGCGTCGCCGTCTACTACGGGGTGGGGATGCGCCTCGAACCGCGGGGGCGGACGGGTTTCGCGCACCTCTTTGAACACCTGATGTTCCAGGGGTCGTCGCAGATGGCGAAGATGGAACTCGTCGGGCTCGTCCAGGCGAATGGCGGCCTGCTGAACGGATCCACCCGCACTGACTTCACAAACTACTTCGAGGTCATGCCCTCGCACACGCTCGATCTGGCCCTATGGATGGAAGCGGACCGGATGCGCGGACCGGTGATCACACAGGCCGAACTCGACAACCAGCGCGACGTGGTCAAGAACGAGATCCGCGTGAACGTGCTCAACCGCCCGTACGGCTCCTTTCCCTGGATCGACATGCAGGAGCGCGCGTTCACGAACTGGCACAACGCGCACAACGGTTACGGCGACATGGTCGACCTCGACGCCGCGTCGCTGACGGACGCGCGCTCGTTCTTCGACGCCTACTATTCGCCCGCGAATGCCGTCCTTGTCGTCGTTGGCGACGCTGACCCCACGGAGGTCTTCGCGATCGCGCGACGCTACTTCGAGACAATCCCGGCGGCCCCGCCGCCACCGCGAGCGGAGACTGCCGAACCGCCCCAGGAGGCTGAGCGGCGCTTTACGCGCGTCGACCTACTCGCGCCCACCCCCGCTCTCGCCATCGCCTACCACACTCCTCCAGCAGCGACACCCGAGTATTACGCGCTCGGATTGCTCCACCAGGCGCTCGCCGAGGGCGACGACGCGTTGCTCCATGCCGAACTCGTGTCGAAACGCGGCTACGCCTCCGAGGTGGACGGGGGGATCAACTTCCTCGGCCACATGCACAACGCCCAGACTCCGCTGCTCTGGTGCGTCACGCTGGTCCACGACAGCGACGTCACGCCCGACGCGATCCTGGAAGCGTTCGACGCCGTCATCGAAGATGTGCGCGCGCATGGCCTCGACGACGGGGCGCTCTCCCGCTCACGGACAAAGGCGCGCGCGTCGCTCTTCGGGACCATCGCCGACCAGTACATCCCCGGCTTCGGCCTGGCTGACCTGCTCGCCTCGTTCGAGCTGTTCGAGGGTGATGCAAACCGTGTGAACGACCTGGACGCGCGGTTCGCGGCGGTCACGCCGGAACTCGTCGCCGCTGTCGCCCGTGACTACCTGAAACGAGAGAACCGCGTGATCCTCGAACTCCACGCCGGGGCCGCGACCGCGGTGGGGGCCGGCTCGTGAGCGCCGGGAGGGGCGCGCTCCCTCCACGTCCCATCCTCGGCGCACCTCGCACCGCTGCTCTCACGCCACGGCGGCGCGACGTCCTGCCGTCCGGAATACGCACGGCGCTGGTGCAAAGCGGGAGCGTACCGGTCGTCGCGCTGCGCCTGGTCGTCGAGGTCGGATCCGCCCATCTCGCGCCTGGACAGGTGTGGCTCGACCGGCTCATGCACGACTTCCTGCGCGAGGGCAGCGCCACGCACGACCGCGCCGCGTTCGCGGACGCTCTGGCCGCGATGGGCGGCAGTCTGGACGTCGAAGGCGACGAACACACGACGGTTCTGCGCACGCAGGTGCTGGCCGAGCACGCCGCAGAAGCCGCACCGCTGCTGATCGGACTGGCACGCACGCCTCGCTTCCCGGCAGAAGAGACGGCGCGCCTGGTGGCTGATCAGCAGCGGTGGGCGGAGATCGCCGCGCAGGAACCGCAGTGGCGCGCCCACGCGACCTTTCGCGCTGCCCTCTACGGTCACCACCCGTATGCCACCGTCCTCCCGCAGACTGAAGCGCTCGCCGGATTCACGGCGCAGGACGTGCGCGCCTTCTGGGAGCGGCATGCGGGTGCCGGTGGATCCGTGCTATTGGCCGCCGGGAGATTCGATGCGGACGCCGTGACAGCGGCCGCCGCACATGCCTCAGACGGTTGGGCGACGCCCAAGCTGACCGCGGTCCGACAGGCCGAGGCGAGTAGCGCGCGTGTCGTGCGGTTCGTCCCACGTCCAGGGGCGGAGCAGACGACGCTTCGGGTTGGCATTCCGGTACCTCCTCCGGGGCACGGCGACTACATCGCGCTGGAGGTCGCCAACGCACTCCTCGGCGGGTCATTCAACTCCCGGATCACGCAGAACATCCGTGAGCAGAAGGGGTACACCTACTCTCCGAACAGCCAGATCTCGACCCGGCCACGTGACGCCTACTGGGTTGAGTCCGCCGATGTCACGACGCCCGTCACCGCGCCGGCGCTGGACGAGATCCTGGGCGAAGTGGACCGGTTGCGCGCCTCGGCCCCTCCCATCGAGGAGGTGGCGAGCGTCGCGAACTACGTGGCCGGGGTCTTCGCCATCCGCGGCGCGACGCTCAGCGGCCTGCTCGACCACCTCGAGTTCCTGGCGCTCCACGGCCTCGACGACCGCTACACCGCGGTGTACGAAGAGCGCGTGCGAGCCGTCACCCCGGCGGAGCTCTGGCGCGTGGCACGCGACTATCTGCGCCCTGAGCGACTCACGATCGTCGCCGTGGGCGATCCGGATGCGGTACGCCCCGGTCTCGACCGCTTCGGGGCAGTCGTCGAGGGTTAGCCGGGACGCGGCTCGACGGGGGCCTCAACAGAGGTCCGTGCGCGCTTCAGCGGTTCCGCGACGAAGAACAGCAGCACGATCGCCCCCAGCGCCCCCACGCTCCCGGAGGCGACGATCGCGCCACCAAGGCCGATCGCGCCGGCGAGGCCGCCGATCAGCATCGGCCCGGCCGCCCCGCCGACATCGCCCACCAACCGCCACACGCCGATGAACTCGTTGCGGCCCACGGGCGGCGAGAAGTCCGCGCCCAGTGTCATCGCGATCCCGGAACCGAACCCGTTGCCCAGGCCCGTCACCATCCCCGCCAGCAGAAGCCCCGTGAACGAGTGGGCGAACGGGAACAACATCAACCCGATCGCCATGAAGACCAGGCACGGGACGCCGGTCCATTTCCGGCCCCAGCGGTCCATGACGATCCCCGTCGGATAGAACAGCAGCACCTCGATGAAGATGGAGCCACTCAGGATGAAACCGATCTGACTCGGCGACATGCCAATCGCATCCCCCCAGAGCGGGATCGCCGCCTCGCGCGATCGGCGCAATACCTGGATGGCGACCGTCGCCAGGCCCGCCGTCATGAACACCCTGCGGTGCTCCACCACCACACCCGCGAACCGGCCGTAGATGCCGCCATGGTCCGCTGCTCTTTCCGTCCGGTCATCACCCCGGACGAGGGCGTACATCACAGCCGAGGCGGCGCACGCGAGCGCCGCCTGGATCCAGAACGCCGTTTCCAACCCGTAGGCCTGGGCCACCACTCCACCGACCAGCGGCCCGATCAGGTTGCCGAGGCGGTTCGTGCCACCGAGCAGCGACAGCGCCCGTCCGCGTACCTCCAACGGCGCCCGTTCCGTCACATAGGCGAGCCGCGCAAGCTGCCAGACAGCGAACGAACAGCCCATCACGAACACCAGCGCGGCGAAGACGAGCGCCGAATGGCTGATGAGAATCGCGAACGGTGTCACGGCGAGCGCGAGTGTCCCGAAGAGCATCGACCGGCGTTCACCGAAGCGGGCGATGAGGGCGCCAGCGGGGAGGTCGAACACCATCGTGCCCCAGCCCCGCAGGCTCACGATCGTCGCGGCGAAGGCGACCGAAGCGCCGAGGTCCTTCGCGAACAGCGGGATGACCGGGATGGCCGCGCCCTGCCCGATGGCGAAGAGGACGGTCGGCAGGTACACGGATAGTCCCAGCGAGCGAATTTGGAACGGGGTTCCGGCCTGTGCCATCGCATCTTCTCCGACCGGAGGTGAATCTGTTCAGGACTGACGGGGCGAGGGCAGATCGTAAGCCGGCCGCGAGTACTGACCAGCCGCCGCTGAACCCGGAGGCCCGCCCTGCCGATAGTGGACTGGGGAACCCAGATCGGGCGAAGCACCTGCATACGGGAGAGCGGAACCGACCATCACACGCTGGAACTTCCAACCCGTCCCGCACGCGAGACGCCCGTTCACCGAAGGGGTGTCCCTCATCCTGCTCATGGGAGGCGGGGTGGGTGCCGTTGTTGGCAACTGGGCATTCGCGCCCGTTGCTGCTGTGCCGGGGCTCGTGCTCGCCGGTGGAGCCGCCTTGATCGCGCTGCGCTGCGCCATTGCCCGGCGGGAGCGCGTGAGTCAACTCGAGACGTGGATGAGCGCCGTCAGTCGCGAACTGCCGGACATGCTGTTCGAGATCTCGCCGGATGGTCGATTCATCGGGGTCACGTTTGCCTCAAGCGAGATCCTGGGACGGACGCCGGAGGATCTGGTCGGCACCTCGTGGCGGAGGTCGTCCTCGACCCGATCCCGTTCCTGAACGGTGGGGGGAGCATTGGAGACCCCGCCGTCTGGAACGCCCGCTGGGTCCACGCGGGCGGCGATGCCGTCCACCACACCGCCCTGGTGCGCGCCGTCCGAGACGCCAGCGGACACCTGACGAGTCTGCGCGGCGTGCTGCGCAACCCGAGCGGCGATCAGGCGGAGACGCAGGCCGCCCTCCGTGCTTCCGAAGAACGGCTGCGTCGGGCACTCGAGGCTGCTCAGAACGGCATCATGCTGGTCGACCGTGACGGCTCCCTCATCTTCGTGAACCGCGCGCTGCGCCGGCTGCTCGGTTACGGGCGCGAAGTCCCCATGCACCTGAACGAGGTCGCTGCGCCGGAACGGCTTGACCAGTTGACCGGCCTCGTCGCCTCGCGCGCCTGGGCCGACGTCGGCGGTGGGCTGTTTGAGACGGGCTTGCGTCACCGGGACGGTTCCACGATCGAGGCTGAGATCGCCCTCGCGGCGCTGCGCGAGGAGGATGGCACCGTCGTCCTAATCGAGGTCCACGACCTGACCGAGTCCCGCCGCGCCAGCGACGCCATCCGCCAGATGGCAGACTACGACCGGCTGACCGGCCTGCCGAGCCGTGACCTCTTCGACCGGCATGTCCAGCGGGCGATCCTCGACGCACGTCAGACCCAGGCCTGTGTCGCCGTCATCCTGCTGGACCTGGACCGCTTCAAACTCGTGAACGACACGCTCGGCCACGCCTCGGGCGACCGCCTGCTGAAGGCCGTGGCGGAGCGACTCCACCAGTACCTGCCATCCCCACACATCGTAGCGCGTTTCGGCGGCGACGAGTTTCTGGTCCTGGCGCCGCAGCTGCCGGTCCCGGCGGCCGCGGAAGGTGTCGCCCGCCGCGTCCTGCAGGCGCTGTCGGAGCCATTCCCGCACGAGGGGCGCCTGCTGAAAGTCGCTGCCAGCGCCGGCGTCGCCCTCTTCCCCCAGCATGCGGAGGATCCGGAGGCCCTGATCCGGATCGCCGACGGCGCGATCCATCTAGCGAAGGACGATGGTGGCGACTGCTTCCGGCTGGGCACCGGTATCGACAGTGCCAGCGCGCGTGACCGGCTGTCACTGGAGGCCGACCTGCGTGAGGCGGTGACGCAACACGCATTCGAGGTCTACTACCAACCGCAGGTTGACCCCATGTCCAACGAACTCTGCGGGATGGAAGCCCTGCTGCGCTGGCGACACCCAGGACGCGGCTCCGTCCCACCATCCGACTTCATCCCGCTGCTGGAGGAGACTGGACTGATCGTGCCGGTCGGCGAGTGGGTGCTGGAGCAGTCCTGCCAGCAGATGCAGACATGGATCACCGATGGATTCCGACCGGTCCGGATGGCGGTCAATCTGTCGCCGAGGCAACTGATGGTGCCGGACCTCGGGCGGGTGGTGCGAGGCATCCTCGACCACACCGGACTGAGTCCGGAACTGCTCGAGCTCGAGCTCACCGAGACCACCGCGAGCCTCACGATGGACGCGGTCATCGAGGTGCTTCACGAACTGCACGCGATCGGCATCACGACCGCGATCGACGACTTCGGGATCGGCCATTCCTGGCTTAGCCGCCTGCGACAGTTCCCGGTTCAGACGCTGAAGGTCGACCGCTCTTTCATCAGCGGCATCGATCAGTCCCCCGGCGACCGAGCGATCGTGGAGGCTGTCGTCGCCCTGGGCCACGTCCTCGGACTGACCGTCGTCGCTGAGGGTGTCGAGACTGAGCGTCACATCGACCTCGTCCGCGAACTCGGCTGTGACCTCGCGCAGGGGTACTACTACTCGCCCGCCGTGAGCGCCCTGGCGATGGCCGACATGATGCGTCTCGGGACGACATACTCACAGGCGGCATAGCGCCGCCACGGCGCATATGATCGGTCCATGCCAGGACATCCCCGCCCTCCCCTGTCTCATGTGCCCCTGGCTCCGAGCGTCGCGACCATGCGGAATAGGACGTTCGCGCCCGCCCGGCATGTGGCGGAGGCCTGCGACCGGCTGGACTCGTCGGACGGGATCACGCGTGCCCTCCTGCCCGAAGAGGGGAGACGGCAGCGCCTGCTGGAGGCCGCGACGGCGCTCGCCGCGCGCTATCCGGACCCGACCTCGCGACCTCTGCTATACGGCGCTCTGGTCGGTGTAAAGGACATCATCGCCGTCGAGGGTCTGCCGACCCGCGCTGGCTCCGCCCTGCCACTCGAGGCGTTCCCGCTTTCCGAAGGCACCGCTGTCCGACGCCTGCGAGACGCCGGTGCGTTGATCCTCGGCAAGACGGTGACCACCGAGTTCGCGTACTTCGATCCCGGCGCGACCGCGAACCCGCACGATCCCCGGCGCACGCCCGGCGGATCGAGCAGCGGGTCCGCGGCAGCCGTCGCATCGGGCTACGCACATGCCGCCCTGGGGACGCAAACGGTCGGTTCCGTGATCCGGCCCGCCGCGTTCTGCGGGGTCGTCGGGGTGAAGCCGACATACGGTCGTGTCCCGACGGACGGCGTCCTTTACTACTCCCCCTCGGTTGACCACGTCGGCTTCTTCACACAGGACGCCGCCGGAGCACGCCTCCTCGCCTCCGTGCTGCTCGACGGATGGCGCGCCGGCGTCGAGGCCCCGCGCACGATCACGATCGGCGTCCCGGACGGGCCGTACCTCGACCAGGCGGAACCCGCCGCGCGCGAGTCGTTCGAGTCCTCGCTGCGCGCGCTCGAGGAGGCCGGGGTGGCGGTACGGCGGGTGCCTGCGCTCAGTGACATCGATGCGATTACGGAGCACCATCGCGCGCTCGCCACCGCGGAGTTCCGCGAGCAGCATCTCGAGCGATTTGCCCGGTGGGGCGCCATCGTGCGCGGCGGCAGCGCCTCCCTGTTCGACTCGGGCGCCCTCATCACCACGGCACAGCGGGCCGAGGGGGCGGCGAGTCGAGGCCGGGTGCGCGCAGCCCTGGAGGCGCTGATGGATGAGCACGGCCTCGACGCCTGGGCCTGCCCGGCCGCCCCCGGACCGGCGCCGCTGGGGCTGCGCTCCACCGGCGATCCGGCAATGAACCTCCCGTGGACGCACAGCGGGATGCCCGCGCTCACCGTGCCCGCCGGGCTCGTCGATTCGATGCCCGTGGGACTGCAGTTGGCAGCACGCTCTGGCCACGATGAAGATCTGCTCGCGCTCGCCGAGGTGCTGGAGCCGCTGCTGTGACCTCGGCCGCTACCCCATTTCGTGTGGAAGACCTCACGGCGGGGTGGGTTCAGGCTGCTCTGCACGTCTCGGACGCGTTGCCCGCTGCGTCGCGCGTGACGGCACTTGTGACGACGCCGGTTGGTGACCGGGGCGGCGTCAACGGCGACGCCTTCCACGTACGGCCCACGTACCAGGGGGCCGCAGGCCCCTCCCGTCTCATCGCCAAGTTCGGCACGCCCGGCGTCCGCGGGGTCGCCGTCTTCCAGGGGTGGTACGAGCGTGAGGTGCGGTTCTATCGGCAGTTCGCCGCAATGACGCCGCTCCGCACACCAAGGTCATATGCGGCGGCGCTCGGCGAACCCGGCGAGTGCATCCTGCTGCTCGAAGACCTCGCGCCGCGTGTGCAGGGCGACCAGGAGGCGTCGTGCGACGCCAATCAGGCGCTGGCCGCAGCGCGGGCGCTGGGCGCGATGCACGCCCACTGGTGGGGCTCCGCTGAGATCGAGGCCGCTGCGTGGCTGCCAGACACCACTGTGGGACTGACACGCGCCGGCCGGGTTGGCGGCGCATTCGCCCGTGCCCTCGACATCGCGGGGAATGTGCTTGCCCCCGAGGTGCGTATCGCCCGCGAGACGCTGGCCGCGGCGTACGTCCCATTGCTGGAAGCGATCGCACGCGCCCCGCGCACGTTGACGCACGGTGATTTCCGGCTCGACAACCTGTTCTTTGGTGACGCCGCACCGATCGAAGTCGCGGCCATCGACTGGCAGTTCACCTGCCGGACGCGTGGCGCGTACGACCTCGCGTACTTCCTCGGTCTCGACCTGGAACCCGCACAGCGCGCAGTCGTCGAGCCACTCTGTATCGACGCGTACCTCGACGTATTGCGGGCAGGCGGCGTGACCTACGACCGCGCCGAATTCGAGCGCGACTACGACATGGCGCTGCTTGCGTCGCTCGCAGTGTTCACGATCGGTGCGGCCTCGCCATCTCCCAACGCGCGGATGGACCGGGTACACGTGCAGGGGATCGATCGGCTCTGTGCCGCGATCGTCGGGCGCGGTGCGCTGGGTGTCCTCGGGACGCTGGGATAGCACGGCCCCCTTCCGTTTGCCCTCACCGGGCAGCCCCAGATTCGATATTCGGCACCCGGCCCCTGCAGGACCTGCCGCCGTCGTCCGCGTGTCCTCCTCGGGCTCGCAGTGGCGGTGTAGACTTCACGACGCCCCAGCGCGGAGGGAGCGACGGTGGCATCACTCGACGGCATGCGCGTCCTCGACATGACACAGTACGAGGCGGGCCCGTCCTGCACGCAATATCTCGCGTGGCTGGGCGCGGACGTCATTAAGGTGGAGCGGCCCACAGGCGATGCGGGCCGCTACACCGGCAAGGGACTGGGGCGCTTCACAGCCGACCCCCAGTACTTCATGAACTACAACGGCAACAAACGCAGCGTCGTCCTCGACCTGCGTCATCCGAAGGGCCGCGAGGCCTTCCTCGCGATGATCCCGAAGGTCGATGTCCTCGTCGAGAATTTCGGCCCCGGCGTCATCGAGGGCATAGGGCTGACCGATGAGGTGTTGCGACCGCTCAACCCTCGACTGATCTATGTCCGGATCAAGGGCTTCGGCCTCAGCGGACCGTACAAGGACTACAACGCCTACGACTGGGTGGCACAGGCCGCCGCCGGTTCGTTCTCCACGACTGGCGACGCTGACGGCCCACCGATGATCGTGGGCCCCACCATCGGCGACTCCGGCACGGGGATCCAGGCCGCGCTCGGCGTCGTGGCCGCGTACGTGGAACAGCTGCGCACGGGGCTCGGCCAGATGATCGAACTCTCGATGCAGGAGGCCGTGACGATGTTCATGCGCACCCTGGATCCCTCCTACTGGGAGGAGCACGCGGCGGAACGATTCGGCGTCCGTCGAGGCCGCGCGGGCGGTGGGCTGTATCCCTGCAAGGGTGACGGGCCAAACGACTGGGTGTTCATCTTCCCCGCGACCACCCAGATGATCGACGCCCTCTGCATCGCGATCGGGCGTCCCGAGCTGCTCGAAGACCCGCGGTTCTGCTCGCCAGCGGCTCGTGCGCAGCATGCCGAGGAATTCCGTTCCGAAATCGAGGCATGGACACGGTGCCATGAGAAGCGCGAGGTCATGCGGATCGTCGCCGGCGCGGGGTGCCCGTGCTCGTACGTCTTCGACACGGAGGACCTCTTCCACGACCCGCACCTGAAGGCGCGTGACTTCATCCAGTACGTCGACCACCCGGAGAACGGCCGCGTCCCGCTCATGCGACACCCGCTCCGGATGCGCGGCGTCGTGCCTCAGGGCCGCTCACCGCTCCTCGGCGAACATACCGACGAGGTGCTGGGCGAAGTCCTCGGCTACGACCGGGCAACGCTGGATGCGCTGCGCGCCGAGGGCGTCACCGCCGGGCGGCTCATGGAGTAGGCCAGGCACGTGGAGGGCGAATCGCGGCGCTTTGCTGGCTTCGTATACTGCCGCATGGCCACAACGCCACACCGCCGCCCCCTTCCCTCGAACGTCGAGGTCCGCCCGGCCACGCCGGAGGAGATGCCCGAGTTTGCCCGCATCGCCTCCCGCGAGATTGCCGTGACGTACGACAGCGTCGCCGCCCTCGACCCGCGCACCACGCTCTGCGCCTTCGAGGACGGACGGCTGGCCACCACATACGGGTGGTGGCCCCTCCAGGTGCGCTTCAACGGCCCCGCCGTCGCCGTCCCCGGCGTCACCTGCGTCTCCACGCACCCTGCCGCCCGGATGAAGGGCTACCTCCGTGCCGTCGTCGAGCGGCATTTCGACCATCTCCACGAGACCGGCGAGGCATCGATGACCTTGCTGCACCCGGCCTGGGCGGCGATCTACCAGCGATACGGTTACGCCACCGTCACCGACCGCGTGACCTACCGCTTCGAGCCCCGTGACGTGCAGTTCACCCACCCGAGCCCAACCCCAGGCCGCATCCGCGAGGTCGACATCGCCGAAGAATTCGGGTTGCTGGTGGACGTGTACCGTCGCCACCGCGAGGACCGTACCGGCCTCATCCACCGAGGACGGGCGATGTGGGACGCGGGCGAACTGCAGGTCCCGGTGGGTGTGAAACAAACCATCATCGCCTACGAGGAGGCTGGCACGACGCTTGGTTATGTCGTCTATGTCCACGGCGCAAAGCCAGCCGGTGGCCAGATGTTGCGTGTGATGGACTTCGTCGCGCTGACCCCGGCGGCGCACCAGGCGCTCTGGCGGGTCATCGGCGGCTATGCCAATGTCGACGCCGTCGAATGGGCGAACGCGGCGCCGGACGACCCGCTCCCGCTCATGCTGGTCGAGCCACGTCGCCTCAACCTGTCGAGGCGTGATGGGATCATGGCACGCCTCGTCACCATCGCCGACGCCCTGCCGCTGCGCGGCTACGCCGAGGCCGCCAGCCTGCGCTTCGCCGTCGTCGACCCCGTTTGTCCGTGGAACGAAGGCCGCTGGCTTCTCGAAACCTCGCCCGAGGGTGCCCGCGTCACCGCTGCCGGGGGTGTCACACCGGACGTCACCCTGCCCGTCGACACCCTCGCCCGGCTCGTCTTCGGCTACACGACGGCGAGCATCGCGGCGCAGGCGGGGCTGCTCGATGTCCACGACGCGTCGGCGCTCCCGCGCTGGGACGCGGTGCTGCGCACGAAGCACCCGCCGCACGAGCAAGAACACACGTGGTAGGCGAGCCGGCACCCGGCTGCCTCGACGGCTCCCGGGGCCTCGGGTAGCCTGCGCCACGGCGCGTGATCCGCCCCGGACGGGGCTCTGACGATGGAGGACCGTATGCCGCTCGTGCTGGGTGTCACCGGATCGATCGCGACCGGGAAGTCGCACCTCTGCCAGTACATCGCCCAGAAGTACGGCGCCGTCCACGGCGACGCGGACAAGCTCGTCCACCGCATGTACGACCCCGGCAAGCCCGGCTTCGACCGCATCGTCGCCGAATTCGGCCCGGAAGTCGT
>VGPD01000015.1 GCA_016875635.1 Chloroflexota bacterium
GCCGACGACATCGGCGGCATCGTCATCATCGCGGTCTTCTACTCCGAGGGGATCGCCACTGGGCCGCTCGCACTGGCCGGGGTGGCACTGATGCTTTGCTTCGCGCTTCGGCAGGTCGGCATCTGGTACCTCCCCCTCTACTGGGTGATCGGCGCCGCCGGCTGGGCTGCGACGCTGGAGTCCGGTGTCCATCCGACCGTTTTCGGAGTCGCGCTGGGCCTCCTCGCACCCTGGCAGGCGTGGCGGCCACAGGCGGGGTTCGGCGAACGGATGCACGCCCTGGTCGACCGGGTCCAGGAGGCGTACGACCCGGAGACGCAGCTGGCAACCCACGAGGAACAGGTGGCGCTCTCGCTCGTCATCGCCGACGAGGCATATGCCCACGTGTCGCCACTCGACCGGCTGGAGAAGGCGCTGGCTCCGTTTTCCGCGTACGTGATCGCGCCCCTCTTCGCTTTCGCGAACGCGGGAGTACCGGTCGACGTGAGTACGCTGGGTGACGCCCTGAGATCCCCGGTCGCGCAGGGCGTCTTCCTCGGCCTGGTCCTCGGGAAACCGCTCGGCATCGTGCTGGCGATCCGAATTGCCGTCATGCTGGGCGCGCGGCTCCCCGGCGGCGTGGGATGGGGCTCGATCGTCGGCGTCGGCGCAGTCGCCGGCGTCGGCTTCACGGTGGCGCTGTTCATCGCCGGGCTGTCGTTCGACGACGCCGCCCTGCTGACCGAGGCGAAACTCGGGATCCTTGGCGCATCGGTCACAGCGGGCCTAATCGGATGGACCCTCCTGCGCGCCGTGCATGCACCGCCTCACGAAACCTAGTCCGCCGGTCAGAGGGTGATGAGCGCGCCGCCGACGGTCGCTACCAGTACGACCAGCCACGGCGGCCGCCGCCACACGATCAGGAGCGCCCCGCAGAGGATAGCGAGCGCCGCGTCGCCGACGCCGCCGATCGCACTCGTGATCACCGGCGAGTAGAGCGCCGCCGCGAGTAGCCCGACGACGCCCGCGTTCACGCCTCGAAGGGCGGCGCGCACGGACCGCAGCGAACGCAGACGATCCCAGTATGGCCCGACGCCCCACACGAGGAGGAGCGAGGGCGTGAAGATCGCCGCCAGCGCGACCACGGCCCCGACCGGCCCAGCCCCCTTCGCGCCGAGATAGGCGGAGAAGGTGAACAGCGGCCCGGGGACGGCCTGTGCCGCACCGTACCCCGCGAGGAATTCGTCCGCGGAGAGCCAGCGGGGCACGAACCCCTCCTCCAGCAGCGGTAGCACGACGTGCCCGCCGCCGAACACCAGCGAGCCGGCACGCGCGCTCACCTCTGCCATCGCTGCCAGACTGTCCGTGGCGGTGGACACTCGCGCCAGGTTGAGTCCCAGCACCAGCAAGACGAGCAGGGCGAGCCAGAGTGGTGCGAGACGCCGGTACCGCGCCTCGACCGGGGCAACCGCGGACGCTGCCACGTCGAGATGATGCCAACGGATCCAGCCATACGCGCCGGCGGCCGAGAGTACGAGGATCTGCATCCAGGCTGATGGCGCCATCAGCAGTGCGGCGGCCGCAGCCACTGCGAGTGCAACCCGCTCCGGATCAGGCGCCAGCGAACGCGACATGCCCCAGACGGCCTGGGCGACCACGGCGACCGCTGCGATCAACAGACCATGGATCCAGCCCGATGCAGAAACGTCGAAGTCACCCAGCAGAAGCGCGAAGGCAGCAAGCGCGAGCGCGGACGGGAGTGTGAACCCAAGCCAGGCACCGACGCCACCCAGATAACCCGCCCGTGCGGTACCGATGGCGATCCCCACCTGTGAACTGGCTGGACCGGGGAGCGCCTGGCAAAGCGCGACCGTGTCGGCGTACTCGGCGTCGGTCAGCCAGCCGCGCCGCTCCACGTATTCGTGACGGAAGTAGCCGAGGTGGGCGACCGGCCCGCCGAACGAGGTGAGGCCCAACCGCAGCGCGACCAGAAAGACCTCGACCGCAGAGCCGGAGCGCGACGACGCTCCCGCCACGCTAGTAGTCGATGCCGGGCTGCGCCTTGATCCCGGACTGGAAGGCATGTTTCACCTCGGTCATCTCAGTGACGGTATCGGCGAACTCCACCAACAGTGGATGCGCCGAGCGGCCCGTGATGATGATGTCGACGTCCTTCGGTCGGTTACGAAGCGTCTCGATCACCTCGTGGACGTCCAGCCACTGGTACGTGATCGGGTAGGTGATCTCGTCGAGCACCACCAGGTCGAATTGCGCCGACATGATCTTCTCGCGCGCCAGCGCCCACGCCTCCGTCGCGAGGGCAATGTCATGCTCGATGTCCTCAGAGAGCCAGGTGAAGCCGTCGCCGAGGGCGACCATCTCGATCCCCATACGCGCCGCCGCGTAGGTCTCGCCGTAATGTGAGTCCTTCTTCTTGATGAACTGCAGCCAGCAGATCGACCAGCCGCGGCCCCAGGCGCGCAAGGTCACGCCCAGCGCGGCGGTAGTCTTCCCCTTCCCGTCCCCGGTATTGATGAGGACGAGCGGATGCTTCTTCGGGAAGAGGCCGGTCCACTTTCCAACAGGCTGCTCGACCGGACCGTGCTTGCGCAGCGGCTCGTCGTCTTCCAGCACATCGTCGTGGGTCTCCTGCGTCATCGCGTCCTCCGGCGTCGAGGATAGGGCGCAGCGAGGGTCAGCGCGCGAGCCACACCGCCCGCGCCTGGTCCACCATCACCGGCACCTCGCAGCCCGCTGCCATGGAGGAATCACGCAACGCCTCGATCGGTTGCCCGATCGCGAGCGTGTCGCCGGAGGCCAGTTCGACGAGCAGGCGCCCCACGCCGGAACCCGCCTCGACGCGACGCACGACGGCCGGGACACCACCCGCCTCCAGTCGCGCCGCCTCGGGCGCGACCGCAGCGTGCGAAACACCTTCGACGGGACGCAGCCCGAGGAGCGCGCATGACGCAGGTCCGAGGACAGAAAAGCCGAGGAACCGTGCCGCGCGGACGCTCTCTGGCCGCGCGAGTACCTCCGCGGCCAGGCCGACCTGGAGCGGCCGGCCCAAGTCGAGCAGTACGACCCGCTCGGCAAGCAGGAGCGCTTCGGAATGATCGTGCGTGGCAAAGAGGGCCGCCGTCCCTTCGGCCGCCAGAAGCGTCCGCAATTCGCCCGTCAGCGTCGCACGCGTCGCGTGGTCGACGCCCGCGAACGGTTCATCGAGGAAGAGCAGCCGCGGCCGCACGGCGAACGCGCGCGCCAGGCTCACCCGCTGCGCCTCGCCGCCCGAGACCGCATGCCCTCGCTGCCCCGCGAGGTGGGCCACGCCCAATCGCCCCAACCACTCCTCAGCGCGGACGCGGCGCTCGGCTTTACCCACGCCGTGCATCGCCAGCGCGACTTCGACATTCTGGCGGACGGTCATGTCGAGGAGTGCCGCGTCCTGAAACACCGTCGCGGTCTGGCGACGCAGGCGGACCTGGACGTTGCGGCGCGCTGCCTCGCTGAACACCGAGATCTCGCCATCCGCCGGAAGCAGCAGCGCCGCAGCCAGCAGCAACGTGCTCTTCCCCGCCCCATTGGGGCCGAGCACCGCGACTGTTTCCCCCGCTCCGACTTCGAGGTGAGGCACCTCGATCACCTCCCGCGCCGCCCGGCGCACGCGGAGGGCGCGAATGGTGAGCGCAGGTGTGCCAGTGTTCATCGACGCTGCACGCGCGCCTGCCCGGTCGTGAGCATGGCGCTCACCATGACCACGAAGATCAGGAGGATCAGGCCGAGGGCGAGTGCCGTACCGAAATTGCCGCGGTTCACCTCCGGCACGGCAGCCGTCGTCAGGACACGCGTCTCCCCCGCAAGGTTCCCACCCACCATCATCGCAGCGCCAACCTCGGAGACTACGCCGCCAAATCCGGCCATCACCGCGACGAACAGCGCGAGCCGCGCCTCTCGCGCGACGAGCCAGAGGTACTGCATCCTGTCAGCGCCCATCGCGCGGATCTGGAAGTGCAGCGCTGGCGGAAGCGCCATCACGCCGGCCGCCGCGAACGAAACGACCAGCGGCGTCGCGATCAACGCCTGTGCGATCACCATTGCCCACGGCGTGTAAATCAGTCCCAGCGCCCCCAGCGGGCCCGAGCGCCAGAGCAGCACCGCCACCAGCAGACCAGCCACCACCGGTGGAAACCCCGTACCCGCGTTCGCGATCGCAAGCAACACCCGCTGCCCTGGGAACCGGCCGAGCGCGATCCCCAGCCACAGTGGCAATCCGACCAGCGCGGCGACCAGCGTCGACGCGCCGGTGATCAGCGCCGTCCGAAGCGTGATCGAGTAGACCTCGCCGTCACCCGTGCGGAGCAGCCGCATCGCCTCGCGGAGGGCGTCGAGCAGCAGGTCCATTAGCGGGCGGTCGGCTCCGGCTTTCCGGCATCAGCAAAGAAAAGCGGCCGGCCGTACTTCTCTTTGCCGAACTCGCCGATCAGCTTCTGTACGTCCGCCGAGATCAGGAACGCCTTGAACGCACGCCCGCCCTCGGTGTTCGTCTTCGGCAGCTTCGCGGGATTCGGGACGATAACGTGATAGACGTTCAGCAGCGCCGGATCGCCCTCCAGCAGGATGGGCAAGTCAGACTTCCCGGTGAACGCGAGGAAGGTCGCGCGGTCCGTCACGGTGTACGCCTGCTTCTCACGCGCCACCGTCAGCGTGGCGCCCATCCCCTGCCCGGTTTCGAGATACCACGACTGGCCCTTCGGCGTGGTCAGGCCAGCGGACTTCCAGAGGTTCTTCTCCAGGAAGTCAGTGCCGGAATTGTCGCCCCGGCTCACAAACGTTGCCTTCTTGTCGGCGAGTTTCTTCATGGCCTCGGCGACGGTTTTCACGCCCTTCAACCCCGCTGGGTCGCCCGCAGGGCCGATCATCACGAAGTCATTGTGCATCACGAGCGTGCGCTCGATGCCGAATCCATCGGCGACGAACTTCTCCTCCGCCGCCGGCGAGTGCACCAGTAACACATCCGCGTCGCCGCGCTCGCCCATCTGCATCGCGGCACCTGAACCCACCGCGACCACCTTCACTTGATACCCGGTCGCCTTCTGGAACGCCGGGACGAGGAGATCCAACAGTCCGCTATCCTGCGTGCTGGTCGTCGTGGCGAGGATCACCTCGGTGCGGGCAGGCTTCGGCGGCGGCGCCGCAGTGGCGGTCGACGGGGCGGTGGGCGCCATGATGGCCGGGGTCACCTCCGGCGCTGAATCGCTCCCGCACGCGACGAGCGCAACGGCTACGGCGAGCGCGCCAAACGCGGTCAGCGCTCGTGCGGCGATGGACGTTCGAGGCATGCGGCCCTCCGAACATGGCGTGTTGCACGGACGTGCAGGACGGTAGCATGCAGCCCGCGGAGACAGCCATGCCGGACTCAGAAGCCACCAGTCCTGTCCGTCTGCGCGTAAAGATCTGGCTCGAACGCGGCGACGAGGTCGTCCTCTCCGAGTACCGCGCGCGGCTCCTCGAAGCAATCGCACACCATGGTTCGGTCGCCGCTGCCGCGTCCGCGCTTCAACTTCCGGTGCGGACCGCCTGGAAGAAATTACGGGAGATGGAGGCAGCGGCAGGGATGCCACTGCTGGAATCCGGTTCGGGCGGCAGCAGCGGCGGCGGCTCGACCCTCACCCCTGAGGCCGAGGCGATGGTGGCGGCGTTCCGCCGGCTCGCCGGCCCGGTGACGCAGGCAGCGGAACAAGGGTTCGCTGACGAAAGACGGGGATTCCCCCGCTGACGTCCAACGTCGCGACGACCGGTTATCCCGAGTCTGGAAGTCCGCGCCGGGCCTCCAGAAAGCGTGCGACATATGCTGCCCCTCATCATCATCATCGTCGCGCTCGTGCTCTTCGTCGGCATCGCGATCGCCATCTACAACGGTCTCGTCCAGAAGCGCCTGCGCGTGGACGAGGCGTGGGCCCAGATCGAAGTGCAACTCAAGCGCCGCTGGGACCTCATCCCCAACCTCGTGAACTCCGTGAAGGGGTACATGGAG
This sequence comes from Chloroflexota bacterium, assembly GCA_016875635.1. Lineage (GTDB taxonomy): Bacteria > Chloroflexota > Dehalococcoidia > UBA2979 > UBA2979 > SURF-43. Next base: position 6,014 of record VGPD01000015.1, read on the forward strand.
CACGAGGAGGCCGTGCTGACCCGCGTCACAGAGGCGCGCGCCAACGCCGTGTCCGCCGGCGCCCAGGGGCCGGTCGCGCAGGCGCAGGCGGAGAACGCCCTCACCGGCACCCTGCGCTCGCTCTTCGCTGTGATGGAGAACTACCCGCAACTTCGCGCGAACGAGAACGTCCTCAAACTGCAGGAAGAATTGACGACCACGGAGAACCAGATCTCGTTCTCACGTCAGCATTTCAACGCGACGGTCCGTGACTACAACCAGGCCATCGCGACCTTCCCGTCGCTCCTCCTGGCGGGGCCGTTCGGCTTCCAGCGGCGCGACTTCTTCGACGCACCGGAAGAGGCGAACGAGGTGCCTGAGGTCCGCCTCCGGTAGGCTCCTCGGCAGCCGAAACGGGAGATCGAGGGTGGCTCATGGCAGCGACGACGTTCTATGCTCAGGCCTCCGCCAACCGGCGTAAGTCCGCGCTGCTGCTCCTCTCAGTCGTCGTGCTATTTCTCAGTTTCGGCTTCGTGGTTGGGTACGCGTGGCTTGGTGATCCCGTCGCCGCGTTCGGCACCACCGTGTTCGCGGGCCTGGTCGCACTTGTCTCGGGACTCACCACCTACTACGCAGGCGACAAGATGGTGCTCGCAGCCTCACGGGCGCGGCCGGCCTCAGCAGAATCGCACCCGGTCCTGATGAACGTGGTGTAGGAGATGGCGATCGCAGCGAACGTCCCGATGCCTGCGGTGTACATCATCGAAGACACGGCACTGAATGCCTTCACCACCGGTCGCAGCCCGGATCACGCCTCGATCGCCGTGACGAGCGGCCTTCTCGAACAGCTCGACCTCGAGGAATTGCAGGGAGTGGTCGGGCACGAAATGGGCCATGTCCGGAATCTAGATATCCGATTCGCCATGCTGGTCGGCGTCCTGGTTGGCGGAATTGCCCTGCTGGCGGATGTCCTCCTCCGGTCAATGATGTGAGGTGGACACCGCCGGCGGAACGACGACCGGGGCGGCGGAGGCGGCGCGCAGGCGCTCCTGATGGTGCTCGCCCTGATCCTGGCCATTGTCGCACCGATCGCAGCGCGCCTCGTGCAACTCTCCGTGAGCCGTCAACGCGAGTACCTCGCGGATGCGACTTCGGTCGAGTTCACACGGAACCCCACTGGCCTGGAACAGGCTCTGTGGAAGATCGGCACCGACCGCGAGGTGTTGGAGATAGCGAACCGCGCGACGCAGCACCTCTACATCGCAAACCCGATCAAGAAGTTCGAAGAGCGCGCGAGCAGCCTCTGGTCCACCCACCCGCCACTCGCCGACCGGATCAACCGCCTGCGCGTCCTGCACGGCGGTGCGCCGCTTGCGACCGACGACGTGCGCGCCCTATCTTCGATGGAGTAGATCGGCCAGACTGTGGCGACACCCAGCATCGAAGCTGCGCCCAGGGGCGCATCAGCCATCGCGCGCATGCAGGCGGCGCTGGGGACAGTCGGGCCGATCGTGCTCGGGCTCGCGCTCCTGGCGTGCGTATGTGTGTTCGCCCTGACACGAGGGGCAGCGCCGATCCCCGCCGGCACTGCTGCTGCACTCGCCCTCGACCAGTTGCCGTGGATCACCTTCACACCGGATGCCCCGGCGACGTGGCAGCGGATCATCGTGGACGTGCGGCTCCCGCGCGTGGCCTCCGCAATCCTGGTCGGTGCTGCGCTTTCCGGATCGGGTGCGGCGTACCAGGGCGTGTTCCGAAACCCCCTCGCCGACCCGTTCCTGCTTGGCATCGCCTCCGGGGCGGCGCTCGGGGCGTCGCTCGCCATCGTATCGCCGCTTCCGATCGACTCCTACGGATTCGGGTGGGTGCCGGCGAGCGCGTTCGCCGGAGCACTGCTGACCGTCGTGCTGGTGACGTTGCTTGCGCGCAGCGGGGGTGATGTGGACGGGGTCTCGCTCATCCTCGCGGGTGTGGCGCTGTCCTCGATCTGCTCGGCCGTCTCATCCTTCATCCTCCTGACGGGTGGACAGAAGGCACAGCCGATCTTCGCCTTCATCTTTGGCGGGTTGAACACCGTCTCATGGACCCGCGTGGTACTGGCGGCGCCATACGTCGTCGGCGGCATCGCCGTGCTGGGCATCACGTCACGTGCGCTCGATGTCCTCCAGCTGGACGAGGAGCAGGCCGAACACCTCGGGCTGCACGTCACGCGAACCAAGGTGATCGTGCTGGCGGCGGCGTCCCTGATGGCCGCGGCAGCAGTCGCGGTGGCCGGGATCATCGGCTTCGTCGGTCTGATGGTGCCGCATGCGGTACGACTGGCGTGGGGTGGCGGCTTCCGTCGACTGCTGCCGCTCTCCCTGATCTACGGAGCGGCGTTTCTCGTCCTGGTCGACACGTTCGCTCGGACGGTGATTGGCCCCCAGGAGGTTCCGCTGGGCATCATCACGGCCTTCATCGGCGGCCCGTCATTCCTCGTCCTGATGCGACGCCGGCGTCGGTGGCTACTGTGACCGCGCCACTCGGTGCCCCATTGCTCGAGGCACGCGACGTCACCGTCCGTGCGGGCGGTCGCGACATCGTCCGCAACGTCTCCATCGAGGTCCGTACCGGTGAGATCGTCGGCCTGGTGGGCCCTAACGGCGCCGGGAAGAGCACGTTACTCCGGGCACTCGCCGGCGCCCGCCATGTATCCGGTGACGTCCGCCTCATTGGCACGCCGATGGGTGCAGTTGACCGTCGCACACGCGCTCGGCTGGTCGCAGTCGTCGAGCAACTGCCCGAAGCCCCCCCCGCGATGACCGTGCGTGAGCTGGTAGCGCTGGGACGCTTTCCGCATCTGGGCCTGCTCCGCCGCCAGTCGGCTCACGATCAGAACGTGATCGAAGGGGCGCTGCGACGCGCGGGTTGCGATGCCTTCGCGGATCGCCTCCTCGGCACACTGTCTGGCGGCGAACGGCGACGAGTGTTCATCGCCCGCGCGCTGGCCCAGGAAGCCCGCCTGCTCCTCCTCGATGAGCCGAGCGCCAACCTCGATGCGGAGGCGCAGGCAATGCTCTTCGAGTTGCTGCGGGCGGTTGCCACGGAAGGCGCCGGGATCCTCGTCGTGGTGCATGACCTCACGAGCGCCGCAGCCTCATGCGACCGTCTGGTGCTCCTGCGCCAGGGAAGCGTCCTCGCCGCAGGGCCGCCACATGACGTGGTCACTGCAGAGCATGTCCTGGCCGCGTATGGCCCGCACGTCAGCGTCTTCGAGCATCCGACCAGCGGCATCCCGATCGTGATCCCCACCGCCGCCGCTCGCTGATCCCCACTGTCTTCCGGCACGCCCGTACCGGTGAACCGCGCGAGCCGTCCGCGCGAACTGCTGGTGCCGGGTGGAGGCGGATTGCATTATGTCGCATTTCGCCCAGCCCGCCGTTCAGATGGCTCACGGGGCAAGGCCGCGCACCGTGAGCCGGGGGCGGACGCCGGACGGACTCCCGCCCGGCATCCGCCCCATCCACTCGCCCGTACAATTTGCCCCGAAGCGCGCTGAACAGGCGCGCGCGGGAGGGCACCGCACGATGGAGGACTTAATTGCGCGCCTCCGCCGGCGCGATGCGGAAGCACTGGCCGCGCTCTATGACAGCACTCACCGGCGCGCCTACGGCCTCGCCCTCCGCGTCCTCAGCGGAGATGCCGCGGCAGCCGAGGACGCGGTGCAGGAGGGTTACCTGGCATTCTGGCGGCAGGCCGACCGCCTCTCCGCCAACCGCGGTTCCGCGGAGGGACTGCTTCTGACGATTGTCCATCGCCGCGCAGTATAAGCGGTCAGGAGCCGCATCCGGCGTCGCGAATCGACGGACGCCGTGCCCGACCGGGTCGGCCTGCAGGCGGTCGACCTCCTCGAAGCCGCCTTGACCTCCATCGAGGCTGACCGCGTGCGTTCGGCGATGCTGTCGCTCTCACCCGAACATCGCGAGGCTGTGGAACTCGCCTACTTCAGCCAGTTGTCACATCGTGAGATCGCGGAGCGCACAGGGGTCCCGCTGGGGACGGTCAAGAGCCGCATGCACCACGCGATCCGGGCCTTGCGCGGGTCGCTGGGACTGGGGACGGTCTGATGACCCCGCTCACCTGCGACGAGATCAATGAGCTCGCCGGTGCCTACGCGCTGGGGCTGCTTGACGCGGACGAGCGCGCCTCGATCGAGGAGCATCTCGCGGCACAATGGCACGAAGAGTACGCGAACGCGCGCGCTGCTGTCCTAGCGCTCGCGTCGACCGCGCCAGAAGCGGACCCGTCTCCGGATCTTCGCGCCCGCGTACTCGAATTCGCCCGTGCCGAGGAGAGGCGAGCGAATCGCCGGTGGATCCCCGGGATACTGGCCGGCGCTGCCACCGCCGCCGCGGTCATCGCGATACTGATGTACTCCGGAACCGTGGGCGAACAGGTCGAACCGGCACATCGGATGGTGGTGCAGACTGCCGGGAACGGCGCGTTCCTCGAGCTGGCCGTGGAGGAGGCGAGTTCACGCGCATCGATCCGCCTCGGTGGCCTTCCGGCTCGTCCAGGCAGCGAGGTGTACCAGATCTGGCTGATCCAGACCGGGCAGCCGCCGCGATCGATCAGTGTTGTCGGGGCTGACCGCGAGGGCCCGTGGACGCGCACCGCCGAGGTCCGGTTGAAGCGCGGCGATACCGTCGCCGTGACGGTGGAGCCGGACAGCACGCGCACCGCGCCTACTCAGACGCCGGTCCTCGCGGGCCAATACTGACGGCCGACAGCCGCTCGAGCCCGCGACACTACTCCCGCGGCTTCACGCGCTCGCACCCACCAGCAGCCGCGGGCCAGCAGGCGGTGTCCCAACCCCAGTCGAGCAGGTTGCCTGCGTGGGTCGCGGCATAACTGTCGCCCAGGACGACCGCAATCAACCGATGGCCGTCGCGCGTGGCGGAAGCCACGAGCGTCCGATCGGCCTCCTCCGTATAGCCGATCTTCACGCCATCGGCGTCGTCATACATGTAGAGGAAGACGTTTGAGTTCCATAGTTCAATCTGCTTCGTGCCATGTGTGTCCCACCGCGTCTGCCGCACCACTTCCGCGAAGCCGGGGAGCGTGAAGGCGTAGCGCGTCAGTGCCGCCAGGTCACGCGCTGACGTGTAGTGCTCCGGCCCGCCGAGACCGTGCGGATCCGTGAAGTGCGTGTCCGTCAACTCCAGACGCGCAGCGAGCGCGTTCATCGTGTTGACGAACCGCGTCTCGTCGCCGGACACCGCACGCGCGATGGCGACCGCGGCGTCATTCCCCGACCGCAGCATCAAGCCGTGCAGCAGGTCGCGGAACGTGTACTGGTCCCCCGACGACAACCCCATGATCGTGCTGTCCGGATCGAGGTCGTTCACGTCGACGTCCACCGTCACCACATCATCGAGGTGCCCTAACTCGAGAAGCAGGACCGCGGTGGCAATCTTCGTCACGCTGGCCGGCGCCAGACGTCGCGCTGCGTCGGACTCGGCGAGGACGGCACCCGACGCCTCATCCACCAGGATGTAGGACCGCGCCGGGATCACGGGGAGCGACGCGCGGGACTGGTCGACACGGGGAGCCGGGCCTCGAGGAGCGAGCAGCTCACGGGCCGGCCGTGCAGCGCGACGGCTGGCTGCACTGGCCGCGTCCGCGTCAGCAGATTCCGCAAGACGTCCACGGATCAGCAATGTCGACCCTGCGACGAACAACACCACCACGACGAACGCACACGCGGGAAACACCAACCGGGCGTACCGAGAGGAGGTTTGGGGCGCGCGATAGGAAACACGTCTATCCATCGGGCTCGGCCCGCGATATGACATCACAACCCCCGAGACGCCCGCCGCCGCTCCATGGTCGCCCGGCCACGGCGAGGCGGCAAGTAAGGGGATCAGGTCGAGGGCGGCGCCTCTCGGCGGGCCGCATCCCGCGTACGGTCGAGGATCGCGAGCACGTCCTGGGGGCGGGGGATTTTGCGCAGGATGAACTCCTGGACCTCAGCGGCGGTCTGGACGCGCAGGTCACCGAACTTCAGAAATGTTGCGAGGACGCCGCTCCGATCGAGCGCGACATCCTGCACATGCATCAGGTCTGCAGTGGACACTTCCTCGTGGAACCAGTGCCGCTTTTGCCCGTCGACAAGCCGCTGGTTCGTGATCACCCAGATGTCGTGTACCCAGGCGTACCAGACGAAATAGGCGCGGATCCCCAGTGCGACCAGGTAGATCAGGGACACGACGACCACGAACACATCCACCGCCCGAGGGCCCTCGGTACGCACCACGACCGTCAGGAGCACCAGAGGCGGCACGGTCATGGCGAGCAGCGTGAGCGTGAGCGGAGCGACGAGGAAGAACCAGTGCCGTCGGACGGTCAGCACCACAGATTCGCCGGGCTGCAGTTGGACGGGCAATCGCATGACAGGCCTCCCACGGTATTCACGGAGGCATCGTACTCGCGTGAGGAAGCCGAGGAGCGCTGGCTGACGCCAGAGGCCCGCGTAAGCGTGGGCCTCTCGACAATCGCGTGACGGACGGGGACTACGTGCCTCGCATACGCGGGTCGAGTTCGTCGCGAAGGGCGTCACCGAACATATTCACCGCGAAGACCACGCTGGAGATCGCGAAACCGGGGAGCAGCGCCAGACGCGGGTTCGTCTGGAAGTAGGCCTGCCCGGAACCCGTCAGCATCACCCCCCACGACGGGGTCGGCGGCTGAGCACCGACGCCGAGGAATGACAGGGACGCCTCCGTCACAATCGTCACGGCGATCGCGTACGAGATGAGGACGATCATCGGCGCCATCACGTTCGGGAGCACGTGCCGGAACATGACGCGGTTGTTCGTGGCGCCCAGGCTTTGGGCCGAGAGGATGAAGAGTTCCTCACGGACCGAGAGCACCGAGCCTCGGATCACGCGCAAGGGCCGCGGGATGGAGAGCACCGCGAGGACCCAGAAGCCCTTCCAGATGCCAGCCCCCAGGATGGCCACCAGGGCCACCGCAAGCACGAGCAGCGGAAGCGTCTGCAGCGCGTCCACGACGCGCTGCAGGAGGAGGTCGAACTTGCCGCCGAAGTACGCGGACATGAGTCCAAGCGTGCTCCCAATCGTCATGGAGAAGGTCGTCACGCCTAGGCTGAAGTACAGCGAGAGCTCCGCGCCCTTCACCAGGCGGCTAAACACGTCCCGACCGTACTCATCCGTGCCCAGGATGTAGAAGCGCGTCCCGTCCATGGAATAGGACCCCACCCCCAGAAGACGGTCTGCGCCGTGTACCCGCGTCGGGTCATACGGGGTCAGCAATCCCGTCCCCGCGCCGATGGCAACGAAGACGACAAACACGCAGAACAGACCGGCAATGAAACCTAAGGTCCGCTTGCGGGCGAAGCGCTTGATCCATGTCCAGGACTTCGTCAGCCTACTCGCCTCCGAATAGGCCGATTGCCCAATCTGTACGGTGGGTGCAGCAGATGCCATTGGGTCGTTCTCCTCAATTCCATCTAGAGGTCGAAATTAAAATTAGGAGTACCGGATTCGAGGGTCGAGCCATGAGTATGAGAGATCGACCACCAGATTGATCAACAGGGTCACGCCTACCAGCAGCAACAGGATCCCCTGCACCAGCGGGAAGTCACGCTGGGGGACTGCGTCGATGAAGGCCCGGCCCATACCGTTCACACTGAGCGCGCGTTCCACGACAACAGAGCCGCCGATGGTGATGGTGATCTGGAAGCCCAGCAGTGTGACCACCGGGATCAACGCGTTACGGAAGGCGTGGCGGAAGATGACCACGCTCTCCTTCAGGCCCTTCGCCCGCGCAGTGCGGACGTAATCCGCTCGGATGGTCTCCAGCATCGTCGTGCGGATGAGCCGCATGTTCTGTGCTGAGAGGGAAGCACCCAGGATGAATGCCGCTGGCAGGAACTGTTGCGCGTGGCCCCCGGGGTTCTCGAAGAGCGACTGCGACGTTTGCGGCGGGAACCAACCGAACCACCGCGCGCCATAGATGATCACGAGAGTCGCCAAGAAAAAGTTCGGGATCGAGATACCGAGGATGGAGACGCTTCTACCTAAGTAGTCCATCCACGTGTTCTGCCTGACCGCCGACAGCACGCCGATCGGCGCCGAAATCATGATCCCGATAATGATCGAGATGCCGCCGAGCTCCATCGAAGTCGGCAGCGTGCGCTTGATCACCGTCAAGACGGGTTCATTCTGCCAATACGACTGTCCCCAGTCTCCGCGGAACAGCCCCCCGGTCCAGCGGAAGTACTGGATGTAGGCGGGCACGTCGAGCCCGAGTTCCTTGCGCCAACGATCAATCTGCACCTGGTCGGCGCCGCGGGCTTCGGCCATTTGCGCGGTGATAAAGTCACCCGGCATCAGGCGCAGCAGCCCGAACGTGAACATCGACATCACAACGAGCGTCGGCACCATGAAAATCAGGCGCCGGATCAAATACCTCTGCATGGTGACCGCTCCCCTCGACTGGCCGGAACACCCGCGTTTTGCGGCTCAACGTATAGCACGCGCAACACTTCACCACACGCATGTCGCTGAACATCACGACCTTGAAATCCCAAGTGTTATTTTCCCCGCCGATGGTCACGCTGCTCGTCACGATAGTGATGAGCGATCAGCGCGCCATACGGTGTGGTCCGTTCCTTCGTGGCACGCTCGGTCCAGTACTGCTCTTGCCGGGCAACGAAGGCCTGCATGTCCTCTTCCGACGCCGGCGTCAGGTTGATCGTCTCGCGCGGGATGAAGAACACCTGACCGATCGGTGCCCCCCCACTCACGACCAGGATGTCGCCCGGCTGCATCGCGTAACGGAATTCGGTGTTCTGCGTATACCAATCCGTCTCGATCCGCGCAGTCAGGATCGGAATCTGAGGACGGGTGGTCTCGTTCATCACACCCGTGTAGACCGTGTCCCATCCATCTTCAGTTACGAAATCGAACGCGCCCCGGATGCCGATGCCGCCCGCCGGCGCATTCACATTTATTGTGCAAGCGTCCAGGAGGTCGAGGGCCGTCGCTTCGTCCAACCCAGATTCACTGTCGGCGTAGCGAATCTCCCGTAACTCGCTTCCCGGAGCCCCGGCAGCCGCCCGAATCTCAGCCGCGAACAGCACCGTGGGAGGGCGCCCGCCCCCGAGGTCGCGCAGCATCGTGATCTGGTGCAGCCCTTCCTCGCGATAACGTATCTGAATAACCTCACGCAGTTCGAGGGGAGGGAACACGAGAAAGTTGGTCCGATTTGCGTCTTCGACCACCGGGCACAACCGTCCGTGCTCCGGGAGTGAGGCCCGCCGACCGTCAGGCTCGGGAAGTCGACCGACCCCCGGGCGTCTCAGGTTGGGGACGAGGGTGACGCGCATCCGAGCCCGCTCCATCTGCCGAGTCACGGCCCGGCCGTGATCGATCCTACTCGCCTTCGGAAACCTCTTGCCATCGCCCGGCAAACGTCGGTATCGTGCGCGGAATTGAGGGACAATCAGACGACACGGATTCGAGTTTCGTGCTGGTCCGTATGTGTTCTCTAGCCAGGTCCGCACGCGTGGGGAAAACACGCGTGCGGACCTGGCTAGAGGGATCACCCATCGTGCCAGGCGGCGCGCTGGGTCAGGAGGGAGACAAGGTGGAATCGAACTACTGGACGAACCGGGTCAGCCGGCGCACCGCACTGCGCGGCACAGGGCTCGGCCTCGCTGGCCTCGCAGGCGCCGCACTCGTGGGGTGCGGGAGCAGGGCGCAGAACAAGAATGCGGACGGCGGTGATGCCGGCCGCCTCATGGACGCGGCCAAAACAGGCGCGCAGACCGGTGAGACGGGCGGCACTCCCGTCCCGAAGGACCAGGTCCGCGTCAAGCCCGGCATGTACGAGAGCAGTGCGCCCCCATCCGCCGCCGAGCGCAACCCGAAGGTGAACGCCAAGTACGGCGGCACTCTGAAAATGCGCTACCTGGATCCCCCGCGCATGGACCTGTCGCGCACGAACTCGTGCACGATTGACACCACACAGGGAATGGTCAGCAGTAAGTTGACCCGCGCCAAGCTCGGGCCGCTGGCCGACCCGTTCAACGTGGATATCGAGCCGGACCTCGCTGAGAAATGGGAGTCGCCGGACAATGGCCAGACCTGGGTCTTCAGCCTCCGCAAGGGTGTGAAGACGCACAACGTCGCCCCGCTGAACGGCCGCGAGTTCAACTCCGAGGACGTGATCCAGACGATCAACCTCTACCTCAAGGGGTCGCAGAAGGACGTCTTCTCGGACGTCGCCAAGACGGAGACGCCGGACAAGTACACGGTGAAGGTGACGTTGACAGGGCCAAAGAACGACTTCCCGAAGGAAATCGCGGCGTGGTCCTACCTCTACATGAAGGAACTGGTCGACAACGAGACGCTGCGGCAAGAGAAGGCGATGGGTACCGGTCCCTTCATCCAGAAGGAGTGGACGAAGAAGCAGCGCTCTGTCTTCGTCAAGAACCCCGACTACTTCGAGAGCGGCCTCCCGTACGTCGACCAGGTCGAGCTTTACGTGCAAGACGACGCCAACTCGCTGCGTGCCGGCTTCAAGACGGACAACTACTTCGACTACAGCGCGCCGGACAAGAAGACGTTCGCGGACACCTTCGCGGAGAACAGCGACGACATGGTCGCTCTCACGCAGCCGGTGTCGCGTGGCGCCAACGTCAATGGTTGGCAGTTCCAGATGAAGAACCCGGTGTTCAAGGACGAGCGGATCCGCCGCGCGCTGTCGCTCGCCTTTGACCGCAAGGACTTCGACTTGGCGAACAACGGTGGTGACAACCAGAACCCCGATGGTCCGTACTCGCAGTCGCCGATGCCGTGGCCGTTCATGCACGACAAGTACCCGACGGCGAAGGTGAACGGGCCGTGGTACGCGTTCAACCCGGCCGAGGCCGCGAAGATGATGCAGGCGGCGGGCTACACGACGGCGAAGCCGCTCACGGTGGAACTGACCTCGTTCTACAACAAGAACCAGTTCTCCGGGATCGTTATCCCCGGTATCAACAACAACCTGAAGGAGGTGAAGATCACGTGGCGTGAGATCGACAACCCGACGCACGTCACGCTGATGTCGGACCGGAACTTCAAGGAGATGATCGGGTTCCTCTGGGGTCCTCCGGGGTACTCGATGGACCAGTGGCTCTCGCCCTTCTTCGGCTCGAAGGGGAGCCTGAACTACGGTTCGATCAACGATCCGCAGCTGGACGCCCTTCTCGCCAAGCAGCGGGCGGAGACCAAACCCGCGGCGCAGAAGGAGATCTGGAACCAGATCAGCACCCTGATCCACGACAAGGTCTACCAGGCGTGGTGGCCGGTGGCCCTGCAGCGCAACGGGTGGCACAACTACATGGTGAACTACCGACCGCACGGGCTGATTGGCGCGTGGACCTGCTACGCCAATCCGCAGACGCGAACGATATGGTTCGACGAAGGAGCCAACCCCGCCCGGGCGTAAGCCTCAGCCGGAGTCTTGACCGCTCGGGGACGGGCGGGGGCTTGCGCCCCCGCCCGTCTCTCTTTCCGCTAAACTGGCGGGTGCAAGCCGAGAGTCAGGGAGACCGCCATGGCGAAGCGCCCAGGCATCCGATGCGACCAGGCCATCCGCCCACTCGGCGTCGCAAACTGCTGTGTCACTGACTTGGAGCCCTGCTTCAAGCCGGCCTCCCACCAGCACACGCAGACCAGCATCGCCCTCTGTGCCCAGCACTGGGAGAACGCGATGACGATGGGGGGGGCCGAGGCTGGCCAGTGGCCGGTCGGAATGCGCATTCTGCCCTTCCCGGCAGGGTGGGTGGCGCTACCACCGCAGGAGGAAGAGTCCGAGGCCGCGGCGACGCCTGTCACGCTCTGGGTTGAACCGAAGCAGACCGTCGGCGGACTGATCATCGACCTGTAGGCGCCTAAGCCGCCTCGCGCCGCTCCGCTCGTGCGTCACCTCGCGCCCGTCGCTGCTCCACTCCCATGAACGTCCAGGCGAACCGGGGGAAGAAGAGGTGGGCCACGACGACGAAAGCAATGGAGGCGATGGCCCCCAGGGCGAAGTTCGCCAGCATCAGCTGTCCCCATGACTCCTCAAACCGCGTGCCCCAAGCACCATGGAGGAGAGCCAGCCGAGTAACACGAACGAGAGCGGCGCCAGCCACGCCAGCGGCGTGGCCAGCAGGCGCCTCACGGCGGCACGGACGACGACACGCGCGATGACCGGGTAGACCAAGCCGAAACAACCGAACACATAGACGGTCACGCCGAAGTACGAGACCGGATAGCCGTGCGTCTCCCCCTGACAGATATACACGACGAACATCGCCACCATGCCAGCCACCGCGGCAGACTCGATCCCGCGCCCCCAGGAAACCGACCCGTGCATCCGGTTCGCGAGCAGCCCGAAGGTGAAGGAATACGCCCAGATCACCGGGTTCCGGTAGGTAAAAATGGCCAGGTCCCCGGCGATCCCCTGCTGTTCATACCAGGTGATCATGCCGAGACCGGCGACGAAGGCCACTCCCGTGATGACGGCGACGGTCCGCGTCGAGGCGTGACGGATCGGGTATGCCGCGGCCGTCAGCATCGCCAGGACGACCAGGAAGTAGAACTGGCCCTCGATATCGAACAGGACGAAGTGCCGCAGGAGTTCGGTGGAGAACCCGCCACGCCACCACTTGTATGCGAGGGCGATCGTCATCCAGAACAAACCGGGCACTGCGATCCGCCGAAGGCGTCCGCTGACGAAGGCGACGAACGAGGGCGACCGGTCGCGTGCCAGCAGGAATCCGGAGATGAACAGGAACACCGGGAAGGCGCTGTGCGCGAAGAGGCGCGAGATCAGGAATGCCAGTCGCTCGCCCTAGGTTACTCCGGCCAGGTGCGGAAGTACGAGTGCATGTACAGCACCGCGAGGATCGCGACTCCGCGCAGGATGTCCAATTCGGGTAGTCGGACCGTGGCCGGTCGGGTCGCTCCATCATTCTTCATCGATCAACCGTGACGCGTGTCCGGCCCGAAGACAACTGCCCGACTACCAGCGAGTCTCCGCACCCCGCCCCGGAGGGAGCACCCCTAGCGGTGATGTCCGCGTCCCGGCCATTCGGCGATGCACCGTCCCTTTGTCGACCACAGGCCGCCTCCATGCAGCACAGAGGGCCCCCACTGAACATCTGGGCAGTACGCTGGGCACGACGGGTGAGGAGACGCCGTGTTTCCGCTGCGCGACAACAACCCCACCAGGACCCGACCGCTCCTCACGCTCGCGTTAATCGCCGTCAACCTCGCGGTCTTCTTCATGTGGCAGCCGTCCGCGTTCTGGCTGCTCGACCCGGGTCGCCCTTCCATGGAGCAGCAGGAGGCATTCCTGTACGCCCACGCCGTCGTCCCCTGTGAGGTCATGCAGGGCCACGCACTCGATGCGCGGGAGCGTTCAAGCGGGGTGTGCAGCGACATGCCGGGCACACCGCTGCTTCCAGAGAAACACGTCTACGCGGCGGTGGTGGCGAGCCTGTTCCTGCACGGCAGCCTGTTCCACATCGCCTCCAATATGTGGTTCCTCTGGATCTTCGGAAACAATATGGAAGAAGCACTGGGACGGCTCCGCTACCTTGGCTTCTACCTGGCCGGCGGCATCGTCGCGACACTCGCCTTCGTGCTGGCCCAGGCGGGCCAGACCGCGCCACTGGTCGGCGCGTCGGGGGCAATCGCAGCCGTCCTCGGTGGCTACCTCGCGCTCTTCCCCACGCGACGCATCATCGGTCTGGTCGGCATCTGGCCGGTCCCCGTGCCCGCGGCTTTGTTCCTCGGGCTGTGGTTCTTCGGCCAATTCGTCACGCAAGAGTCAAACGTCGCATGGCAGGCGCATGCCGCCGGCTTCGCCTTCGGCTTCATCGTCATCCTGATGATGCGGACTCCCCTGCGCGCGAGGCTCCGCCATCTGCACGCTTGAGGCCTGGACCGCCAGCCCCTCGGCGGCGGATGGCCGCTGCCCACCGTGGGCAAGTGCGCGGCCGTACCGCCGGAACCAACTGACGGTGTAGGGGCACTCGTCGGTCGCGTGGTCTACCCGGCGGCGAAGCCCCAACGCTCCCGCACCCACGCCTCGGCGCGTCCGAAGAGCAGGCGATCAACGGCCACACCGACTGCGATGATGACCAGCATGATCGCGAAGACCATGTTGATGTTGTTCAGGTTGCGGCCTACGTCCAGCAGGTGGCCGAGGCCGACCGATACGAACAGCAGCTCACCGGCCATCAGCGACCGCCAGGCAAATGACCAGCCCTGCTTCATCCCCTGCACCATCGAGGGCACCATCGCGGGGACAACCACATACCGGTACAACTGCCACCGCGTCGCCCCCAGCGTCCCGGCGGCGCGTGCCAGCAAAGGCGGCAGCCCTCGCATCCCCGAGCGTGCCGAGATCGCGATCGAAAATGTCGAGCCCATCAGGACGACGAAGACGATCGCCGATTCGCTGAGTCCGAACCACAACACCGCGAGCGGCAACCAGGTGATACTCGGCAGCGACTGAAGCCCGAGCACCACACCGCCGACCGTCTCGTCCGCGAACCGCGAAGTCGCCGTCAAAAGACCGAGGCTCATCCCCAGCACAAACGAGAGCGCGTACCCCACCACGAGCCGTCGCAGGCTCGCCTGGAGGCCATCGATAATCAACCCGTTCGCAAAGTTCGTCTGAAGCGATGCGAATACCTTCTCTGGCGACGGGAACAAGAAGGGCGACCACACCTCCGCGCGGCCAAGCAGGCTCCAGATCGCGATGACTGCCGCATAGAAGCCCAGGACCCGGAGCAGCTTCAGCACCTGCTCATGTGAAGGGTGCAGGCGACTAGATCGCATAGCGCGGCTCCGGTGCGACACCCGTGTTCTGCAACTCGTAACGGACAGCGGCAGCCAGGTCAGCCACCGCATGGTCGTCCGGGGTACGCGGCCGCTCGAGATTGATGTCGATGATCGACTTGATCCGGCCGGGGCTCGGTGACATCACGACGACCCGGTCGCCCAGGATCACCGCCTCGCGCACATTGTGCGTCACGAACAACACGGTCGTGCCGATACGCGTCCAGACGGTCTGCAGTTCCAGTTGCAGGTCATCGCGCGTCTGGGCGTCCAACGCGGCAAACGGCTCGTCCATCAGGAGGACGTGCGGCTCGACCGCGAGGCCGCGCGCCAGCTGGACACGTTGTTTCATTCCGCCCGACAGCTCATGGATGTACGCCCGGTCGAACCGGCTCAAGTTCACCAGCGCGAGATGGCGGTCGACGATGTCCCGACGCTGCTCTTGCGGGACGCCGCGCAGCTTCAAGCCGAACTCAACGTTCGCCCGCACATTCAGCCAGGGGAACAGCGCTGGCTCCTGAAACACGACGGCACGCTCCTGGGCCATACCCCGGATTGGCGTGCCCTCGAACAGCGCCTCGCCGTCATACTCGGTGTCGATGCCTGCGGCGATGTTGAGGAGCGTGGACTTGCCACAGCCGGACGGGCCCACGATGCAGATGAACTCCCGCGGACGCACCTCGAGTGTGACGTCGTCGAGCGCCAGGGTGTCCTGACGCTTCGTGCGGAAGCGCTTTGTGATCCCCCGGAGTGCGAGGAGCGGTTCAGCCTCGCTCGGCCCGCCAGCCGCGCGCCCGGTGAGGCCTGCCGCCTGCGTTTCGGTGTCTGCGACCAGCGCCATAGTCACCCTCACCTTCCCATACCGGGTCCCGAGCCCGGGCAGGCTCCGGACCCGGCGGGTGGACTACTTACTGACTTCCTTGAGGCCGAGTTCCTTGAGCACCTTGTTCAGCGGGTCAAGCGCGTAGATACCGGCAAGGTCCGGCTTCTTCTCCCCCAGGTAGCCGAGGGCGAACGCATCGTCCGCGGACTTCCGGAGGCTGGAGGCGATCGGGTCGCACGTGCTCTTCTGGTTCCGCCAGGCGCCGTTGATGACGGCCTCGGGCAGCGCGGCGCTTGTCACCTGCTTGATGCCGTCGTTGACGACGTTCTTGGCCTCGTGGGGGTTCTCGTTGATCCATTGCGTCGTCTTCACATGCGCACGGAGCAACTTCTCGACGGTCTCGGGGTGCTGCGCGAGGAACTTCGCGCTCACGATCAGATGCGTCGTGACGAAGTCGCCGTTCGGCCAGAGGTCGCGTTCGTCCAGGAAGACCTTGCCGTTGCCCTCCACGATGAGGCGCGTCGCCCAGGGCTCCGGCACCCATGCCGCCTGCAGTTCACCCTTGATGAACAGCGCGAGCGCGTCCGCGTTTGCGATCGGCCTCACGTCGACGTTTCCGCCGTGGTCCTTGTCCTTCAGCCCGTTCTTCTGCAACCACGCGCGCGCCGCGACGTCCTGCGTGTTCCCCAGCTGAGGCGTCGCGATCCGCTTTTTCGCGAAGTCCGCCGGCTTCGTGATGCTGGAGTCAGCCCTCACGATCAACAGCGCACCAGCGCTGGTCGCCCCGGCGATGATGCGGACATCCTTGCCGCCCGACTGCACGTGGCCGGTTATCGCCGGGTTGGGGCCGATGTACGAGGCGTCGATCGCCCCTGCAAACAGCGCCTCGATCACCGAGGGGCCCGCGTTGAAGGTCTTCGTCTCCAGTTTCACGTTCGGCCCGAGTTCCTGTACGAACGTGCCCTGCGCCAGTCCGACGATCGGCTGGGCGTGCGTGATGTTCGGGAAGTAGCCGAGCCGCAGCGTCACCGGCTTCTCAGGCGTCGCACCGGTGCCAGAGGCAGGAGCGTTGGTGCTCGTGGCACCAGCCGCCGGGGACTCGTCCGAGCCGCACGCGACCAGGGCGCCGGCAAGCACCGTGACCAGAAACAGTCCCACGAGCGTGGGCTTTCGATACAGTCGTACCAATGTCATCCGAGTGAATCTCCCGTTCGAGGCATCGAGTTGACCAAGGACATGTCGACTGCCTCCGGATGACCGGTCAGCGAACGCAATGTGGATGTGTCAGACAGCACGGCCGAACCGCTTCTTCTCCAGCGTGTCGATCTGGACAACGCGCCCGTCCTGGACGATGACCTGGACGTGGCCGTGCCTCAGGGCACGAATGGACTGCAGGATCTCGGCGAGGACAGCTTGTTCGCGGGCATCGGGCGGCGCTTCGGGCATGTCCGATCTCTTCAGATCTGATAGGTGAGCGTGTGGACGGCACGTTGTTCGCTGGCGCGGGCGGCGAGGTCGGCGAAGGTCGTGTGATCGACGACGTCGGCGATGGCATCGCGGACCTCGGTCCAGAACCCGCGCAACGTACAGTTCGCCGCATCGGCACAGCGCCATGCCGGACAGGACTCGTAGGCCGTCTTGCTCGCGCACGCGATCGGCGCGAGCGGGCCGTCCATCACGCGGACGATGTCGCCCACCGTGATTTCGCCGGCTGGACGGGCAAGGAGGTAGCCACCGTGGGCGCCTCGGCGGGCTGATAGGATGCGCGCGGCACGCAGGCGCATCAGGATCTGCTCGAGGTACTTCTCGGGCACTCCCGCGCGTCCGGCCAGTTCGTGCAGCGGCAGGGGCACACCTGCAGGCCGTTCGGCCAGTTCGAGCACGGCACGGACGGCGTAGTCACCTCGCGTCGAGAGCCTCATGTCGAGTTCCCATATCTGTGTACTAGGGATTCGCATGGCGTCGCGATCCCCGGATTCGGCGCTTCAAACACCCGGCTGAATCACCGGCCCGGCATGGGGGAATGGCTTGTCACCCCCCGACCATTTCCATATACTCCGGTACATGACCTCATTGGTCAAGATACTCAAGTTTTTCACCCCGCCCGTAGCGGATCCGAGATAGCGAGCACGACGATGAGCACCACGAGCGACCGGCAGCAGGCCCCGCACGTCATTCCCATCATCGAGCAGGAGTTCACGGACTTCCGCACGGAGGCGAACGACTTCCTCGCCGGAAACCAGGACGAGAAGAAGTTCATCGGATTCCGCCTGAAGCAGGGCGTCTACGGTCAGCGCCAGGCGGCGCGACAGATGGTGCGCGTGAAACTGCCGTTCGGGGGCGTCACCCCGCTCCAGCTCGAGGGCTTCGCCCAGGTCGCCGAGCGTTTCGCACCGCTCGGCAAAGGCCACATCACCACCCGCCAGAACATCCAGTTCCATCACTTCCGTCTCGACGAGGCATACGACCTGTTGAAGGTCCTCGGGGCACATGGACTCTCCTCGCGCGAGGCGTGCGGGAACGTGGTCCGCAACGTCACCGGCGACCCTTGGGCGGGCATCCGGGCGGACGAGCCGTTCGATATCACGCCGTACGCGGGGGCCTTCGTGCGCTACTGGGTGCGCAACCCCATCTCGCAGTTGCTCCCACGCAAATTCAAGGTCACCTTCTCCGGCTCCGAGGTGGACGCCGCGATGACCGCGATCCACGACATCGGCTTCATCCCGCGCATCCGCACCGTGGAAGGCAAGGAAGTCCGCGGCTTCAAGATGGTGGTCGGCGGCGGCCTGTCGACGATGGCGAAGGAAGCGACCCTTCTCACCGAGTTCGTGCCCGTCGAACAGTTCCTGACCTACTCAGAGGCGGTCATCCGCATCTTCCAGGACGCCAGCGAGCTCCGGAAGGACATCCACAAGGCACGCCTGAAGTTCCTCGTCCACCGCGTCGGGGCCGAAGCGTTCCGCCAGATGGTGGACGAGCGGCTCGCGCAGGACTGGGCGCAGCAGGTCCCGCCGCTGGAAGCACTCATATACATCGAGGACGAGCAGGCGCTGGCGCCCGCCCCGTCCGCCTTCGACATCAACACGGTGCCGGTGGCAGACCGTCCGGCATTCTCGAAGTGGATGGGTGAGAACGTCCGCGCCCACCGCCAGGCCGGGTATTACGCCGCGGAGGCGAAAGTGCCGCAGGGCGACCTGACGCCGGCGCAGTTCCGCGGCCTCGCCACGATCCTGGCCGGCCTCGGAGCGGGCCGCGCCCGGATGACGCAGGACCAGAACATTGTGCTCCGCTGGATCCCCGGCGCGAACCTCCACGCAGTCTGGCAGGCGCTCCAGCCGCTGGGGCTCGGAGGAGCTGGCGTCCAGACCATCGAAGATGTCGTCTCCTGCCCGGGCACGGACTCCTGCAAGCTCGGCATCACCTCGTCGATGGGCCTCAACCGCGCGATCTCGGAACAGGTACGAGCGCTGGACATCACCGACCCGCTGACGCGGAAGGTCCTGATCAACATCTCCGGATGCCCGAACTCCTGCGGCCAGCACCACCTGGGGAACATCGGTTTCCACGGCGCGGCGATGAAGAACGACGACCGGCAGATCCCGGCCTACAACGTTTTCCTCGGCGGGATGCGCCGCGAGGGCGAAACGCTCCGCATCGGCTCCGTCGCG
Source organism: Chloroflexota bacterium (assembly GCA_016875635.1). GTDB lineage: Bacteria > Chloroflexota > Dehalococcoidia > UBA2979 > UBA2979 > SURF-43. Next base: position 25,369 of record VGPD01000015.1, read on the forward strand.
CGCCTCCGCATCCCGGCGAAGCGTGTCCCCGTCGCCGTCGAACGGTTCATCTCGGTTTACGAAGGCGGCCGCGAGGCCGGCGAAGAGTTCAACGCGTTCGTCGACCGTGTCGGTGTGAAGCCGTTCGAGGCGGCGGTGCAGGACCTCTCGGTCACGCCCAAATTCGCCACCGACAACTTCCAGGAATTCATCGACTGGGAGCGCGAGGGCCTCTACGTCCTCGAGCGCGGTGAAGGCGAGTGCGCCGTCTAGCCGCTGTCGCCCGACCGCGCGGATGCGGGGCGGGCGATGGCCCGCCCGCTCCATTCACCGGGACATCTGCCGGTGAGAAGGGAACCACCGATGACGACCACACCAGCCACGGACGAACTGGCAGCCATCGAGGCAGCCGAGGCCCGGCTGCACGACGCCGAGCCCGAGGCGATCCTCGAATGGGTGTTCAGGCGGTACGGCACGGGCGTCACACTCGCCTCGGCGTTCGGCAATACCGCCGATGCCGTGCTCATGGACATGGTTGCAAAGGTCGCCCCGGGCACCGAGGTCTTCTACCTGGACACCGACTTCCTCTTCCCCGAGACGCACGAGTTCATCGCGAAATCCCGCGAGAAATATGGCGACCGGATCGACTTGAGGATGTACAAGACCGACCTGACGCCGGAGGCGCAGGCGCTAAAGTTCGGAGAGCGGCTCTGGGAGCAGCACCCGGACCAGTGCTGCGAGATCCGCAAGGTAGAGCCGATCCACCAGGCGCTGCACGGCAAGCGCGCATGGATCACAGGCATCCGCCGCGACCAGTCGGAGACCCGAGCCAACGCCCCGGCGGTGACGTGGGACGGCAAGTTCGGCCTGGCGAAGGCGAACCCGCTCGTGACCTGGGACGAGAAGAAGTCCTGGGCGTACATCTTCGCGAACGACGTCCCCTACAGCCCGCTGCACGACCGGAACTACCCGACGGTCGGTTGCACCAACTGCACGCGCGCGGTGATGCCCGGAGAGGACCAACGGGCGGGGCGCTGGTCAGGCACCGACAAAATCGAGTGCGGCCTGCACCTCGGATAGCGGACGCGGAGCGACGTCATGAGCGGCACGGCGACACGACTGACGCACCTCCAGACCCTGGAGGCCGAGTCGATCTTCATTATCCGCGAGGTCGCGGCGGAATTTGAGCGCCCCGGGATGCTCTTCTCCGGCGGGAAAGACTCGATCGTGATGCTCCGGCTGGCGGAGAAGGCATTCGCGCCCGCCCGCATCCCGTTTCCGCTCGTCCATATCGACACGGGGCACAACTTCGACGAGGTCATGGAGTATCGCGACCGACGCGTCGCCGAACTCGGCGTCCGCCTGATCGTCGGCTCCGTACAGGAGGCGATCGACGCGGGCAGGCTGGTGGAGGAGACCGGGCCGCGCGCCTCACGGAACCGGCTGCAGACCCCGGTGCTGCTGGAGACCCTGGCCCGGTACGAGTTCGACGCCGTCTTCGGCGGCGGCAGACGCGATGAGGAGAAAGCTCGGGCGAAAGAGCGCGTCTACTCGTTCCGCGACGAGTTCGGCCAGTGGGACCCGAAGAACCAGCGCCCGGAGCTCTGGAACCTTTACAACGGACGTCACCGCAAGGGCGAACATCTCCGGATCTTCCCCCTCTCCAACTGGACCGAGATGGACATCTGGGAGTACATCGCCAACGACGGGATCGAAGTGCCCTCCATCTACTACGCCCACCGTCGTGAGGTCTTCACCCGCGACGGCATGCTCATGGCGACCAATCAGCACATGACCCTCTTGCCGGGTGAGCGCCCGTTCACAGAAACCGTGCGCTACCGCACCGTGGGCGACATGACCTGCACGGCCGCGATCCGCAGCGACGCGGCGACCGTCGAGGAGGTCATCGCCGAAACCGCGGCCACCCGCATCACCGAGCGCGGCGCTACGAGGGCAGACGACCGTTTCTCCGAAGCCGCAATGGAAGACCGAAAGCGCGAGGGGTATTTCTAGTGGAACTGCTCCGCTTCGCCACGATCGGTTCCGTCGACGACGGGAAGAGCACGCTGATCGGCCGGCTGCTCTACGACGCCAAGTCGATCTTCGAGGACCAGTGGGACGCCATCGAGCGGACGAGCCAGAACCGCGGCGAAGAGTATGTGAACCTTGCACTGCTCACAGACGGCCTCCGTGCCGAACGGGAGCAGGGCATCACGATCGACGTCGCCTACCGGTATTTCGCCACGCCGCGGCGCAAGTTCATCATCGCGGACACGCCGGGCCACGTGCAGTACACGCGGAACATGGTGACGGCGCGTCGACGGCCGACGTCGCGCTCATCCTGATCGACGCGCGACAGGGGGTCGTCGAACAGTCACGTCGACATGCCTTCATCTCGTCGCTCCTCGGCATCCGCCACCTCGTCGTCTGCGTAAACAAGATGGACCTGGTCGGTTTCGAGCAGTCGGCATTCGAGGCGGTGCATAAGGACTTCCAGCACTTCGCTCGAAGGCTCAAGGAAGTGGAGATCACCTTCATCCCGATCTCGGCGTTGAACGGGGACAACGTGGTCGACTGTTCGCCGGCGATGGCCTGGTACCACGGGCCCACGCTGCTCGAGCACCTCGAGACACTCGACGTCACCGACGCCGAGGACTTCGACCACCCTCGGTTCCCGGTGCAGTACGTCATCCGTCCGATGAGCGCGGAACACCACGACTACCGCGGCTACGCCGGGGCCGTCGCAGGCGGCGCGTTCCACCCCGGTGACGAAGTCATGGTGCTCCCATCGGGCCGCCGCACCCGCATCGAAGCCCTCGACACTTTCGACGGGAGCCTCGCCGAGGCAATCCCCCCGATGTCCGTGACCCTCCGCCTCGCTGACGACGTCGACGTTTCCCGTGGGGATCTGATCGCCTCCATCGCCTATCCGCCAAAGTCGGCACGAGAGATCGAGGCGTGGGTCTGCTGGATGTCGGAGCGCGGGAGCCTGGCGGCTGGCGCCCGTTACGCGATCAAGCACACGAGCCATTCCACGCGTGCGATCGTGCAGTCGGTCGAGGGACGGCTGGACATCAATTCGCTGAAAGAGGAATCCGGGGAAGCCCTGAGTCTCAACGAAATCGGCCGGATACGGTTGAAGACGACCGAGCCTCTGTCTGTGGACTGGTATTCTCAGAACCGGCGTACCGGCTCGTTCATCCTGATCGACGAGATCACGAACAACACCGTGGGCGCCGGGATGATCGTGGGCGCGACGGAGGAGGACGACTAGGCCGTCCGAAGGTCGCCAATCCTTGGTGACTCCCGTCGAACCTCGGGAGGCGCATCGGCCGGGACGCCGCCTAGAGTGGAGCCACGGGCGGAGACGACGCAGGGGCAGGGCACGAGTCGTGGGGTACTACCCGATCTACCTGGAACTCGAACACATCCCCGTCCTGCTGGTGGGCGGTGGCCATGTCGCGCTTGAGAAGATCGGCCGTCTGGTCGACTCCGGCGCCCAGGTCACGCTCGTGGCGCCCGACCTCATCCCGCCCGTCCAGGCCTATGCGGACGCCGGCCGCGTGCGCTGGCTCTCCCGACCGTTCGCAGACGGCGACACCGCCGGCCAGCAGTTCGTCTTCGTCGCAACCGACAACGGCGAGGTGAACCGCCGCGTGGCCGACGAAGCTCGGGCGGCCGGCATCCTGGTGAACGCCGCGGACGACGTCGACAACTGCGACTTCATCCTCCCCTCCGTCGTGCGCAAGGGGCCGATCCAGATCGCCTCCTCCACCGCCGGCACGTCACCTGCGATGGCGCGCTGGCTGCGTGAACGGCTCACCGAATTCCTCACCGACGACATCGAGATCCTCGCGACGCTTCTCGGAGACATCCGTCGCGAGGTACGGGCGGGAGACCGCGAGTGCGCCGGACGCTGCGAGCGCGCGCTGACACCGCCACCACTACTCTGCGAAACCTGCCCGAACCGCATCCCCACCGACCGCTGGCAAGAGGCAATCGACAGCGAGGTCATGCGGCTGATCGCCAAGCGCGATATCGACAGCGCCCGGGCGCGGATTGTGCACGGCCTGCACCGCGATGCCCTCATTGAATCGCCGACGTGGCGAAAGCCCGTGCCATGATTACGGCTGCCGGGTTCTCTCACCACACGACGCCGGTACATGTCCGCGAACGGCTCACGCCGCCTCCGGACGACGTCCCGGGCATCCTGCGGCGGGCCCGTGGGGAGTTCGGCGCGGCCACGTTGATCTCTACCTGCACCCGCGTGGAGCTCTACCTTTCCGGCGAGTACGACGCGCGCCCCGTCATCGGCTTCCTTGCCCGAGAGTTCGGCACCGACGGCGACGCCGCCGAGCGCTACCTTCAGTCCTGGCACGGCATCGACGCCGTCGAGCACCTCTACCGTGTCTCCAGCGGCCTCGACTCTATGGTAGTGGGTGAGACGGAGATCCTCGGGCAGGTGCGCGCCGGATTCTCCGAGGCCGTCCGCGCCGGAACACATGACGCCATGCTGTCGCGCCTGTTCCACACGGCCGTCCGCACCGGACGACGTGCCCGCAACGAGACCGGCATCGTCGACGGCGCCCTTTCCGTCTCCTCGATCGCCGCTCAGCAGGTGCGTGCCCTGCTCCCCGACATCACCACCGCCCGTGTCCTCGTCGTCGGTGCGGGCGAGGCAGGGCAACTGGCGGCTCAGGCGATCGTCGCGGCAGGCGCGCGCGATGTCGTGGTGACGAACCGCACGTTTGCCCGCGCGGAGTCGGTCGCGGCCGCCCTCGGTGGGACGGCCGTCCCGTTCGAGGCGCTGTCGGAAACGCTGTCCTCTGCTCATGTCGTCGTCGGCGCCGCGGGCACAGCCACGCCGCTTATCGACCGTGCGCACATGGAGGCCGCGCTCGCGAGCCGCGACGGCGTGCCGTTGTTGATCATCGACATCGCAATGCCGCGGACGGTCGACCCGGCCGCCCGAGCGCTTCCCGGCGTCGTGTACTACGACCTCGACGACCTCCAGACGCTCGCCGACCACGCCAGCGCCGCTCGCGCTTCCGAGGTCGCCGCCGTCGAAGCGATCGTGGCGGAGGAGACCGCGCGGTTCGCCGCGTGGGGCGCCCGGCTGCGCATCGTGCCGACGATCGCCGCGCTCACGGAGCGGACCGAGGCCCTGCGCAGTGCTGAGGTCACGAAGGTCATGCGTCGCCTGCGCCTCGACGGCCCCGAGCGGGAACAGGTCGAAGAACTGATGCAAGCGGCGACACGCGGCCTGGTGAATCAGATGCTCGCCGGGCCAATCGCCACGCTGAGCGAGCGTCACGACCAGGACGGCTACCTGGACACGGTGCGTGAGCTGTTTCGCCTTGACGAAACGCGCGCGGCTGACGCGGACTGACGTGCGCACACTCCGCATCGCGACTCGGACCTCCACGCTCGCCCTCGTGCAGACGAACCTTGCCGGGGCTGCGATCCGTGGCGCTCATCCTGGCGTCTCAGTCGAACTCGTTGAGGTGACGACTCGCGGTGACCGCGACCAGGCGACGCCATTGCGAGCGATGGGCGGCGAAGGCGTGTTCGTCGCAGCCGTGCGCGACGCCGTACGCGACGGCCGGGCCGACGTGGCGATGCATTCACTGAAGGACATGCCATCCGCGAGCGTCCCGGGCCTCGTCATCGGGGCGATGCTGGAACGCGCCGACCCGCGCGACGTCTTCGTGGGTCGCGGCGGCCGTCGCCTCCGCGACCTCCCCGCCGGCGCCCGCGTCGGTACGAGCGCGACCCGGCGAGCCGCGATCCTGCGCGCGATGCGCCCCGACCTGGAGATCGCGGAGATCCGAGGGAACGTCGACACACGCCTCGCGAAGGTCGAGCGCGGCGAGTATGACGGCGCGATCCTCGCGGCCGCCGGGCTCCTCCGTCTCGGACGGCTGAACGAGGCCACCGAAATCTACGAGGCGCAGGCGTTCCTCCCCTCTCCCGGCCAAGGTGTGATCGCCCTTGAATGCCGCGCGGATGACACCTCGACGCGGATCCTTCTGGAGGCGATCGACCACGCTCCGACTCGCGTCGCGGCAACAGCGGAACGTGCCGTCCTGGCGGCCCTGGGTGCAGGTTGCCAGCTTGGCGTGGCCGCCTACGCACAGCACGACGACGAACTGCTCACCGTCCGCGCGATGCTCGCTCCCGCGGATGCCGACGGGATGCCCGTCTTCGGCGACGCCACCGGACGGGCTTCGGAGGCAGCGGCGCTCGGATTCGGACTCGGCGAGCGGCTGAAGGCCGCGCTCGAGGGCGGCGTGGCGTGACCCTGGGCCACGTCTGGCTCGTCGGAGCCGGGCCGGGCGACCCCGGCTTCATCACCGTGAACGGTCTCGCGGCGTTGCGACGCGCCGATGTGGTCATCTACGACCGCCTCGCCTCCCGCGACCTACTCGATGAAACCCCCACCGAAGCCATCCGGATCGACGCTGGGAAGAGCGCCGGCGACCACACGCTGACGCAGGATGAGATCAACGCACTGCTGGTCGAGTACGGGCTCGCGGGCCGGCGCGTGGTACGCCTCAAGGGTGGCGACCCGTACGTCTTCGGCCGGGGTGGCGAGGAAGCCCTCGCGCTCGCCGAAGCCGGTGTGCCCTGTACCGTCATCCCCGGCGTGACCTCGGCCATTGGCGGACTGGCAGCAGGGGGCATTCCGGTCACGCACCGTGCCGTCGCCACCTCGTTCACGGTCGTGACGGGCCATGAGGATCCGACGAAGCCGCACGAAGGCGTTGACTGGGCGCGCCTGGCGGGCGCGACCGACACGATCGTCGTCCTGATGGGGACTGCCCGTCTCGACAGCATAGCGCACGCACTGATCGAGGGCGGCCGTCCCGCGACCACGCCCGCCGCCGTTGTCCAGGAGGCCAGCACGCCCCGCCAGCGCGCCGTCACGGGCACCCTCGCCACCATCGGCGAGCTCGCGCGCACCGCTCAGATCGGCACACCGGCACTCTTCGCTGTGGGTGATGTCGTCGCGTTCCAGCGGTCGCTGGCCCCCGCGACACTTGCCCCGCTCGCCGGGAAACGGGTCCTCATCACACGCACTCGCGCACAGGCTTCAACACTGGCCGAAGCGCTCCGCCTGGAGGGAGCGCACCCGCTGCTGCTCCCTGCCATCGAACTCGACCGCCGCGTGGACGCAGCGGCGGCCGCCCGGGCTGCCGCCGCACTTGGCGGTGGCGCGTATGCGTGGACGGTCTTCACCTCCGCCAACGCCGTCGAGGCGTTCCTCGATGCTCTCTTCGCGGCCGGCGGCGACGCGCGCAGTCTCGGACGGACCCGGATCGCCGCCATCGGCGCCGCTACCGAGCGGGCGCTGCACATGCGCGGCCTGCGCGCCGATCTGGTCCCTTCGGAGGCCATCGGCGAAGCGCTGGGTACCGCACTCGCGGTGCACGTCTCCGGGAGCCGGGTGCTCCTGCCCCGCGCCGAGGGCGCACGCGACGCGCTCCCCTCGGCCCTCCGTGCCGCTGGCGCGGACGTCGAGGAACTGACGCTCTACCTCGCGGCCCCGCCCGCCGATCCACCGGCGGAGGTACTCGCCGCCGTCCAAGGCGGGCAGTTCGACGTGGCGATGTTCACCTCTTCATCCACGGTCACGAACCTTGCGGCGATGCTCGGGGGCGACCTGAGCACCCTCGGCAACGCGGTGATCGCCTGCATCGGACCGATTGTGGCGGGAACGGCCCGAGAGCACGGCCTGCGTGTGGACGTGGTGGCCGAGCCGCATACGATCGAGGGACTGGTCGAGGCCACGCGGGCATTCTTGCACGCACGTCGCCCCGCACGGACGGAGGTCCGCTGATGGTCGCAACGACCCGCTTCGCGCCGTTTACCCGCACGCGTCGCACCCGCCGCAGCGAGGCGATGCGCGCCCTGGTGCGTGAGACGCGCCTTGACCCGTCGCAGTTCGTCTACCCGATGTTCGTCACCCACGGCCGGGGGATCCGGCAGGAGATCTCCTCGATGCCCGGCCAGTACCAGCTGAGCGTGGACATGCTCGCCACCGAGGTCACCGAGTTGCGCGAGCTCGGCGTCCGCGCGGTGCTGCTCTTTGGCCTCCCCGCAACCAAGGACGCCGAAGGCACTGAAGCGTACGCGGACGACGGGATCGTGCAGCAGGCGATCCGGGAGTTGAAGCGGCTCGATCCGGGCCTCGTGACCATCGCGGACATCTGCCTGTGCGAGTACACGGACCACGGCCACTGCGGCATCCTCACTGCGACAGGGGAGGTGGACAACGACCCGTCGCTCGACCTGCTGTCGCGGATGGCCGTCTCCACGGCGCGCGCAGGCGCCGACCTCATCGCCCCGAGCGACATGATGGACGGGCGAGTGGGAGCGATCCGCGAGGCCCTCGACGATGCCGGATACACCTCGACCCCGATCATGGCGTACTCGGCGAAATACGCCTCTGCCTTCTACGGTCCGTTCCGAGAAGCAGCGGGGTCCACGCCGCAATTCGGCGACCGCCGCGGCTATCAGATGGACTCCGCGAACGGCCGGGAGGCCCTGCACGAGGTGGAGGCCGACATCGAGGAGTCCGCGGACATCGTCATGGTGAAACCGGCGTTGGCCTACCTCGACGTCATTCGGATGGTACGCGATCGTACCGACCTCCCGCTGGCCGCGTACAACGTCTCCGGTGAGTACGCGATGGTGAAGGCGGCTGCCGCGAACGGCTGGCTGGACGAACGGCGGATCGTCCTCGAGATCCTCACTTCGATCGCACGGGCGGGCGCAGGGATCATCATCACCTACCACGCGAAAGACGCCGCGCGCTGGCTGCGTGAGGATCGCCCGTGACCCGTCCTCGCTCGCAGGCCGCGATGGAGCGGGCTCAGCGTGTGCTGCCCGGCGGCGTCGACTCCCCCGTCCGCGCCTACCGCGCGGTCGGGGGGTCCCCCGTCTTCGTCGCTTCCGGCCAGGGCGCGAGCATCACCGACGTCGACGGCGAGGACTACATCGACTACGTGCAGTCATACGGCCCGCTGATCCTCGGCCATGCCCATCCTGCTGTCGTCGAGGCGATCCGCGCCGCGGCGCCACTCGGTACCTCCTTCGGGGCGCCGACGGAAGCCGAGCCCGCGCTCGCCGAACGGATCATCGAGGCGATCCCGTCCATCGAGATGCTGCGTTTCGTCTCCTCTGGCACGGAAGCGGCAATGAGCGCGATCCGCCTGGCGCGTGCCGCGACCAAGCGCGACCTGATCCTGAAGTTCGACGGCTGCTACCACGGCCACGCAGACGGCCTGCTGGTGGCCGCTGGCTCAGGCGTCACCACGCTCTCGCTGCCTGACTCCGCCGGGGTCTCCGCCGCATACGCGGCACAGACGCTCGTCGCGCCGTACAACGACCTCGACGCCGTCCGCGCGGCCTTCGCCGCCCGGCCCGGCCAGATCGCCGCCATCATCGTCGAACCGATCGCCGGCAACATGGGGATCGTCCGACCGGGCGAAGGCTACCTGGCGGGCTTACGGGAGGCCTGCGACGCAGCCGGGGCACTCCTCATCTTTGACGAGGTGATCAGCGGCTTCCGTGCCTCGATCGGCGGGGCGCAGGCGATCTACGGGGTGCGTCCGGACATTACGGTGCTTGGCAAGATCATCGGCGGTGGGCTGCCGGTTGGCGCGTACGGCGGCCGGCGCGACCTGATGTCGCTGATCGCGCCGCTCGGCCCGGTCTATCAGGCCGGGACTCTCTCCGGGAACCCGCTCGCCATGGCCGCCGGCACGGCGACGCTCGATACCCTCCGCTCGACACCGGACGCATACACGCGTCTCGATGACCTGGGGGCACGGCTGGAGGCCGGTCTGAGCAAGGTGATCGCGAGCACAGGTGTGCGAGCCGTGGTCGCCCGCTCGGGGTCGCTGCTCACGCTGTTCTTCAGCCTCGACACCCCACCACACGACTGGACGGAAGCGAAGCAGGCGGACACCGCCGCGTTTGCGCGCTTCCACCACGCCATGCTGGAGGGCGGTGTCCACCTCCCACCCAGTCAATACGAGGCGTGGTTCCTCTCGCTCGCACATACCGATGCCGATGTCGACCGCACGATCGAGATCGCGGGTCGAGCGCTCTCCACGTGACGTTGGTGAGCGAGATGAACGGTCCGCCATTGCCGCACGAGTATGGCGGCCCAGCGCGACTCGTCGTGCCGTTCCTGCAGGCTACAAGAGCCTGAGGTGGGTCGCCCGCATCCACGCTTACCGGCATGACCCGGTGGGCATCAAACGTCTCCTGAGCCAGCGAAAGTCCGGTGCCCTGGGCCGTGCTTGGCTGGACCGCCTCGGCATCGTCCCCGCCGAGGGCCACCCCGGCGACCCTGCACCGGAGCGCGCACAGGACCGAGATGCTACCGCAGCGCGATCACGTCGCCAGCGTCCGTCACGAGATAAGTCGCCGTCAGGTCAGGCACTGCGGCCCTCAGCCCTTCGACTTTACGTTCCGCTCGCTGCTCGCCGGTCGCGGGATCGAGGAGCAGCAGCCGCTGCCCTTCCGTGAGCAGGACGCCGTCCGCGGTGATGATCGGAGCGGCTACCAGCCGGTTTGCCTTCGCCTTCCACACCGACTTCCCGTCCTGCCGGCCCAGCGCGGCCACCGCGCCATCGGGCGATGCAACGACGACCACGTCCTGTCCCACCGCAGCGGCGAGCGTCCGCGTGGGAAGCGAGGTCACGTACCAAATCGTCGGCTCCAGCGGGACGGGGGGCGCCATTCCGTAGAAGTAGAACCGGAACCAGAACGTGCGTACGGCCTCTCCGCCAATGCTCATGTCCAGAATACGATCCGACCATGGACGCCGCAGGGACGCGTCGAACGCGGAGGCGCGCCGTCCGTAGAGGGCCACCACCTCGCCGTCACGGATCGCCACCGAGGACGGCTGCACGCGCGAAAACCTCAGGTAGAATGTCTCTTCCCCGCTCGTACGGTCGAGAACGAGCACTCTGTTCGCGGTCGCCAGAACGAGATGCGTTCCCTCGACGACCGGCGCGACGGTCGCCCAGCCGACATCGAAGGGATGCTCCCAGAGGATGTGGCCGTCTTCCGCGTCAAGCCCGACGACGCCTTCGGTGCTGTACGCATAGACGACACCGGCTGCGACCAGCGGAGACCCTTCGAACGAGCTGGCGAGCGATCCGGAGCGCCAGACTTCTTTCCCGTCAGCCATGCTCAGGACCAGGATCAGCCCCTCGCGCTGCGCGATGTAGACCCGGTCGCCCGCAAGCACCGGGGCGGAGAGCGGCGGGTTGTCCAGCGTCAGCCCGGCCGTCCACACAGTCTTGCCGGACGAGGCATCGAGACCGACCAGCCGGCCATCCTGCAGGGGCACGACAACCAGGCGGCCATCGGTCACAGGGACGGTCGCTGCCGGCGATCCAAGGGACGCCCGCCATATCTCAACCCCTCCGAGACGCGCGGGCGCGGAGGTCGAACGAGTACCCCGGCTATCCCCGTCCTGGGTCGCCCAGCCGCCCTCGGTGACCGACCGTGCGGTAGAGGACGGTGCATTTGGACGCGGAGGATCTTTCAGGAACGTGCCGTACACCCACCAGCCTGCCAACAGAACAAGGATGCCGAGCGAACCGGCCCACCACATGCGTTTGGTGGGGCGCCAGACCACGCGCTGCCTGGGCGCGACACCTTCCGCCCCCACGTCCAGGGCAGTCCGGGCCTCGGCTGGCGAAAGCGCCGGCACGGCGGCGATATCTCGCAGGCAGTGCATACACCGGTTGGCGGCAGCGTTCACGCTGCCGCATCTCGGGCAGCGTTTGTACACCTGCGGTTGGACGGGGGCCGTGGCTTCTGGCATCTCGGGGGATGATAACAGGGGCGCTGCGCCTGGCGCTGCGAACTTCAGGCCCCAAGGGCCACCTAGAGGCGCCTCTCTCTGCGGCCGGCCGCGACCAGATAACGGGCAACGACCGCACCGACCGCGAGCGCTGCGGTGACGACGTAGAGCGTCCGCACCGGCCAGGCCAGAGAGTCGCTCCCGGCCTGCAACGCATGGACAAAGGCGAGGATGCACATCCCGAAGGCGAGTGCATGGATCGCCCGCCACCAGGCGTAGGGGATGTGCGCCCGCAGCCACGAACTCCCGGCGATCAGCACGAGGCCCCAGAACGCGACCGTGCCGAGGGCGATCGGCACCCGCATCACGTTGGACGCATACGGGACCAGCGCCCCGGACAGGGTGATGTCACTGAACGAATGCGCAACGAGCACGACGACATGCGCGACGACTGACACGAGCGCCGCCAGACTCCACTGCTGGTGGAAATCCATCAGCCACTTACGTGACAGCAACCCCTCGACGCCACGAGCGCTGACGAGGCTTCCGGTGAACATCGAGGCCCACAGCGCGACATATGAGACGAAACCCGTGGCGCGGCCCGCGTACCAGAGCAGAGGCGCCTCCGACCCGTCCGCAACGGCCAGCAATGGGGGCAACACGAACACCAGCGCCGCGCCGAAGCAGGCGACCGCCAGCCAGCGGACTGGCGTCATGATCAGCGATGGCTCAGCCGAGCGACGTGCCATCATCAAGCCACTTCTCCATACCGGGGGTCATCCACCACGCCCCTGCATCATCCTCGATCAGCGCTTCTGCGCCCTGCGCCTCCACCACTCCGAGACTCCCGACGCCTCCCGCCACCAGCGTCGTCGCCAGCACATCCGCTGCCGTAGCACGCCGGTGCGCGACCACGGCAGTACGCACGCCCCGGGATGCCGGGAGGCCGGCCGACGCGTCGATGATGTGGTGGGCCGGGACGCCGTCGGATGTCGTCCAGCGCCGCCTCGCAGTCGACGAGGTTGCGACGGCGCCCGGCCCCAGCCACGCGACGAGGCCATCGCCCACACCGACCGGCCACAGCACCGCGGGGGTGGGTCCGGCCCGCAGGTCACCCCCGCCGTCTACGAGGTATCGGTCCACTCCGCGAGATTCGAGGTAGTCCGCGAGTCGATCGACCGCCCACCCCTTACCGATCCCGCCGAGGTCCACGGTCCCTTCGCCATCGAGCACGACGCAATCGCCCTCGACGGTTACACGGGGACGGCGAAGATCCGCCTGAGCCGGCCGGCCATCCTCCAGCGTCTCGAAACTGCGGTCATAACCGGCTGCGACCAGTGCGGCGCCCACGCCGGGGTCAAACACCGCATCCGTCGCGTCGCGCCATTCGAGGGCGACCCGCATGACTACGGCAAGCAACGGGTCGGTTGCCACTCGCTCCCGATTCAGGACACCCAAGCCGGAACACTCACTGAACCGCGAGATACGCGCCTCCGTGTCGTGGACCAGAACTTCGGCCTGATCCAGCACCCGATCGGTGGCCCCGTAGGCGCGGACCCACCATTCCGTGTTCATCGCCCTGAACGTGCGTTCCTTCATGCCTGGGCGCCTTACGAAGCCCGCGACGGACGGATGATCCGGCGCGGTGTCGCGATCACGGTCGGCGTCTTCGCCGCAGCTGGGGTCGCAGTCACGACGGGCGTCGCAGTCACGGCTGGCGTCGTACCGGCGGTAGCGGCAGGTGCTGGGATCAGGCCCGGGGCGGGCGGTGTGGCTGTCGTAGGCGTCGCGGTGGCGGAAGCCCCGGCGACTGCGGTCGCGGTTGGGATGACGGCCGTGGGCAACGCCGTCGGCGAGACGGCGGGCATGCCGTTTGGGATGGCGGGACTCGCCACGGGGTTCGCGGGTGTCGGTTGGACACCGACGGCGCGCAGCGCCTCGACCAGCGCCGCGGCTTCCTGATCCGCCGCCTCGCGAGCACGACGCGACTCGTCTGCCCGGACGACGCCGAGCCACGAGCCGGCGAGCACCCCCAAAGACGTGACCGCTACGAACAGGTTGACCAGAGTCCGCCGCATGACACCCCCGCACGGCATCCGTCTCGTCCGTTGCCGAGCCGAATCCATGGCCGCCGGAGTACGAGAGTGACCCGCAACCCGGCCCATCGCATGAACGATACCGTCTCGCATTCCGTTTGGAGCATGGTTGGAACCCGGTCACGGGAGGCTGTGAACACCGAACACCGACACAGCACGGTCACAGGAATCCGCCGTACGCTGGGTGCATGCGAATCCTTATTGCCGAAGACGACACCCGCCTCGCACGCCTCGTCGAGCGAGGGCTGACCGCCGAGGGCCACGACGTCCAGGTGGCCCAGGACGGCGAAGAGGCCCTGTTCCTGGCCCGCGAAGCGGGCCCTGACCTCATCGTGATGGACGTGATGATGCCCCGTGTGGACGGATTCGAGGCTGTCCGCCGACTCCGCGCGGAACGACTGGACACCCCGGTGATCTTCCTGACCGCACGCGGCCAGATCGACGACCGAGTGAAGGGCCTCGACATCGGTGGGGACGACTACCTCGTGAAGCCGTTCGCATTCGATGAGCTCACCGCACGTGTCCGTGCCCTGGTACGCCGGGCGGCCGGCGCGGAGGGTGACCTGTTGCACGCGGGTCGTGTGACCCTCGACGTCCGGCGCCACGAGGCGAACGTGGACGGTAGCGTGGTCGACCTGTCTCCGACGGAGTACCGCCTCCTGGAACACCTGATGCGACACACCGGACAGGCACTCACGCGACAGGCCATCCTCTCGGCCGTCTGGGGTTTCGACGCCGAACCAGAACCGAACGCCGTCGACCTCTACGTCCACTATCTCCGGCGCAAACTGGGCGACGCGGTCGCGATCGCGACCGTGCGCGGCGTGGGCTACCGGCTCGACCGGGACGCCTAGATGATCCGCCGTGCGCGGCTGCGGCTGACGCTGTGGTACAGCGGGGCGCTGCTGATCCTGTTGCTCATCCTCTCGACCGTGACCTACACGGCCGTGACTCGCACGCTGCGGTACGAACTCGAAGACGGCATCTCCAGCGCCGTCACACAATGGCTGGAGGCACCGCGCCGACTCCCGCTCACGCGGCCGTCCGAGGGGCGCGGGCCTGGCCTCGGCTTGGGGCGGCCGTCCGAGGGGCGCGGACCTGGCCTCGGCTTGGGGCGGCCGTCCGCGACACCGACTGTTGAGGCGACCACGACCGCGGATGCGACGCCTCGCGCCACATCTACGCCTCGATCGAACACACCACGCCTCGATCCACGCATGCTCCCCTTCCCGGACGACACCACGGTCAATGACCTGGGCTCGACCAGCGATGTGTTCCTTCTGGTGTTCCGCGCCGATGGTGAGCTCGCCGCCAACCCCCGCCGGATCGACACGGAAGAGATCGCGGACTCCGACGCGGTGCGTTCAGCACTCGCGGGACAGTCCGCGTGGGAGACAATCGAGGACGACGGGGGGCGGCTTCGAATCTTCGCGAGTCCGGTCATGGTGGGAGGACACACGGAAGGCGCGGTGGTCGGCGCCCGCAACCTCGACGAGTACGACCGACAGGTCCGCTCCGTGCTGATTGCCCTCGCGATGGTCGGTGTGGGCGGCGGACTGCTCTCGTTGGGCGGCGCATACCTGTTCGCCGGGCATGCCCTCCAGCCCCTGGAATCCGCATACGACCGCCAGCGTTCGTTCGTGGCAAACGCCTCTCATGAGCTGCGCTCGCCGCTCGCGGTGATCCGCGCCTCCGCAGACCTGCTGCTGCGCGAGCCACTGCCTGCCTCCCATCGCGAAAGTGTGGAGGAGATCCGCGATGTGACGCAGGAGGCCGCCACGCTCATCGATGACCTCCTCGAACTGGCGCGGGCCGAGGAGGGCACACCCGGCCACGCCGAAAGCGACGCCGTTACCGAACTGAACGCGGTCATCGACCAGATGCGAGGAGTCCTCGACCGCCGTGGCCACACCGTCAGCACCGTGCTCGCGCCGCTGAAGACCGCCGCTGAGGGCGCGGAGATCCGCCGGATCGTGCGCGCACTGCTGGAGAACATCGCGGCACATACGCCAGAGGGAACGCCGGTGCGCGTCGAGCTCAGCGAGCGCGGCGGAAACGCCGTGCTGGCAGTGGAGGACAGCGGCCCCGGCATCCCGGATGGACAGGTGGACACGATCTTCGAGCGGTTCGCCCGACTGGACGAAGCGCGCACGCCCGGCACGGGCCACGGCGCCGGCCTGGGCCTCGCGATCGTGCGTTCACTGGCGGAGCGCCGGGGAGGCAGCGTCAGCGCCTCCCGCCCGACCTCAGGCGGCCTGCGCGTGGAAGTCTCGCTCCCCCTCGCGAAGTAGGCGTCCGCGTCAGGTCAGGCCGAGGGCGGCGGGCATCTCCTCCAGCGGGATCCGGCGGCAGGTGTACATCGGCGTATCGAACAGGGTGTAGGCGGACGCATCGGTGTCACGCAACTCACGCACGAGCGCCAGGAACGACCCGGGGTCATCCCCCTCGAACGCGACCACGAACTCCTGGTCGTCCAGTCCGTACGAGTACGTCGTGTTGATCTTGATGTCGTGGTACTTGTGTCTCACGGCGATGTGCTCGTCCATCATCCGCTGACTCTCAGCCGCCGGGAGCGCGTACCACGCGCGCGTCTTCGCCATCGGATAGACGAAGAGGAACTCGTCCGTACCGCCGTCCGCGCGGAGCCGCTCACGCGAGGCCGCGCCCTCGTGCTGGGTGTTCGTATACAGCGAACGCGTCGTCATCGAGAGGTACGAGCGCGGAACTTCCAGCCAGGAGCCGACCGCGGAAGCCTTCAGTGCACCATGCCAGTCCATCACCACGCGCAGGTCGTCGTGGACCTGCCACAACAACACGTCCACGTCCCCGCGGGTACCCGCTGTGACATAGGCGCGCGTCACCATCTGTTCACCCGAGCGGTCGAGGAGGCTGAGCAGTGCCTCGCCCAGCCGGGCCCGTTCCGTCACTGGAAGCCGTCGCCCTTCGCCTGGCATTCGGAAGAACGTGAATTTCACACTCTGGACGCCTCGTGGCATCCGAGGCGCATCCCCGGGCACCGTGTGCGCCCCGGGATGTGCGTGCGTCGTCATCGCGTCACCTCTTCGGCGGCGGCGGCGCAGAGCGCCTCCCAACGGTCGTAGGCCTCGATGAAATAGGGGAGACGGATCTTCTTGTACTCGGTGGTGGAGTACAGGACCTGGTAGGCAGTGATGCCGGTCTCTCGGCTGATCGCCTGGGCGGTCTCCTCCACACCAGCCACCTTCTGGTGGTGGATCATCGAGAAGACCGAGTACGGCCAGTCGGGATAC
>VGPD01000016.1 GCA_016875635.1 Chloroflexota bacterium
CGTCCTCGAGTTCCTGCATGACACCGGCGCCGCACTCATGGGGTGGGACCTGCAGGAGGCGTCCGGTCAGGAGTACACCGGCGAGCGCATCCCGCTGCACGTCATCGCTATCCCACACATGGGGCTGCCGCTCCTCGACAACGCCAACTTCGAGACGCTGTCCGAGGTCTGCGCGGAGACGGGGCAGTACGAGTTCATGCTCACCATCGCGCCGCTGGTCGTCCTCGGTGGTACGGGATCGCCGGTGAACCCGATCGCGATGTTCTAGCGGCGGTGGGGACGCTCCGCCGTTCGCCCAGGTGATATCGTTTGCCGCTGCTGCGCCGAAGGGGGGCCCATGGACCGACCGCTCGAGGGCATCCGTGTGCTCTCCATGGAGCAGGCCGCCGCACTTCCCTTCGCCACCCGGCACCTCGCCGACCTCGGCGCGGAGGTGATCCGTGTCGAGTCGCACAGACGAGGGAGCGCGGCGCAGCCGGAGCCCGACCTGTTTCGCAGCAAGCGACGGCTGGGCCTCGACCTCGGGACGGAGGGCGGGCCCGAGTTGTTCCGACGTGTCGCGGCGGGGTGCGACATCGTGGCGCACAACTTCACGCCGCGCGTCATGCGCCAGTTCGGTATCGACTACGCCTCGATCCGTGCGCGGAAGCCAGACGTCATCTACGTCTCGCTGACCGGCTTCGGTACCACCGGCCCGTGGGGAGAGCGCCCGCTGTTCGGGCCTGGCGCTGAGGCGATCAGCGGGCACAACGAGATGATCGGTCCGGCAGATGCGTGGCCCGGACGGCCCGGCACCATCGTCTACGCGGACAACACATGCGGTCTCAATGCCGTGTTCGCCATCCTGGCCGCGCTCGACCATCGCGACGCCACCGGCAAGGGCACGCACATCGACATCTCCCTGTATGAGACGCAGATCAGCCAGCTGGGGCCAGTAGTGGCGGAGCGGTCATTCGGCGCGCCGCCCCCGAGGCGGATCGGGAACAGCGACCGGCGCTATGCGCTCCACGCGGTCTTCTCAACGCTGGGCCTCGACCGTCATGTCGCGATCTCGGCGACGCGGGAGCAGATGCCAGTGCTTGCCGGAGTCCTCGGCGTCTCCCTGTCCGAGGACGGCACCGGGGCCGAAATCACCCTCGCCTCCGCGCTCGCGTCGCGCGACGGACACGTCGTGGTCGCGGCGCTGCAGGCGGCAGGCATTGCGGCTGCCGAGGTGGCGGACGCGGCCGACCAGTCGGCGGATGAGCACCTGTGGGCGCGCGGCTACTTCGGCCTGCTCGGCGACGGCGAGAGATCGATGCCGGTCGCCGGACCGACCTTCGGCGGTGGGCGCGACATACCGATGCAGCCACCGCACGGGCTCGGCGCGGACAACGAGTGGGTGCTCTCGGAGGTTGCAGGTCTCTCGACCGCCGAGATCGAGGCAGCCGTCGAATCAGGTGTGGTGGGATCGCTCCCCGCGCCGGCACCCCGATCCCGTACGACGCCGGAACAGACCGCGCTGCGCATCGACCGCGGCGAGTTGAGCCGTGTGGACGACTCGCATGACGGTTGGCGGAGGTTCGCGCGATGACGGCTCAGCCGGACACGCGGCGGCCCCGGGCGCTCGACCTCGCCACCGGCGTCGGCGCCGCATACACGACGAAACTCCTCGCTGAGGTCGGATGGGACGTGGTGAAGGTCGATCCGGGCGATGGTGAGCCGGGT
Organism: Chloroflexota bacterium; assembly: GCA_016875635.1. GTDB lineage: Bacteria > Chloroflexota > Dehalococcoidia > UBA2979 > UBA2979 > SURF-43. The sequence goes on from VGPD01000016.1 coordinate 1,708, forward strand.
CGCCTTCGTGGCGGGCGATGGGGGGCCGGCGAGGGCGGCGCGTTCGCCTTCGTGAACCACGGCAAGCGCTGGGTCGAGGGTGACAGCGAGATCATCGAGGGCCTCGCCAACGCGGCAGACATCGTCGTGGGTGACTTCTCGGTGGGTGGTTGTGCAGAGTCCGGCCTCGACCCTGCGTTGTTCCAGACGCTGGAGCCGCGCGGCGCGATGGTCTCGATATCGCCGTTTGGGATCAGCGGCCCTCGATCTACGTGGGCGGCAAGCGACCTCGTCGTGCAGGCGGCGAGTGGCCTGATGTTCCTCACGGGGGAGTACGACCAGCCGCCGATGCAACTGCCGCCCTACGCGGCGGCGATGGCCGGCGGTGTCGCAGCGGCCTCGTCGGCGCTCGCGGCGAACCGTGCAGCGCGCCGGGACGGCGGGACGCGTCGCGTCGATGTCTCGATGGTGGAGGCCCTCGCGGGCCACACGTACTCGCAGACCTCGGCGTATGTGAACCGGGGTGAAGTGGCGTGTCGTGAACAACGGGTGAAGCAGGGGCTCCGGATGGTGCCCGCGTCCGACCGCTTCGTCTACTGCGCGCCGGGTGCCGTTGCGACCATGGACCTGAAGGGCGTTGCCGTTCTGCTCGATGAACCGAGGCTCGCGGAGGACCGCTTCCAGACGGCCGAGGGGCGGATGCAGCACTACCAGGAGTTCCTGGAACTCTTCGTGCCGCCGTTCCAGCGGCAGACGGCGCAGGAATGGTTCGAGCAGGCGGAGAAGCTGCACCTGACGTTCGCGCTCGTGCAGACGGTCGACGATCTCTTCGCGTGCCCGCAACTCGAGGCGCGCGCGTTTATGCGCTCGATCCCTGGGCCACGCGGCTTCGACGTCCGCGTGCCTGGCCGTCCGTTCCGCCTCGAAGGCGGGCCACCCGAGGCTGACCGGCCGTGGTCGGAGGATCCCGGCGAGCACACGATCGAAGTCCTGCATGAGTGGCTCGGGTCGCCGGGCGAATAGGGACGAAGATGACCACCGAACGGAAGAGCGGGGAACGGAAGCTCACCGCGTTCCTCGGCAACCCGGACCGGCCGGATATCGGCAACGCGATCCATTCCACGGATGGCGCGAGAGAGTATGGCTATCAGGCCGCGCTTGTCGGCGGGGCCACGGTCTGGGGCTGGGCGTCGCCGGCGATCCTCGACGCGCTGGGCACAGACTGGCTCGACCACGGCTGGGTGGAGATCGCCTTCCGCCGTCCCACGTATCCGGGCGATGATCTGACGATCACTGTCACGCCGGAGGCCGACCACTGGCTGCTGCGGATCACCGGCGCTGACGGCCACGACCGCATCTCCGGGGAGCTCGGCCTCGGCGATGCGCCGTGGCTCGGTGAACTGACGAAGACGCCGTACCGCCCGGCGGAGCCGGAGATGGCGGTGCATCCGACGCTGACCCCGGAGATCGCGCCGGTCGGACGGCAGCTGGCGCCCCTCGGTGGGCCGGAGGGCATCAGCGGAGCTGAAGTGTCCGTCCGGCGGCACCAGGAGGCCGACCACGAACTGTTCCGCGGCCCCAACGCACGGCTGCATCCGGCGTGGGTGGCGGCGCGCCCGATCCGCGTCCTGCACCACACGTACGACTACGGCCCGGCGATCCATGCGAAGAGCCACATTCAGTGGCTCGCCCCCGCCGTCGGGACGCCCGACCTCGTCACGACCGCGACCTTCCACGAGACGTACGAGCGCAAGGGCCACCATTACGGGATCTTCGACTGCTCCACCTACGATGGCGGCGGCCGCGAACTGATCCGCCAGCGTCACACGACCGTGTTCGCCGTCGCGAAGCGCGGCATGGCATAACAGGCTGAGGAGTGGCGATGCACGCCGCACCGGATGGCATCCATGTCCTCGATATCTCGACCACCACCGCGGGAGCGTGGTGTTCGAGGATGCTTGCCGCGCTCGGCGCCGACGTGGTGGTCGTGGAGCCGCCGTCAGGCCATCCGCTCCGGACGATTGCTCCGTTCGGCCCGGACGGGACGAGCATCCCGGCCGCATACTGGCTCGCCGACAAGCGCTCGGTCACGATCGACCTCGATTCCATCGAGGGGCAGGCGACCGCGCGGCGGCTCGCCGGACGGGTCGACATCCTCGTCTCGTCCTACCGGCCGTCAGAACTCGCCGCTCGGCGATTGCGCTACGCTGACCTTGGTGCCACCTCGCTGATCATGGGGCACGTCACGCCGCATGGCATGGACGGCCCGCTGGCCGAGGTGCCCGGTAACGACCTCACTGATGCCGCGCGCAGCGGGTGGGCATCGATCAACGGCAACATCGACCGCGAGCCGTTGAAGCCCGCGGCGTGGGGCAGTTCGATGTGTGCCGGCATCGCCGCTTCAAGTGCGATTGTCGCTGCTCTCTTCCACCGTGATCGTCACCCCGGGGAGGGCCAGGAGGTGGACGTGGCGGAGGTCGACGTGCTGGCCGGAATGTTCGCGCCCGCCCTCGCCCGCTCCACCTATGCGAACGAGGTGTTCCGACGGCGCGACGCAACCGACACCCTCGGAGGGCCGGTCCCGGTGAAGGACGGCCACTTCGCGCTCACGCTGTCACGCGCGCATTTCTGGCGCGATGCGATGAATCTTCTCGGGCTCCCCGATCTGGCCGAGGACCCGCGGTGGGGCGCCTCGTTCTACCGGCAGCAGCACCGCGACGAGTACATGGGACGGGTGACCGAGGCGATGGCGCAGTGGGACAAGGCAGAGTTGTTCGAAGAGCTCGCGGTGCGCCGCGTCGTCGCTGGCCCCGTGCTGACAATGGCCGAGCTTGCCGTGAACGAGCACCTTCGCTCGCGCGGCTTCTGGGTGCGCCCCGAAGGTGATCCGACCGCGCCGGAGATGCCGGGCGCACCGTTCAAGGCAAGCGCAACGCCGCTCGCGCTTCGTCACCGCGCGCCCGGTCCTGGTGAACACACCGCCGAGGTCCTGCGCGACCCGGAGGCCTCCGTATGACGCCGCCGCCGACCGCCGGCCCCCTGCACGGGACGCGTGGGGTCGTGCTGACGCAGGCATGGGCGGGGAACTGGTGCACCGCGCTGCTCGGCATGATGGGCGCGGACGTGATCCAGGTGGAGTTCCGTGCGCGGCCAGATTCATGGCGCGGCGACTATGGGGCGCCGATCATGAGCGGCATTCGGGATTCGGCGACGGCGCAGCACCCGTGGAATTGCAACCCGCTGTATAACTCCGTGAGCCTGAACAAGCGCTGCATCACGCTCGACCTCGGTACCTCCGAGGGCATCGACATATTCCGGCGGCTCGTGGTGTTCGCGGATTTCGTGGCGGAGAATTTCTCCCCGCGCGTCCTCGGCAACCTCGGCATCGACTACGCGGCGCTGGCGCAGATCAAGCCGGACGTCATCGTCGCGAGCCTCTCCGCGTACGGGCATGACGGCCCGTGGGCGAACGTGCCGGGCATCGGAGGCACGATCGAGCCGACGGCGGGTCAGTCTGCGCTCCTCGGGTATGCCGGCGGCGTTCCGCTGAACTCGGGCCAGATGTACCCCGATCCGGTCGCAGGGCTGTACGGGGTGCTAGGGATCGTGGCCGCCCTGCATCACCGCGAGCGCACGGGCCGCGGCCAGTACATCGACTTATCGATGCAGGAGGCGAACCTCTCCGTCGTCGGCGATGCCGCCCTCGAGTTCATGACCAACGGGACCCAGCGCCCGCGCCTCGCGAACCGGCACACGACATTCGCGCCGCATGGCATCTTCGCGACGCTGGGCACAGAGCGCTGGATCGCCCTGGCGTGCGAGACGGAGGCGCAGTGGGGCGCGCTGTGCGAGACGGCTCGCCACCCGGAGTGGCGTTCCGATTCCCGCTTTGCGACGAACGCTGCACGGAAGGCGAACGAGGACGCGCTGGAGGCCGTCATCGCGGCGTGGGCGGCCGAGGCCGACCGAGACGACCTCGCAGCCCGACTGGTTACCGCTGGTGTCCTCGCGGCCCCGGTCCTCGACTCGCTGGAGGTTGCGCAAGATGCGCACCTGCGCGCGCGGAACGTTGTGCGCGAGGTTGACCACCCGGAGGTTGGGCGTCGGTTGCAGTCAGCGCTGCCGATGCACTTCAGCCGGACCCCCGCCACGATCGTGCGCCACGCGCCGCTCCAGGGGCAGCACACGTATGAAGTGCTGGAAGAACTGCTGGGCATGGGCGCAGCCGAAGTGGACGAACTGGTGCGCCTTGGCGTGTCGGGCATAGGCCCACCGGACGGCGTGGATGTGGGGGCCATCTGATGGAGTACGAATGCATTCGCACGGAACAGGTCGGACGGGTACGGCGGCTGATCCTCGACCGTCCCCAGGCCCGCAACGCCCAGAGTCGTCGTCTCACCGAGGAACTTGACGACGCGTTCCAGGCTGCCGAGGACGACCTCGGGACCGGGGTGGTCGTCCTCATGGGTGAAGGCGACCACTTCTCTGCCGGTCACGACCTCGGCACGGCGCAGGAACTGGCAGACCGCGAGGCGCGCCCCACGCAGGGTGGTGTCCGCGGGCGCTACGGTCGGGCTTATGACCTGAACGTGGAGGCAAACCTGCGGTGGCGGAACCTGCGTAAGCCGACTATCGCGGCGGTGCAGGGGTACTGCATCTTCGCCGGGTGGGCGATCGCCTCCGCCTGCGACATCATCTTCGCGGCGGAGGACGCGATGTTCCTTCCGGCGAACTTCCAGTACTTCTCCGTCCCGTGGGATCTCGGCTCACGGAAGGCGAAGGAAGTCCTATTCGAGTCGCGCTTTCTGTCGGCACAGGAAGTCCTCGACCTGGGCTTTGTGAACCGCGTGATCCCCCGCGCCAGCCTCGATGCGGAGGTGATGGCGTACGCGGCCCGGGTGGCGGAGAACGACCCGTTCCAATTGTGGATGACGAAGAAGGCGATCAATCAGGCCGAAGACGCGCAGGGCTTTACCGCACACATCCACGACGGCTTCAACCTGCACATGCTCTCGTCGATCGGGGAGGGCGATCCGGACTATGCGCTGCGCAGGCCAGAGGGCCAACGCCGGCGTCCGATGGTGCAACGCGCGATGGAGAACTTCGAGCACTACCGCCAATCCGGCCAGACGCCGCAGTAGAGGCGACAGGTGCTGACACGAGGAGGCCGCCGGATGGGCGGCCTCCTCGTGTGCTGCGCGGGCTCGAGACCGTGCATCAGGCTACGCGACAGGTGCGACGAATCTCGTGGGGACCTTCGAGGCATTGTCGAAGAAGACCTGCAGGCTGGGGTTGTAGCGGAAGAACATGTCCGCCTTGAACCCATCCTGCAACTCGTTCCGGTGGATCGGCTCGTCGAACCGCAGGTCGAGCGTGTTCAGTGTCCAGTCGAGCGACGCATGGCCGTTCTGGTTGATGTCGTCCAGCATCCCGCGCCACACGCCCGGCGCCATCTCGATGACGAAGTCGGCGTCGCGGCGCACGTTCTCCCCGACCTCGCGGATCTCATGGATGTTCAGGACATCGAAGTTGGCGCTGATGTGTTTGTCGCCGCATTTGAAGACGATGACGGCATTGAGCCGGCCGAGTTTCCGGTATGTCGGGTCTTCCTTCGTGATGTCGGCCAGTGCCTGAAACCACGCCACCGACGGGAACTCGATATCGACCATGTCAGTCCTTCTCTCTGCGGTCTCGGGCCCGACTAGAAATCGATCGGCGGGCCCGGATCCGGGGCCGCGCTGAACGGGGTCAACTTGTTGAGGTGCCGCATCGGTTCCGCGTCCGGTGTCCGCGCCATCTGGTCTTCCACCATCCGCTTGTACATCGGGTCCAGGGAGCGGAGCGCGTCCACCTCGCTGTGTGTGACCGCGAACGCCGAGGGCTGGCGCCTGATCGCGGTCGCATGGCAGGTCTGACATGCCGTCGGTTCGGCCCGACCGGAGCGCACGAGCGCCTCGAAGATCGCCCCGCAGGCCTCACAGCGGTAGGTAAAGAGCGGCACGCGTCCCCCTGGCCTTCGCTACGCCTGTGGTCGCGGCGGGGCGGGCATGCCGCTGAGCATCACCTGGAACGAACCCGACAACGACTTGCTGCGGTCCAGGTTCGCCTGCTTGCACCGTGACAGGTACGTCTTCACGAAGTCCTGCAGCAGCCGGCGCACGACCGTCATGCCGTCGTCCATCCCGGCGACGCCACGCCCGAAGATGATCGCGAGCGCCTCGGTGAGCACGGGGTCACGCAGGTCACGCGCCTGAGCGTATTCCACTCCGCCCAGCCAGACCTGGAACCCGATCGCGAGCTCGGGCTTCTTCGAGATCGCGAAGCGGATGTGGTCCGTGGCGTACGCCGCCGCCCGCATTCGGTCGGGGATGAGCCGCGCAGCCAGTGCACGGTCGGCCTCGGTCGGGCCGTACGCCGCGAGGTAGCGGAGGATGGTGGTGTCCAACGAGTTCCGGACGAACCACATGCCGAGGACGGTCTGCGACCATCCGGCGTATGTCTCCAAGATCGCGCGGTTCATACCGCCTGGGCTTTCGAGCATCATCCCGCCGCCGTTGACCATGGCGCGCTTGCGGTACCCCTCGAACATACGCGCAGAGTCGTATGTGGCGGTTGAGAGGAAGAGCTTCACCTCGTGGTACCCCGGGCTCAGGTTCTGGAGCCAGCCTGAAATGACCTCGGTCTCCACCGAGGCGTGCTGCGACAGTTCGGTCGCGAGCTGACAGATCGCCAGTTCCACGTCGTCGTTCAGGCCGTGCGCGGTCTCCCACGGGATATCCGTTGCGGTCGACCAGCGGCGGGAGATGGCCTCTTCGTAGAGCCGGCCGGCGCAGTCGGCCCACTGCTCGTGCTTGTCTTGCAGGTAGTAGCCGCCGATGGAGCCTGCCCCCGGTGCGGGGTAGGCCCCTCGTGGGAGACGGTTTCGGAAGGGAATGTGGTCTGGTACCTCGGCATAGACACCGATGTTGAGCGCGTCCACAGTCATGCCGCCGCCGAATGGCTCGACGCGTGCCTTGATGCCCCAGCCGAGTGTCTTGTCTATCCAGGAGAGGTCAGGCAACTCGGGGACGGGATCGCCGCCCGGATCGCGTTTGCCACCGGTCGGTTGGTGCTGCTGCTGGACCATGGAGCCTCCGGTGACGCCTCTGACGTTGCGCAGGAGTGACAGGGACGCCGCGGGCCGTCCCGTCCGGGGTAAGGATCGAGAACGCTCCCTACGCCGAAACGTACGCGGCGAGGGTGGCGTTGGCGCGGCCGTTTTCAAATCGCTCGCCCAGGCCGGCCACCTTCACGCGCTGGACGTACTCCTTGACCTGCCGTTGCCGGACAGCGAGGGCGATCTGCGCGCCCTCCGCCATCAAGGTTGGATCGGAGCCGCCGCCGAGCAGGATGGCCAGCGCCGCACTGGACGGTGTCCCGCGCTGGGCGGGGTTCTGCCCACCGGTGCCGGCAATCAGACCCAGTTCGATCTCGTCCAGGTAGGAGTGGATCTCCTCTTTGCGTTGCGGGTCCGTCTGGGAAAGGTACTGGAGGTGCATCACGCCGAACGCGACGTGCCGCGACTCGTCCGAGGCCGCCAGCCGGTAGATCGCCTTCTCCGCTGCGTTGTAGGACATGCGCTCTCCCATCCGGAAGATCGAGAGCACCAGGCCCTCGCCCGAGATGTGCAGGCGCGCGGACATCTCTGTGAAGTCGCGTGCGGAGTCTATAGCGCCGCCGGAAAGCGCGACGTTCGTTGTCTGTGACATCAGCCCGCCGCCGTTGGCGAAGGCTCGCTTGCGGAACACGTCCATGTGCCGCGCTTCGTCCATGATCTGGGAGATCAGGAACATGCGTGGCTCGTAGTAGTCCGGCGTGGTCTGGGAGATCCACTTTCCGGGGACGTCACCTGCGACGAATTCCACCTCGGTCAGGAACGTGGCGAGCTGGCACTCGGCCCGCTCGATGTCGTCCGGGAGTTCCTCCATCGTCTCCCACGGGACATCCACAGCGGAGGACCACTGACGTTGCACAGCCTCCTCGTAGAGCTGGGAGGCGTTCTTCAGCCAGATGTCGCCTTTCGTCCGGATGGAGTAGTTGCCGACGCGTGCTGCGTTGGCCCGTGTCAATGACCCGCGCGGACGGCCGCTCATGTTGTTTGACCAGTCAGGGATTTCGGCGAACGGGCCACGGTCGATGTCCTGGAGAAGCAGGCCACCCGCGTCGGGGTCTGAGTCGATCCGTGCACCGAATGTTTCACGCGGAAGCAGCCAGTCGAGGCGGTATCCGTTCTTGCGGCCCTCCTCCATTAGCTGCTGGAACGAGGTGATGTACTTCTCGGGCTTCGCCTCGGTGGCCATTGCGTCCCTCGCAGTTCAGCGCGCAACGCGACCATGGCCGCGAGCACCGGTCGGCCGGAGGATACAAGGTGTATGCGAAGGCTGTAAACAGTGCTCGTCCGTTTCGCGTTGCACGTTTCGTTTGAATCCGTCGGCGGACGATCGAGATGTGGCGCCGGCGCGCTCCAATCGCCGGTCAGTACGCGAGGCGGATGTTACCGTTCCGCTTCCGGCGGCTGGCTGTAGCCCGTGGCGCTGAAGACGGCAGGGGGGCACCAATGAGGGCCATCGCGCACCGCCTGCCAGTGCACTATGGCTGGCTCCTCGTCTGCGCGGCTGTCATCAATAACACCGTCTCGAACATGGCAACATTCTGGGCGGTGGGCCTCTGGATTCCCGCCATCGCCGACGACTTTAGTGTGGCCCGCACACCGGTGGTGACGGTGTTCATGGCGGGCCAGGCCGTCTCTGCGCTGGTCGGCCCGTTTGTCGGTCGGTACATCGACCGGCACGGCTCGCGAGGGCCTCTCCTGCTGGGCTCCGTCCTGCTCCCCGCCACACTCGTAGTCACTTCGCTGGCGAACGGATTGCCGGTCTTGTTCCTGGGGTGGTCGTTGGTCGGTTTCGTCCGCGGGTTCTCGCAGCCGATCCCGTTCAACTGGTTGATGACGCGCTGGTTCGACGGACGCCAGCGCCAGTCTGCGATCGGCGTCGTCACGATCGGATTCAGCCTCGGTGGTGCGACGCTGCTGCCGCTGCTCGCGAGCGTGCAGACCGGGACGAGCTGGTCGTTCACGATGCAGATCACCGCCGTCACGATTCTGGTGGTACAGGGCGTGACGGCGCTGTTCCTGGTCCGTGACCGTCCGGCGGACCTCGGTCTGGAGCCGAGTGTCGGCAAGAGCGACCGCGGACGGCGCCTGCTGGCCGCCGAGGACGACTGGGGATTCACCGCCACCGAGGCGCTTCGCAGCACCGCGTTCTGGCTCCTGGGTGTGGGCCTGATGCTCTTCTTCATGGGGCAGGGTTCGGTCACGAACCTCGGCATCGATTTCTTCCACAGCCGAGGTGTGCAGGCCGGTGCCGCGATCTTCGCTGTGAGTTCGCTCGTCCGCACGATCGCGCGGCTGCCGCTCGGGATGACGTTGTCCAGGTACAAGTCGCCATACCCGGTAGGGGTGATCGTGGCGATCTCCCAAGGGGTCGCGCTGGCTGCGCTCCTGATCAACACGGACACGGTCGGTATCGCTATCTTCGTAGCACTGTGGGGCGTCGGCGGGGCATTCGGTCCGATGCTGGAACCGCTCTTCATCGCCCATGTGTTCGGTGTCAGGCATTTCGGTGCGGTCAGCGGCAGCGTGGCGATGGTGGCCTTCGTGGGTCAGCTGGCCGGTTCGATCGGCGGAGCGTTCCTCTTCGACCTAACTGGGTCGTACTCGATCCCGTACTGGCTCTACACGATCGGATTTGGCCTCTCAGCCGTGCTGCTGTTCTCCGTCCGCTGGGCGGAGCGCCTTCCGACCCATCGCGTTCGCGCGGCAGCGATGGGCCCCGTCCGCTGAAGCAACAGGCGGGGTTTGGCCTATCGTGACAGTGTTGTCCGTCCGAGAGAGGTGGACGAGCCATGCCTGACGACCGGGGTGTCCCGCGACGCGTCGTGATCATGGGTGCGTCTGGGCGAGACTTCCACAACTTCAACGTGGTCTTCCGTCACGATGTCGAGGTGAAGGTGGTGGCATTCACGGCTGCGCAGATCCCGGGGATCGCTGGCCGCCGTTACCCCGCCTCCCTCGCGGGCCCGCTGTATCCGGACGGCATTCCGATCGAAGAAGAGAACGACCTCGAAGCGATCGGCCAGCGCGAGCAGGCGGATGAGGTGATCTTCGCGTACAGCGACGTGCGGCACGAGACCGTCATGCATGCAGCTTCTCGTGCGCTGGCGATGGGGGCGGACTTCCGGATCCTGGGCACTGACGCCACGATGCTCACGGCGTCCGTTCCGGTCATTGCGATCTCGGCGATGAGGACGGGCTGCGGGAAGTCGCAGACGGCCCGCTGGCTCAGCCGACGCCTCCGCACCCACGGGCTGCGCGTCGCGGTGGTGCGCCATCCGATGCCGTATGGAGACCTCGATCGCCAGCGGTCGCAGCGGTTCGCCTAGCGTGAGGACCTCGATGTCGCCGACTGCACCATCGAGGAACGCGAGGAGTACGAGCCACACATCGCCACCGGGACGGTGGTGTTCGCGGGCGTCGACTACGCCGAGGTGCTGGCGCAGGCTGAGCACGCAGCTGACGTGATCATCTGGGATGGCGGGAACAACGACTTCCCGTTTGTCCGTCCGGACCTGCACGTCGTGTTGACCGACACGCTGCGCTCCGCGGATGCGGCGGCGTACCACCCCGGCGAGGCCACGCTGCGGATGGCGGACGTGGTGGTGCTGGCGAAGGTGAACGCGGCCACCGACGAACAGGTCGTGGAAGCGGAGATCAGGGCTCGTGCACTGAACCCGCGGGCGACAGTGGTGCGGGCAGCCTCGCCCGTCACGCTGGACTTCGCGGGACGGGTGAGAGGGCGGCGTGTCCTTGCGGTGGACGATGGCCCGACTCTGACGCACGGCGGCTTACCCTTCGGCGCCGGATACTCGGCGGCGGTCGAGGCGGGCGCGGTGGTGGTCGATCCGTTGCCGTACGCCGACGAGGAGATCCGGGGGATGCTGCGGCGCTATCCGCATGTGAAATCCGTACTGCCCGCGCTGGGATACGGGGCTGCGCAGCTGGCCGCGCTTGGGCGCAGCATCGCGGCAACCCCGGTGGATTTCATTGTCTCCGGGACGCCGATTGATCTCGCCGCGCTGGTCAACGTCCCGCAGCCGATCCTGCGCGCTCGCTGTGAGTTAGCGGATGCGGGCGAGCCGACGCTCGGGGAAATCGTTGATGCGAAACTGCGGGACCTGGGGTTGCTGACGCGGTAGCCGGCGGCTCAGGCCCTGCGCCCACGAAGCACGAATAGCGAGGCAACGAACCCGAGCGCCAGCGCGCCGGCCCCCGCAGTCAACGCATCGCGATCCATGAACGCGGCGAAGAGCAGCGTGCTTGCCAGGCCGACCACGGCGGTCACCGGTACGCCCGCGACCGTCCCGCGAATGCGGAATGGGCGCACCTGGTCGCGACGGGATCGCCGGAGTGCGATCACGGCAGCGTTGACCGCAAGGAACTGGCCGAACACCGCGAACGTGGTGACCTGGGCGACGAAGCCGATGTTCCCTGAGAGGACGAACGCTGCGGCGATCGAGGTGAGGACCAGCGTCGCCGTCGAGGGCGTACCCCGGCCGGAGACGGCAGCCAGCACGCCAGGCAGGAGCCGTCGATGTGCCATCCCGTAGGTGATCCGGGCACCGGTTGCCAGGAGGAGCAGCACGGTGTTGAACGTGGCAAAGAGCGCGATCACCGACAGCGCATCGGCCAGCCGGTCGTTCGCAGCGGTCCGCACGACGAGCGCCAGCGGGGCCGCGGACACTGAGAGTTCCTGCCACGGGACCACCGCTGTCGCGACCAGCGCCACCGTAAGGTAGAACACGGAGGTGATCCCGACGGCCAGCAGGACGGCACGGGGGATGGTTGAAGTAGGGCCCTTGGTCTCTTCCGAGAGCGACACCATCTCCTCAAAGCCTTCGTACGCAAAGAACACCAGCGCGGTGGCAGCGAGGATCCCCGTTATCCCGTGCGGGGCATCAAAGAACGTCGCCGGCGGTAGGTCCGGGAGGCCCACGGCGATCACGAGCAGCAGCCCGCCTCCTTCGATGACCGCGAATAGCATCGCCAGGCCGGCCGTCTCGCGGACCCCCGCATAGACGATCACCGCGCAGACGAGGATCGCGGCGATGGCGACCGCGCGCTGATCCCAACCGAATAGCTCCTCCGCATACCCGCCGAAGCCGAGCGCCACCGCGCCCGCTCCGACCACGTTGACGATGACGTCGAGCCATCCGGTGATGAACCCGGTGCGTGATCCGAAGGCCTCCTCGGCGTAGGCGGCGCTTGCGCCAGCCTCGGGAAACATCCCGGCGAGTTCGGCGAAGGTGAAGCCGGTCACGGCCGCGAGCACCGCGGCGGCGAGGAAGGCGACCCAGGTCGCGCTTCCCGCATCCGCTGATGCCTCGCCCACGAGGACGTAGATCCCGGCGCCGAGGATGATCCCGATCCCGGAGATCGTGACGGGCCAGAGGCCCAGGGCTCGACGCAACTCCGGTTCGGGCCGAGATGTCGCGGGAGGCGCCGGCATCGCAATCTCCTGGCAGACGCTGTTGCCGGAGTCCGCGCGCAGGCTCCGGCGAGTGCGCGGAAAGCGGACGCTACTTGGCCCGTGGGTGGACCAGCAGCACGGGGATGTCGTCCATGTGCCGCAACACGTGATCCGCCACGGAGCCAAGGACAGTACGCCGGAAGCCTGAACGTCCGTGGGTGGACATGAGCACGATTTCGGCCTTGCGCTTCTGCGCCTCGCTCACGATCGCGTCACCCGGGACGCCCTGCAGGATGACTGTTTCGATATTCGTGACGCCTGCTCGCTCCAACTCCTTCCTCACCGTAGCGAGTTCGGTTTCGGCGGCCGACCGCTGGGCGGCAATCATCTGGTCCACCAGCTCGAGGCCCAGGGCGGCGACGCTGCCGTATTCGAACCCCGCCGATGTTGTCTTGGCCAGGATCTGAGACGGGGAGTCGATCACTTCGACGACGGTCACGGTGCCCCCGGGCGCGAGAACCTGTGGGACATGCCGGAGCGCCGCCCGCGCGAGTTCGGAACCGTCGGTGGTGAGCAGGACACTCTGATACATGGCAATTCCTCTTCGGGGGTCACGGTACCGTTGACGTCGGATTCCGAATCTGAGGGCCGGACGCCGATGTCTACGCCCTCGTCATCGTCTCCGGGGGAAGGTGGCCACAACACTGTCTACCGTCCCCTGCTGAGGTGACGTTTTACCCCTTTTCGGGCGTCCCCTGCGACACGATTGTCCCCTCCAGCGCAAGTCCCAGGGGCGCGACTTCACAATCCTGAGGTGAGGCACGCCTGGTTCATGACCGCGGAACTCACGAAGGACGTTGCTCCAGCGGTCCGTTCGCGCAAGGTGCGGGCGCGCGGAAATGCCCGAAGGTCACCCCGAGCGGGGGACTCTTGGGGCGAACGGGCGCTCAGGAGTCTGTGATACTGGCCAGAGCGAGCCGGACAGGAGCGTAGGAAGAGGCGCAGATGCTCACCGAGTCCTCCAGTACGCCCGCGGAGCCGCCGATCCGAATCATGCTGGTCGACGACCACGAGGTGGTCCGCCGGGGGTTGCAGGCCATCCTCGACCGAAATCCGGCGCTGCGAGTCGTGGGCGAAGCGAACACTGTGGCCAGCGCCGTCAAGGAGGCCGCACAAATTCACCCGGATGTCGTAGTGATGGACTTGCGCCTCCCGGATGGCTCAGGCGTCACTGCGTGTCGTGAGATTAGAGACGCGCAGCCTGATGTGAAGGTGCTGATTCTGACGTCGCACGCCGACGAGGATGCCCTGTTCTCGGCCGTGCTGGCTGGTGCCGCGGGGTACGTCCTGAAAGACCTCGATACTGCGGCGATCCAGCGAGCGATTGTCACTGTGGGGCGGGGCGGCTCGCTGCTGGACCCGCAGATGACCACCCGGCTGCTCGAGCGGATGCGGCATGGGAGTGCGCAACACCCGGCGGACGACAAGTTCGCCGATCTCACGCCTCAGGAAGACCGGATTCTGGACATGATCGGCGAGGGGCTGACGAACCGTCAGATTGCCGATCGCCTGTCCCTGAGCGAGAAGACCGTGAAAAATTACGTGTCTGAATTGTACGCGAAACTGCACGTCGACCGGCGTACGCAAGCGGCCACACTGGCCACGGAACGGCGGCTCCGCAAGGGGTAGGGGACGCGTCGGGGAATCTGACGGTCGGGGCGCGGGCGTCATCGCACCGCGGGCGGCGACTATCATGAATCGTACCGGTTCGTGAGTCGTTCGGATGCTCCCATGGATACGATTCCTGAATTGCAAGACGAACTCTTCCGCGTCATTGTCGATGATGCGCCGGACGGGATCGTTCTGGTCGACCGGGCCGGTCGGATCGTCTTTGCCAACCGACATGTGACTGAACTGTTCGGGTACGCACCCGATGAACTCCAGGGCCAGCGCGTCGAGGTCCTCATTCCAGAGGACAGGCGGGCGATCCACATCATCCATCGCGAGATATACCAGGAGCACCCTGCGACTCGCCCCATGGGCAGCGGCCTCGATCTTGACGGTCGCCGTCGCGACGGCTCTGTCTTCCCCGTGGAGATCAGCCTGAGTTTGCTCAGTACCGGTGACGGCGATCTGGCCGTCGCCGTCGTCCGTGATGTCTCTCGTCAGCGGCGTAGCGAAGAGTCGTTGCGGCGCAGCGAGGAGCGCCATCGTCTGCTGACGGAGCATGCACAGGATGTGATCTTCCGGTACCGGCTCCTGCCCACGCCAGGTTTCGAATACGTCAGCGCTGCGATGACTCGCCTGCTCGGCTACGGAGTTGAAGAGTTCTACGTGGACGACCAGCTCATCTTCCGTGTGGTGCATCCGGAGGATCGCTCGCTCCTGGAACGGGCCTTCACAGCAGACGGTCCGCGGACGTTCGCGCTGCGTCTCCAGCACCGTGACGGGACCATCCGCTGGTTCGAGCAGAGCATGTCTCCGGTCATGGACGATCACGGGGTGACGGTGGGCCTCGAAGGGATCGCTCGCGACGTGACGGAACGGCGGGCAGCCGACGAAGAGCGCGGTCGCCTGTTGGCCAAGGTTGAACGCCAGATCGAGCGGGAGCGGATCGCCGGGGACCTGCACGACGAGACGATCCAGTCGATCTATGCCGTGGGCCTCGCACTCCACGCCGCCCTCGCAGATGTCTCGGTGACGAAGGAGGCGGCGCTGGAGCACACGATCGAGGATCTCAACTCCGTCATCGTGGAACTTCGTACCTACATGCAAGGGTTGAGCGGGCAGGCATCCGGCGGAGGGGCGGAGCCGCTCGCCGCTCGGATCGAGTCGCTGGTCCGAGGTGGCAGGGTCCCACGATGGGAGATCATGGTCGCTTCCGACCTGGTGCTCGACCCGGCCTTCGAGCGCCATGTCTATCTCCTCGCCAAGGAACTCATCTCGAACGTCCAGCGACACGCGCAGGCTCACGAGGCGACGCTGACCATCGCCCGAGAAGGTCTGGCCGGAGCGGATCAGTTGCGGATTTGCGTGACAGACGATGGCGTCGGTTTCGACCGGTCCCAGGTACCACCCACCAGTTTTGGATTCCGTTCGATGGAACACCGGGTAGCCCTCTTCGATGGCTCGATGGTCGTCGACTCTCGCCCGGGCACCGGGACGACGATCGAGATTTCCCTGCCGTTGACGGCGCCGCCGCCCCCTCAATAACCGGGCATTCGGCGAGGCGAGGACGTTAGTAACCGCCAATACCCTCCCTCCGTCCCTCCTTTGAGGCAGCCATCGGTAGCGAAACTGAGCCAAGATGGAGGCTGTCGCCTCCACAGGAGGAGGCGACCGTGGCCGACATCGTGCAGGCCGATCCGTGGAACACCCTGACGCGTGAATTCGGTTCTCTGCGACGAGCACTGGGTCGGTTGTTTGCTGATCCACTGCTCGTGAGCCGGGAAGATGGGCTACTCGACGTTGACGTCGTTGAGCGCGACGGCAAGGTCGAGGTGGTGGCGTCGCTTCCCGGGTTTACGAAGGATGAGATCGACGTCCAACTCCACGAAGGGATGCTCACGATCAAGGGTGAGCACCGCGAGGAAAAGGAGACCACGGAAGGCCGGTACATCCGGCGAGAGCGGCGGTACGGAGCCATCTCCCGCTCCGTTTCCATCCGGGTGCGAGGGGTGACGTGCCCGTCGACGCCGAACTGAAGAACGGCGTGTTGACGGTGAAGATCGACGCCCCGCCGCAGCCCGAACCGAAGAGGGTGGAGATTCGCTCGATAGGGCCGCCCGTGCTCGGGAAAAGGGGGCGCGAGCGATGCTGATTGTCGCCGCTCTGGGCGGAAACGCATTATTGCGTCGTGGCCAGCGCATGGATCAGACGGTCCAGGAACGGAACGTCGGAGCGGCAGTGCGCGCCCTCGCGGGATGGCGAGCCCGGTATCGCTAGCGATAGTTCCCGAACGTCAGCTCGATACCCCAGTCATGTTCGCGCAAGGCCTGCATCGCCGCCTGCAGGTCTTCACGGCTGGGGCCCGAGACGCGTACCGCGTCACCCTGGATCTGCGACTGCACCTTCTTCAGTTTCTGGTCGCGGATGAACTGCGAGATGCGCTTCGCCGTGTCGCTGTCGATCGCCTGCACCAGCGTGATCGTCTGCCGCACGGTGTCGCCACCGGCCGGTTCGATCGCGCCGCGCTTGATGTTCTTCACCGGGATCTTGCGTGCGACCAGCCGTCCGAGGAGGACGTCCCATGCCGCGTTGAGCTTGAAATCGTCGGCGGTGTGGATCGCGATCGTCCCAGCCTTCCGGTCGTACTCCATCTCCACTGCGATGCCCTTGAAGTCGTATCGGCCGGTGATCTCCTTCAACGCCTGATTGACGGCGTTGTCCACCTCCTGCAAATCGCAACCGGTGGTGATGTCGAACGACTCGGTCTTGGCCATTTGTTCCCGTCGGTCCTATCGCTGACTGGTGCCGGGGGTGGGACTCGAACCCACACGCCTTGCGGCCGCGGGGTTTAAGCCCGCTGCGTCTGCCGTTTCGCCACCCCGGCACTGAATCGCTTCGCTGGAAATCGATTCCAGATCGCCACTCGCTGGATCATCGCGTCGTCGCCGCGGCGATGACCGACCACCGCATTATGCGACGTCACGCGCGGTCGCGTCTGCACGCTCCGGTCGTGGTTTCCGTCTCCGGCGGGGGTGACGTGACACGAGCGCTATCATGCGCCCCACCACAGCCCTCGGATGACAGATGGAGGAGACGCGTGCCGAACCTGGCCTCACCGCTGGCTGGTGTGAAAGTCCTCGACTTCTCCGGAGGGACCTCGGGCGGCATCTCCACGAAACTGATGGCGGTCATGGGGGCGGATGTCGTTAAGGTGGAGGCGCCGGGCGCAGGCGACGTCACTCGGGCGCAGGGTCCGTTTCCCGGCGACGCTCCTCATCCCGAGAAGAGCGGACAGTTCCTCTACCTCAACACGAACAAGCGAGGCGTCACGCTTTCGCTGGAGCACCCGACTGGTCGGGCAGCCGCCCGACGCCTGGTCGTGTGGGCCGATATCGTCGTGGAGAACTTTCGGACGGGCCAGTTCAGCGAGTGGGGGTTCGGATACGACGAGATCGAGCGGATCAATCCGGGGGCCATCCTCGTCTCGATCGCACCGTTCGGGCAGACCGGCCCGTACCGCGATTTCCGCGGCAACGACCACATTATCCAGGCGCTGGGCGGGTTGCTGTATGTGACCGGCGACCCGAAGCGCGAGCCACTGCGGATTGGTGGCGAGCCGTCGGAGTATTTCGCCGGGCTTTCCGCATTCGCCGGTGCGCTCATCGCGCTCACCTATCGCGACCTCAGCGGCATCGGCCAGCATGTGGATGTTTCCGCGCACGAGGGGATCGCCGTCGCGCAGATGTACTCCGCGCTTGCGTACATCTTCACCGGTGCCGAGCGCGGGAGGCAGGCCGCCTCGCCGCTGTACCGGGTGTCCGATGGGCAGGTGGGCGTCTCGCTTCGACAGCAGGACTGGCCGGGTTTCTGCCAGATGATCGGCCGTCCGGAGCTGGAGCAAGACGACCGCTTCAAGGATATGGCTGCACGGCGCGCGAACCAGGAAGCGCTGACCGCACTCATCAACGAGTGGATCCACGACAAAAAGAAGCAGGACCTATACCACGAAGCCCAGAAGATGGGGATGACGTGGGGCTACATCTGCGACACGAAGGACCTGATGGAGTCCCCGCAGTATCAGCATCGGGGCTATTTCACGGAGATCGACCATCCGGTGGCTGGCCGGCTGACCTATCCGGGGATGCCGTTGCGATGGGGCGACGGGGTGTGGGAGTTGCGGCCGGCGCCGCTGCTGGGGCAGCACAACGCGGAGGTCTATGGCGACATCCTCGGGTGGTCGCAGGAAGACCTCGTCCTGATGCGCGCCACCGGCGTCATCTAACAGTCATCGACGAGAGCATCGGCAGGGCGTCCCGGACGCCACGGTCAGGACGGACGGTACGCAATGGCACTTCCGCTCGAAGGTATCCGCATCCTTGACCCCTCCCAGGTGTGGGCGGGGCCGACCTGTACCAAGATCCTGGGTGACCTCGGCGCGGACGTGATCAAAGTGGAGTCTGCGCGGCGCATGGACATTGCACGCGGCGACGCCCGAGCGGCGCCCGGGGGCATGGGGTTCTATCCGGAGAACGACCCCGGGCCAGACCCGTGGAACCGTGAAGGCAAGTACGCGGACCGCAACCGGAGCAAGCGCAGCATCTGCCTTGACCTTACCCACCCTCGCGGTGTCGACGCCTTCAAACGGATCGCGGCGCACTGCGATGTCGTGGTCGAGAACTACCGCCAGGGCGTGATGGATCGCTTCGGCCTCGGCTACAACGATCTCAAGAAGGTCCGTCCGGACATCATCATGCTCACGATGGCCAGTCAGGGCGCGACGGGCCCGGAGGCCGCATACGGTTCCTTCGGAGTCACGCTGGAACAGACGGCCGGGGTGGCCTCGGTCACGGGCTACCTCGGCGGCGACCCGAGCACGTCCGGTGTGCTCTTCCCGGATCCGTTGGTCTCCGTGGTCTCGGTCGGGTTCATCCTCGCCGCCCTCCGCCAGCGGCGACAGACGGGCGAAGGTGTCTACATCGACCTGTCGCAGCGGGAGATGACCACCTCCATCCTGGGCGACATGGTGATGGACTACACGATGAACGACCGGGCATGGGAGCCGATCGGCAATCGACACCGCACGTTCGCTCCGCAGGGCATCTACCAGTGTCGCGGTTCGGACGTGTGGATCGCCATCAGCGTCGAGACTGACCGGGACTGGGCGGCCTTCGCGCAAACGATGGGGCGGCCGGAGCTGATCGACGATCCGCGCTACGCGACCGTGATCGGCCGTCGCGAGCATCACGACGAACTGGACTCGCTCATTACGGCGTGGACATCCGTCCGGGATGCCTTCATCACAATGTCGACGTTGCAGGCGGCCGGCGTCCCGGCGGGCGTGGTCGAGAAGGGCGAGGACCTGGTCAGCGACCCACAGCTCGTCGCGCGCGGCTTCTGGGAGTACACCGGGCATACGCCGGCAGAGACGCGTCCATACCTCAGCCGGCCGTTCAAGTTCTCGAAGACTCCCGGTTTCACCCGGTTCCCGGCGCCTCTTCTTGGCGCGGACACAGCAGCGGTGCTGCGTGATATCGCCGGGATGTCCGACGCTGAGATCGCCGAACTCGATGGACTCGGCGTGACCGAGGACGACCCGCTGACATTCGCACCGTAGGGGCGTACGCCAGGGCGCCCGTACAACGTCTCAACGTTGTGCGGGCGCCAGGCGATCCTTGATCGGATGCGGTGAGGCCCTTCGGCCCTTTAGACGCCCTTGAACACCGGGTCGCGGCGCTCCATCAGGGCGTTGCGCGCCTCCTTGGCGTCCTCGGAGGATCCGAGGATGTAAGCGGCGTTCGAGGTGAGCACCGCGGTGGTCTCGAGGTTGCTGTCGAGCGCGTGGCGCATGTTGCGCTTGTTGATCCACTGGGTGATCGGCGGGCTCTTGAGCATCTGGCCGCAGAGGGCACGGACCTCGGCCTCGAGGTTCTCGGATGGGACGAGCTTGTTGAGGATACCCCACTGGTAGGCCCGCTCGGCGTCGAGGAAGCCGGTGAAGGCGAACTCGAGCGCGCGGCCGATGCCGGCCATCTTCGGCAGCCAGTAGGTGCCGCCGTTCTCGATGATCTGTCCCACCTGCTGGTAGGTGATGAACCGGGTGTTCTCGCAGCCGTAGCGGATGTCGCAGGCGAGGGCCATGTCCATGCCGAATCCGGCGGCGACGCCGTTCATCATGGCGATCGTCGGCTTGCGGATGTAGTTGATGTCCTTGATCAGCTTCGTGGTGGCGTAGAGGAAGCCCTGCCGGGTGGCGTCCGGGCCTTCCTGCCGCGTGGCCCCGATGAACGGTCCGCCGAAGTCCTCGCCCGGGTTGCCGCGCACATCGACGCCAGCGGAGAACGCGCGGCCGATGCCCGTGAGGACGATGAAGCGTATCTTCGGGTCGTCATCGCCAGCCCGCATGTACTCGCCCACCTTGGCGAGGGTGCTCTTGCGCTCAGTGCCGCCGGCGCAGGCGTTCAGGCGCTCCGGCCGGTTGAACTTGATCCACAGGATCCCGGTCTCGTACTCGGGCTCGTACAGGAGATGCGGAACCAGTTCCAGCTCTTGCACAACGTCCTCCTTGCGGCCGCTCAGGCGGTGCTTACGCGCCATCTCTTGCCCGCTGCGTGCCGCAGAGAGTCGGTACGGATGGCGGCTCACAATACGAACGTGATTTGGAGGCTGTCAAGGACAGCGACAGCGCTCAGCGCTGACCTCAACCCCGGCTCGGCAGCACCACGACGGCGTGTCCGGGACAGGTCGGTTGGCCGTCCTGGTTCACGACATTCATGTCCAGGTAGACCCGGTGCTCACCGTCCTCGACCCGCATGTCCGTGATCTTGCCGGTCACGGTCAGCGTGTCGTGCTTCTGGTTGATCGCGCGGAACTGCAAGCCAACCTCGCGGATCACCGCCTCGTCGCCGATCCAATCGCGCAGGGCGTCCAGCATGTAGGTGTACCGCAGGTTCCCCATCCCGAACGCTCCGCGTTCGTTCAGAGCGGCCCGGCCGGCTTCGTCATCCATATGGATGTAGACGAACTCGTCGTTTACGGCGGCGTAGCGGTTCCAGTTCATGAAGTCGGTGGTCCGAGACCACGCCGGGATCTCGTCGCCGACCTTGACGTCTTCGAAATGCACATTGACAGGCATGGATGACTCCCTGAAATGGTCGAGCCTGGGCTAGTAGCGGATCCCAGTCGAGATACGTGTCTTCACCAGCTCGCCGCGCTGGTTGCGCCATTCCATCTCGGTCTCGGTGAAGAGCGTGAGGCCGAGGCGCGTCGTCCGCTCGTTCCAATCCTTCAGCCGTGTCCGCGAGGTGATGACGTCGCCGGGCTTCATCGGCACACCAAAGGTCTCCACCTGTCCGCCGTTCATCCCTCGCGTACCTGGCGCAGTGCGCGGGCCGTCTGCCTCTCGCCCCGGGGGGCGGTCGATCGGCCACGCGAATGGGTTGAAGTCCTGCGGGGCGATGATCCCGTCCCAGCGGGTGCCCTTCGCGTACGCCGCGTCCCAGAACAGTCGCGGCGGCTTCTCCGGCCAGTAGGAGGCGAGCGCCCACTTTCGGATGTCGGACTCGGATACTGGGAACGACACCAGCTCGTTCTCCCACACGTCCCGCTTGGCGTGCATCTCAGGAGTGACGAGCGTCTCCAACTGCTCGGATGTCATCGTTGGCTCCTCTGACCTCGACATCGCGCCCCCCGGCGCGTCCTCTGAGGGAACATGAGTGTAGTGAGGCGTGTCATCCCCCCTGAATGGAATCGACATGGCGTGCCGGGGCGACTGAACCCGGCGCCCCGTATCCTCGGTAGGAAGTTGAGGAGCCATCGTGCCGACACCGGAACGCCTTGCGCGGATGCGTGCCGTCCTGGAGCGGCGGCAGCCGGATCTGCGCGTGGTCGTCGAACACGTCCGCGACCCGCACAACGCCTCCGCCGTCCTCCGGACATGTGACGCCCTCGGCGTCCACACGGTGCACCTGCTCTACACCGATCAGCCGTCGCCCGAGATCTCTCGCACGGTCTCCTCGTCCAGCCACCAGTGGCTCGACATCCGGCGTCACAGCGACCCGCAGGAACTCGTGGACTCACTGCACGCGGAGGGCATCCCGCTCTACGTCACCCGCCGGGACGAGGGTGCGCGCGAACTCGTCGCCGTCGACTTCACTGGCCCGGCAGCGGTCGTCTTCGGCAACGAGCATCGAGGGTGTTCCGACGAGGTCGCAGCGGTCGCGGACGGCGCGCTCTGGATCCCGATGGTGGGAATGGTGGAGTCGTTCAATGTTTCCGTGTCGGCCGCCATTGTGCTGGCAGAGGCGTACCGGCAGCGTGCGGTAGTGGGCCTGACCGCCCCGCGCTGGGAGGCCTGGCGCCAGGGGATTCTCGATGGCTGGCTCGCCCGCGAGGGCTGACCGGTGACCGGGGAGAGTCCTTCATCGTGCAGCGTGGTTAGCCCGCGCGGCTGACCCGTAGCCCGCGTCACGGGGCTCGCTATCCCGGCCTGACCAGGTCGCTTCGCTCTGCTTGTATCCACCGGCGCTCGGGGTGAGAGAACGCCGACTCCTGCGAGCCGGCGTTCTCTTCTGACTGTGGTCGGGCTCTACTTCTGGGCCCGTGCGGCGAACGTCCGCGCCGCACCAGCCGCCGCCACCGTGGCGGCGAGACCGGCAAGCGCGAGCCATGTGGCGGACGAGCCTTCATCAGGCCCCATCATCCCCGTCTTCGCTGCACTCGGGACCGGCGGCAGGAGGACGGTGTCGATCACGTGGATGACGCCGTTGGTGGCCGCCACATCAGTCGCGGTGACAGTTGACGCACCGTTCAGGACGACCTTCCCATCCCGCACCATGATCTGGATGCTGGCGCCGTTGACCGTGGTCGCCTGTGTCAGCTTAACCACGCTGGCTGCATCCACTTTGCCAGCCACGACGTGGTACGTGAGGATTTTCGACAATTCGGCCGGGTTGTTCAGGAGCGCGTTCAATGTCGCGGGCGGCAACTTCGCGAAGGCCGAGTCCGTCGGGGCAAAGACGGTGAACGGGCCAGTGCCCTTCAGCGTCCCAGCGAGGTTCGCTGCCTGCAGAGCCGTCGCCAGTGTCGTGAACTGACCCGCCGCCACGGCTGTGTCGACGATGTCTTTCGAAACCTGTTGCTCTGCGGTGGTCTGGGACTTTGACGGCTCGGTATCGAACGCCAGGGCGTAGCCTCCAAGGGCAAGAGCCATAATCCCAGCAGTCAGCCCAACCAGTAGTTTCCGTTTCACTTTGCTGTCTCCTTTCAGAACCCGTTGATAGCCAACTCCGCTCATCGACGAATTAGTCGGCATGTGCGACGCGGCGGTCTCCTTTCAGAACCTCGGACGCAAGTGTCAGACGGTCCGCGCCTATGCAAGACTCAGGAGCAGGCGCGGTGCCCCCGCGGTAGGTGAGATCACTACCGATGCCCCGGTGGCAGACCGCAGCACGTCAAGCGTGTATCCCCGCAGGCGGTCCAGCAGTCCGGCGTGCTCGTACTCGCCGGGGATCACAACCGCGTCGAGTCCGAGACGGTTCGTCCACTCACCGAGGTCGCTAAAGCCGACTCCGGTCGGCAGAACCGCAAACACGCTGCCGTCCGCTGGGACTTGGTCCATGCGATCCGCCAGATAGGGACGCCCAATCGCGGCTCGCACGTATGCAGCCTCGAGTGGCCGCCGGTCGTCGGAGCGGGGATAGGGGTCGACGAGGTAAGAGGCCGAAGCAAGGTCGTACAGGTAGAGGTCGCAGTTCGGGATCGGGCCCGCGCTCACGATCGAGTTGAGCACGCGTGTCACGGCCGAGCGCTTGCCGTCGTCGACGAGCAGACCTAGACGTCGTGGAGCTATGCCGGAGAGCAGGTCGCGCAGCGAGCCGTCACCAGAGGCTTCCCCAGAGTTGGAAGCGGGGCGGTTGGACGCGCGGACGATGTCGAGATGACTCGTGATCGCGAGAACTACACGAGGATCCTGTGACACGAACCCAGCGAAGCGCTTGTCGGGATGAGTGGCGCCGTGATGACCCCAGAGCGAGTCGTCCGAAACCTCCCACCCCACGAAGGCAACAGGCTCCGGGGTTCTGGTTACGAGATACCACTGGTTTTCGAGGTTGCGGCGATCGGGGGGCAGGCTAAACCAGGCGGTAGCGCCGTTCTGGGCGCTCTTTGGCCGGCCCTCCCCGAACGCGTATACGGAGACACCGCGTCGCTTGATCTCGCTGTAGCGATCAGTCTCCAGTTCGAACTTCGCTTCGTTCTGGAAGCCGACGTAGACCGCCGAGGGGGCGGGGCCGGTCACCCATCCGGCCTCAATTTCCCGGCTGATCCGCAACATTTCCCTGGCGTCCGAGAGAAAGGAGAATCCTTCGATCGGGGCACCGCCACTGCGAAGCTGGATCTGAAGTCGATCCATGAATGACGCCATCCCGCCTGACCCAGGCGCCGCAGCCTCTGATTCCGACAATCTCCAGTCCATCGCCGTCCACTTCCTTCTGCTCCAGCCACGGCACTGGGGAGGCCCCTAGCCGAGGTGGATGTCGCTAAAACTTCGTCATACCTGCGTCGGTACTGTGGGTAATATATGTCAATATGACAGTGACTGACAACCATATTGACGAAGAATCGACAAAGTTTTACCGTTGCCCATACCGCGGAAGCGGGGTCGCAGGCCGCCTCTCCCGTGCTGGAGAGCCCGGATGCTTGTCGAGGAGACTGAATATGGCAGATCAAGGGCGGCTGCGTCGGGTCAATATCGTGGCCGGCGCCGTCCACGCCGGTCAGGCTGCCGCGGTCCTCGCGCTGGCGAACGGGTTCTCGCTCCCGGTGACGGGAACATTCATGGACGGCCCCCCGGGCACTTCGTCGGCGGCGTCCGTGATCCTGTTCGAATTCCCATTCGCGTGGGGGGTGGCGGGGTTCCTGTTCCTTTCGGCCTCTGCCCACTGGATCGTCGCCGCGCCGGGTGTCTATCCGTGGTACCTGTCGAATCTCGCGCGCTCGCGAAACTACGCGCGCTGGATCGAGTACTCGTTCAGTTCCACGCTCATGATGGTGCTCATCGCCTTGTTGACCGGCATCAGCGACGGTGCAGCGCTCGGAGCGATTGCAGGCGTCAACGCGTCGATGATCCTTTTCGGGCTGTTGATGGAGCACTACGAGCAGCCCGGTCGGCCCGGCTGGCTGCCCTTCATCTTCGGTTCGATCACGGGGATCGTTCCGTGGCTCGTCGTGGGCCTGTACCTCTGGAGTCCTCAGGTGGCGGCGACGCCCCCCGGCTTCGTCTTCGGGATCTACGGTTCGCTCTTCCTGTTCTTCAACGTCTTCGCTCTGAACATGGTGCTGCAGTACCGGCAGGTCGGTCGGTGGCGTGAGTATCTCTTTGGAGAGCGCGTGTACATCCTGCTGAGCCTGACGGCGAAGTCAGCGCTCGCCTGGCAGGTATTCGCCGGCACGCTGGTCCCGGCGTCGTAGGGCATGCCGGTGGCGCAGTCTGCTGGTATTCGAGCGCGCGTGAGTAGTGACGCGTGACAACCTTCGAACGGAGGAACTGGAGATGTCCGAGGAGCGGAGAGAACCATACGAACTCTGCGGGATGGTCACCGTGGAATCCTTCGGTGGCGTGGCATCGCTCAGCAAATGGTGGTCGAATCGCGAGCACGCGGAGGTGCTGCAGTTCGGCCGCGAGGGGATCGCTCCGGTGCTTGATGAAGGCGACGTCATCACCGAGGCCGAACTCGTCGGGTTGCTCGACTCGGCGTGGAGTTCTGCGCTGCTCTCGGCCTTCGCCCGGCGTCAGATCTTTCAGCTGGTGATGCGGCACTACCAGGAGCAGCCGGCGGAACTCTGGTCGCTAGGTCTCGACATGCGGGACTAACCGGGTTGCTGCGGAAGGGACCGCCATGCGGTCATCTCCACAGGTGAGGTCGATATGACGGTGACATTCCCATTCCGTGACCGGGTCATCCGGAGTACGAACGACCTGTTCGCACATGCCCCGTATCCTCTCGACCGCACGGGTCAGTACCGTGGCGACGCCGGTCTCTTTGGTCCGGACTGCGTCACGTGGCCGGTGATGGGTGACGCGTCGGTCTTTGTCGGAGGGATCCGTGCGCTGCTCGTGCAGGCCGCACACCCGGAGGTTGTCGCCGGGGTGTTTGACCACTCGCGGTTCCGTGATGATCCGCTCGGGCGCCTCTCTCGCACGTCCGCCTACGTCACGGCCACCGCGTTTGGGGCGCTGCCTGAAGTCGAACGTGCGGTCGCTATCGTCTCTCGCTCGCACCGCCCGATCAGCGGCCTCTCCCCGCGAGGTCGCGAGTACTCTGCCTCGGCGCCCGCGCTGGCGGCGTGGGTCCACAACGCGCTCGCTGACTCCTTCCTGAGTGGCTACCAGCATTTTGGCCCGCGAAAACTCACGCGGCGCGAGGCCGATCAGTTCGTCGCGGAGCAAGCCCGGGTCGGCGCCCTCCTTGGCGCGGTCCCCCTGCCGCTGACTGCAGCATCGCTGGGGGCCTGGTTGGACGCTGTGCCGGAACTGGCGCCGTCCAGCCAGATGGTGGAGGCGGTCGGATTCCTTCGCTCGCCGCCGCTCCCGCTTCCAGTGCGCCTTGTGTACCGCATCCTGTTTGAGGCCGCAGTGGCCACGCTGCCGCCTCGGATTCGTTCGGTTTTGGGCCTGCGTGTGCGGCCTCTAGCCCGCGCGGCGGGATTGGCAACGGTGCGGCTGCTGCGTCTGGCGCTGGGCTCTTCGCCATCGTGGCGGCTTGCGATTGAACGGGCGGGTGCGCCGGTGCCACCCGGCCTGTTTCACCAGCCGCTTCCCCCGGATCGACCTGGCGTGGCCGGATCGGCATGAGTCGCTAGCGATCGATTCCTTTGCTCGTATGGGAGTGCGTGGTCGGATAAGTCACCTCATGCAGTCATCGGTTGCCCTTGAGGGGGTCATGTCTTGGTCAAGATGACGATGACACCATCAATCTTGACGAAGATTCGACGAATGAATATGGTCAGATGATGCAGTACACCGTCCGTGCCGCCGCACTCGCGACCGGCGTTTCTGGCGACCGTATCCGAACGTGGGAACGTCGCTACGGGGTGCCCTCGCCCGCGCGTAGCAGCACAGGGCGCCGCCTGTATGAGGAGAGCGACCTCGCGATTGTCCGGCGCATGGCGGCGCTCGTTGATTCCGGCCTGAGCGCCGTCTCGGCGGCGAAGGCGGTGCACGAAGAGGCTGCTCAGTCCATTGTTCATGCGGAGCGCGCACCTGTAGTCGACCGAGTCGTGATCGCCCTGGTCGATAGCGCGGCAACCCTGGACGAGTGGGCCCTGATCAAACGGCTTGACGATGCAGAACGATCGCTGGGGATCGAGGCTGCTGTGGAGCAGTTCGTATTCCCAGCGCTCGTGGAGGCAGGACGTCGATGGGAGCGATCTGAAATCACCGTGGCCGGGGAGCACATCTTGACCGAGGTGATCCGCTCGTGGCTTGCGGTGCATTCCCGCGCACTTCCATCACCTCCCCCCGACGCGCCGTCAGTGCTGGTCGCCTGTCCCGAGGATGAGCGCCATGACCTGGGTGCGCTTTCGCTCGCGTTGCTCCTCCGTCAGGCCGGACTGCGGGTCGCTTACCTGGGCGCAGACGTGCCCACAACCGCGCTCGTCGATGCCGCTCGCGCGAAATCCTTCGACGCGTTGTGCCTCTCCATCACGGGCGTGTCGTCCTTGCCTGTTGCGCGGATTGCGCTCAGCGCGCTGCTCTCAGCGGGAGGCGGGATGCGGCTGTATGTCGGGGGGCAGGGTGTTGCGCGGGCTTCCAACGCCGAGGCGGAGGTCCTCCCGGCGGTGCGACTTCCCGTGTCGGTCGCGGCCGCGGCTCATCTCATCGCCGCCCAGCTGCAAGGAACACGCGGCGACTGATCCCCCTGTTGTGGATGCTGTGTTCGAGCAGCCGGTTGGGTGATTGCGATGCGTTGCGGATCGAGGTACCTCGGTTCGCGTGGGACAAGCAGATCAGCGACGAGAGCTCACAACCGAGGTTCCGTGTCTAGCGAAGATCGCTCGTCACCCCATTCCGCGAACACCATCTGGTGGGTTCGACGCGATATGCGCCTCCACGACAACGCGGCGCTGCAGGCGGCGTGTGAGGCTGGCGCGCTCGTACCTGTCTTCGTGCTTGACGAAACGCTGCTCAGGTCTCGCTATCACCGGAATGCGACGCGGCGGATCGAATTCATGTTTGACGGTCTGCATGCTCTCGACGCCAGTCTTCGCACGCTGGGTAGCCGACTCATCGTCCGGGAGGGCCACGCCGCGGAGGTGCTCAGCTCAGTCGCCAGGGAGGTCCAGGCCACGCGTGTGTTCGCGGCTGCAGATGTGACGCCTGCCGGTCGTCTGCGCGAGACGCAGGTCGCGCGCCGGCTGGAGCTGACGCTCCTGCCCGGCATCGGAGTCCGTGCAGTGGGCTCAGTTACCAAGCAGGACGGGTCTGGATACGCTGTGTTTGGCGCCTTCCGCCGCTCATGGCTCTCGTCTCCCGGTCCACGAACGGCTGCCCTCATCGACGCACCCCCTCGCCTACCGGCGATTCCCGGGAGCGTCACCGGGATTGACGTGACCGGCGTACCAGTGCGCGGCTTCCCGGCGGGGGAAGTCGAAGCGTTGCGGCGGCTCGATCGGTTCATGGCGACCGAGATCGATGGCTACGCCGAGGGACGTGACTGCGCCGCCCTCGATATGACGTCTGCGCTTTCGCCGTATCTCAAATTCGGCATGCTCTCACCGCGACTGGCGGCCGCTCGAGCCATTGAATGCGGGTTGGGTGAAGAACGAGACGGCGCGAGTCGCTGGCTTGATGAGCTGCTCTGGCGAGAGTTCTACCTGGACGTCGTCTATCGCCAACCGGAGGTCTTGCGCGAGGAGTTCAACCCGCGCCTGCGCGGGATCCCGTGGGTCAACGCCGTGAATGACATCGAGGCGTGGAAGGCAGGCCAGACCGGCTACCCGTTCGTAGACGCCGGGATGCGGCAGCTTCAGCACACGGGATGGATGCACAATCGCGCCCGGATGGTGACCGCGTCGTTCCTCGTGAAGAACCTCCTGTGCGACTGGCGGATCGGTGAGCAATGGTTCATGGATCAGCTGCTGGACGGGGATCCTCCGTCGAACAACGGCGGGTGGCAGTGGGTCGCCGGCACAGGCACCGATGCAGCACCGTATTTCCGAGTCTTCAACCCGGTGCTCCAAGGACGACGGTTCGATCCGACGGGGGAGTATGTCCGCCGCTGGGTGCCGGAACTGGCGGGAATCCCCGGCAAAGGCGTCCATGAGCCGTGGAAGCTGGGCGCGGTTTCGACGGCGGGCTATCCTGCTCCAATCGTCGAAATCGGCGGAAGCCGGCGGCGAATGGCGGCGGCGTACGCCGAAGCCCGGAGTCGAAACGCCTCGATGTAACCTCGAGTCGGCCCCTTGCCCCCGGCCACAGTCCAGTGCGGCTACCGTGAAGGACGACCGGCAGTTCCTTCCACCGTGACGTCCAAGGCAGGCGAAGTGAAGTTCACCGTGACGAACACCGCGACGACGCTCCCTGAGTTCGTGGTGGTGAATGCCGACCAACACCCGGCCCGACCTTCGATGCTGCGGCCTTAGAGAAGGTTGCGGAGGGTCACGCGGCAGAGGCGTCAGCGCAGAGAAGATCGCGTGGTCTACGAGCTGGAAGACATCGCGCCCGGAGCGACGCACGACGCCACCTCCGAAGCTGGCAGCGGGCGAGTCCGCAGAAGCCGCCCCGTCGGGACGCTCTACCGGTCCGCGTGATGCTGAGCCCAACGGCTGGCTCGAAGAACCCCTGACGGCACGCTCCATTTCGGCGAGACGGGTGTAGTAGTCGGGAATCTCACGCAGGTGCGCTGGGGCAAGCTTCTCGGTGGCGACCGGATCGTCATTGGTCACGTTCGTCTCGGGACTGCGGGCCCCGTGATCGAGTTCCACGTTGAGTCCCATCCGGAACTGCTCAAGGTCGAACGCCGCCTGCTCAGACTTGATCTCGAGTTGAACGGCAATTGCCTGACCTGATCCCCGTGTGGTTGCGCCAGTCGATGCCACCAGGTTGCCTGCTCCAGAGTTTCCCGACCGGAGGGGTGCTCTGAGGGCCTTGGTCATATGCGGTGGATGCGCTGGTCAGGAGTCCTACCGTCGGTCACCTCGTCCTCGCGAGAGGACGAGGCCCGACCGCTGATCCTCACCGGCACGGCTCGGCAACTAGTGCTGCGCCGCGCCGAATCCGTACTGGCCCGTCCTCGGATCCTGGAAGACCGGGAGGTGGGGTGGCACGACGGTTGCCACTGCAAACGCGACGGCCATGGCGATCAGGACGAGCCATGCGACACGGAGGAGGACGGGCCCTGGGCAGAGCCGTGGGGCAATGAGAAGTGGTGCGAAATGCGCGCAAGCCGCCGCGAATACGAATAGCAGGATGTCCAGCACGAGTTGGTCGGCGAGGAAGCTTCGGTACGAGTAGAAGCCGACCACGATCAGCAGAAGTCCGGCTAGCAACGCGATGATATGAGCGACCCGGACCTCCGTGGCACGCCCTTGGCCTCCGCGGCCGCTGAACGCTACCCAGGTTACCGTCGGAACGAACAGCAGTTTCAAGTGCTCCCAGGTGCTCTCGTTGACGGCTGAAACCAGACCGACCGGCCATGCGTCGCCGCTCAATGCGTACGTGAAATGAAGGCCGCTGCCGACCACGACCGTCCAGACGAACCCACCAACAGCCCAGCGCCGCCGAGTCACGATGGCCGCCTTTCGTCCGGCTTTCGGAGCGTTGCCACGCCTTCCCGATCGGCGGGAGCGACCGGCCGATACCAGGGAGGTATCTGCGCCGGTGCCTGATCGGCTCGCCACACCCGGCCGCGACGGTAAGACGGATTCGGTGCGGCGCAACGTCCGCGGGCTCCGGGTGTTTCGGCAATTTGCCGGGATTCCGGGGATCAGGGCAGATGAACCCGGTCGTCGCGGGCTATTCGATTCGGACGGTTTGGAGGCGCCGGCGGGAATCGAACCCGCGGTGAAGGTTTTGCAGACCTCTGCCTTGCCACTTGGCTACGGCGCCGTGCCGGGGCGTCCACCCCGGGGCCCCTCCGTGGCGGGGCTTGAGACAGACTAACAGAGCGTCCGGTGCGTGCTAGGTGGGCTGTGCCGGTTTTGGACCGGCGAGGTCCCGGTTAGGGGCGCGCCTTGCCGCCGTCGATCCTGGCCCGCTTCTTGCCGCTGGGTTCCTGGAGGAACGCGTTGACCTCACGCCAGAACGCCTCCGGCTGATCCTGCGGGACACCGTGTCCGGCCTGCGGGATCTCGACCGCCCTCGCAGTCGGCATCACGTCGAGCATGCGTGCGAGGACGCCCGGGCCGAGGATGTTGCTGTCGGCGCCGCGCACGATCAGCGTGGGGCACTTGATCCTGGCAACCTGCGACCAGAGGTAGGGGACTTCTTTCAGGCCAAACGACCCGGAGATCCAGCCGAGTTCGGCGTCATGCTTCCAGACGAGGCGTCCGGCGTAGTTCTCGCGGAGCGCGTGCTGCGCGTTCTCGCGCAAAACGTCGTCCGGCCTCCCGGGGTTCATTTCGCGCATGAACTGCACGGCCTCGTCCAGGTTGCGGAAGCTCGTCGGCCGCTGGGTCGTGTTGCCACGGACCTGGGTCGCCCCGGTGCGTTCCATCTCCGGGCCGAAATCGACGAGGACGAGATGCCGCAGTCGCTTCGAGTCGTCGCCCGCATACGCCATCGCATGCCGTGCCCCGAGCGAGTGGCCGAGCAGGTCGTACTTGCCGAGGTCGAGCTTCTCCGCGAACGCCCGGAAGTCTTCCGCGAAGCGCTCGATCGAGTAGTCACGTGCGTGGTCGCTGTCCCCGTGTCCTCGCTGGTCGACAGACAGGATGCGATACCGGTCGGCCGGTGCAAGCCCGCTCCGGATGAACGGATCCCAGGCGTGCGCGTTGCTGGTGAGCCCGTGCACCAGGACGAGGACAGGCTTGTCGCCACCACCCCAATCGAGGTAGTGCAGCCGTATTCCGTTCGCCTTGACGTACCGATCTTTCGGAGTGACTCGCGCCATGGACTGCCCCCTCGCGCCTGGAAGGTAGCGCAAATCCGGTGCGCGATGGTGCTCTACGGGCCCGATCCGTTCAGGCGGCTGGTACGTGGAGTTCGGTAGGGCCAGCGAGGGCTATGGGACGTTGAGGATCGTCTCGCAAGTGCTCGCAGAGTCGGTCCCCGTGCCGCCGTCGCAGATGTCCGTGTTGTTGCCCCCGGTGAGCGTATCGTCCCCACCCATGCCGAGGAGGACGTCATCAACCGTTCCCGCCGTTGAAGACATCGTTGCCGGCTTCTCCGACCATGCAGTCCGTCCCGCCGCTGCCGTTCAGGGTGCTGCCCGCACCACTGGCCAGGATGAGCTCATTCGAGTTGTTGCCACTGACGCCGATGCGCAACACGGTAAGACCGGCCGCGATGCTCGAGCACGCCGCCGGCGCCAGCGTCGAGGCGGTAATCGCAGCCGTCGTCCTCGACGCGCGCCCGGCGGTCACCGTATTCGACGCGCTCGACGCGAACCCGCCTGAGGCCGAGACGACCAGCAGCAGGGCGACCACGGGGAGCACCAGCAGCCGTTTCATGGGCTAGACCAGCGCCTTGCCGCCGGATGAGGGCGGTTTCGGGGGTTCGTTGCGTGGTGAGTCACCACTGCGTTCAGGGCTGCGCTGTGTCCCATCGCGAGGGATGCGCGTGGAGTCCACGGGTGCTCCGGGCACCGGCGCGGGCGTCACCGGGCGGAGGTGCCGCGCGGACTGCGAGGGCGCGTCGTTGGTCGGACGGGCCATGGCCTGGGTGTCCGGTGTGGCGGGAGGCGCTGCAGTCCTGAGGGAGGTGGGTGCCGGCCCGGCCATCCCTGTGACGCCGTTCGCTCCGGCACCCGCACTGGCCAGGGACGGCGTCGCGCTCGGACGCATGAGCCCGGCCAGCGCTTCGTTCGGGGACGGTTTGACCTCCTCATCGAAGCGGAACTGCTCGGGCGGGCGCGGGACGGAGTAGAGGTATGTCACCTCGGGCGTCACGAGCAGGAAGTGGTCGGCCACGCCGTTCTCCGCGTGCACGACGAAGAGCCCGTCTGCCCGCGCCATCCGCACGAGGTCCTCGAACCTCTTGACCGCGACGATGCGTCCGCCGAAGTCGACATCAGCGGCCTGCACCGAGACGAGCAGGGGGGCGTAACGGGACAGGATGATGGCGGTCTCGCCGTTGCGTGCCGCGAGCATCGTGGAGACATAGACGAGGCCCATGCCACCGGCCCCGGCGATCCCCAGGACCAGCGTCAGTACCAGCAACGTCGTGTAGTCGAAGCGCGTGCCGACGACCGGGAGCGTCGTCGACCAGGGCTCGACGAAGTCGCGCTTCACGTTCAGCGGCGTTTCAGCCATGGCCTTGAAGTCCGGGGCGGGGATCAGCTGCAGTTCCTGCAGGTCGAACAGGTACTCGCCGCGGTAGGAGAAATCCTGCGCCCGGCCGGAGATGTTGCTGTTGGCTTCGACTTCGGCGATCACCCGGACTTTGTACATCGGGTACTTCAGCAGCGCGGCTTCTTCCATGCGGGTGGCGGTGTCCTGCAGCATCTTCAGGTCAATGGTGCCCTGGGCGCTGGCGACCGTCCCGGCGAACGGCGTCGACGGCAGGATTTCGAACTCGCGCCTCCACTTGTTGTCCTGGGAGAGTTCCACGAGCAGGCGGACCATCCAGCGGACGCCGCCCACCGTCGCGTCTTCCGATGCGGGCTGGACCTCATACGTGAAGGCGATCGGCATCTGCGTGCCGATCTGAGTAAAGACCGGCTGCCCAGTCGTGACCCGATCACCGTCGTACAGGCCGGTACCGGCGCTCGCCGTGTACTCCAGCCTGCCTGTCTGGTCGAGCACGATGTCCTTCGTGACGACGCGTTCCGTGCCGTTCCAGAACATCACGCCCGCCAGTCCGATGGCCGTGAATAGCAGGGTGCTCGACAGCGTGACGAGTGAGTCGCCGGTCATCGACTTGTACGACAGCTGGCCTGCCCAGGCGGGTGTGCGCTTCGCGAGCGTCTTCTTCATCCGGCGCCTGGTCGCCTGCGGCTTCGCCGTCACGACCCCGAACGCGACGGAGAGGACGGTCAACGCGACCGCGCTCTTCGGGCTCTGCAGCTTGCGCATGACGCTCGCGCCGTTGTCGAGGATGTACCACTCGCGCCCGAGGACGTCGGACTGGAACGGACGGTACGGGTCGTCTGCGTCACGGTTGTCCCCGCGAGTGATGTACCGGTCGCCGTCCAGCGCGCGGATGCGGTGGACCACCGTCCCGAGGTCCGGGTCACGGAACCCGATGACGTCGCCGACGTCGTACCGCTCGGCGCCTCGGAGGAACACCAGGTCGTCCCGCGTGATGCGGGGCTCCATCGAGTTACCGACCACGAAGAAATAGGCGAACTGCCCGCCCATCGACACCGGCGCGAACAGCAGCCAGAGCGCCACGACGAACAACAGCGAGGCGCCACCGGAGAGCCCCGCGGTCAGCGGGTTCACCGGGCGGCGCTGCAGCTTCTGCGTGGTCGTGTTCTGTGCCATGTCTCGGTTCCGGCGTCGGGAGCGTCCGGGGCGCTCCCGAGATGGGCCTCGACTATTCGGTCGCGACGATGGTGAGCGAACTCATGGAGGAGATGGCGAGTCCGCTGGTGGCGCAGGCCGACACGTTCGCGCCAGAGATGGCGGAGTCGCAGTTGAACCAGGTGGTGCCGCCGTCGCCCGAAACACGCACCTTCGTGGCGCCGGACGCTGACAGCGTGAACGAGACGGAGGCCACGTTCTGCGGGTTCGCGGCCAGCGTGTAGGTGAGGTTGGTGACCGTGTACCCGGACACCGTACCCGACCCGGATCCGGCCACGGTGGTTGGGACGGTGTTGGCCGCCGTGTAGGCCATCCCGCCCACCGACATGACGGAGGCGCCTGCCAACGTCGTCATCAGGAACGAGCGGCCGAAGAAGTCGAACAGGAACATGGGACCTCCCTGCGGGCCGTCCGTCGACGGCGCTGCTGCTGAGTCGCTACTGGGTGAGGACGACGATGAGCGTTGAGGCTGCGGCGACCGTTGCGCCGGACGTCGCGCAGGCGGCGACAGCATCCGACGCGGGGACGATGGCCGAGTCGCAGTTGAACCAGGTCGTGCCGTTGTTGTGCGACACACGTGCCTTCGTCGGGTCAGGTGGGGACCCGGTGGCGTAGGAGAAACTCACGGAGTCAATGTTCTGCGGGTTGGAGGCGTTCAGGTTGTAGACCATGTTCGTGATGGTGTACCCGGACACGGTCTGCGAGCCGGATCCGGCCACGGTGGCGGGGACGGTGTTTGCGGCTGTGAACGCCGCACCACCAGCTGCCACCAGGGCGGCGCCCGAGAGCCCGCTCAGGATGAACGAACGGCGGAAGAGACGGAAAAACAGCATTTGCACCCTCAGTCGCGAACCGGTTGCGAGAGCCTCTGCCCGCGCACCGGACGATCAGCCTCGGGACATCCATGTCCCGTCTCTTCAGAGGCTACCGACGGAGGTATGAGGAGATAGGGGTGAATTGGTGAAGTTCGGGTAAAGCAGTCGGGGACGGCGGCGCGATCCTCGGTGCCGAGTCACCGTCCCGGCAGTGGCTGGACGAGGGCGGTGAGTCGGGGTGCCCGGTGTACCGGTGGCGTGTCGCAGCGGTAGCGAGCGGGGGCCTTGCGTTCACAACGCACCCAGCGAGCATCAGCCAGGTCCCAGCGTCCGAGGACGGCATCCCCGGCATCGGCGTCCAGTTCGGCGACGAAGCCGATCAAGCGACGGGAGTCGAGCGGATCCAGCGTCTGGTAGACCGCCACGGGTGCGGCATGGGTCGCTGCCGACGCGGTGTCGCCCCCTCGGGCAGCCTGCCCGAAGGTCAGCACCAGTACCGGCACCATGAGCCAGCGGCCAATCTCACCCAGCACGCGTGATCCTCGCCTGCAGGCGGAACCCCGAGGGGGACTCCCTCAGGGACTCTCGGCAGGATGGGGGGATACCCGTAGGGGAAACCGAGATCTTCCTTGAGCAGGAGGAAGAGCGGACAGGAACGTGTCAGGAAGCCCCCGCAGGCGAAGCCCCGATGAACGAGGACTGCGACGGCCGAACGGATGACGTTGAAATGGTGCCCAGGATGAGATTTGAACTCATACGCCCTTACGGACACTGCCCCCTCAAGACAGCGTGTCTGCCTATTTCACCACCTGGGCACGGAACGAGACTGGCAGGAGTGGAGGGACTCGAACCCCCGACCGGCGGTTTTGGAGACCGCTGCTCTTCCAGCTGAGCTACACTCCTACGCGCCGGTCACCAAGTGTACCAATGCATTTCGGCTCGCGGAACCCCGAACCCGACCGGGGGAATCCAGCTTGAGCATTCAGGCCATCTTGGGGTGGCCGATCGCGGCGGCCACCCGGGGCGGGAAGTTCGAGCAGATCGCGTCCACCCCGGCTTCTTGCACCCGGACGATCTCCGCCGGCTCATCTACCGTCCACGTGTACGCCGCCAGGCCGCGGCGGTGGGCCGCGCGTACGCTCGCTTCATCGACCAGGTCGCAGGACATGCTCAGGGCTGCAAAGCCGTGCCGGACGGCCAGCGCCAGCGGGTCGCTCGCGTAGCCGTACCGCTCCAGAGATCCCCGGGCGAGGTTCAGCCCCACCGGGACCTCCGGAAGCGCCGCGCGACAGGCGATTCCGACCTCCGGGTCGAACGCCCAGACCCAACACCACACCGCCGCCGCCGCTGCGCGTACCTCAGCCGCCACCGCCTCGTGGATGCCTCGCTGTTTGACCTCGATGACCAGGATGGCACGCCCGCCGACGTGGTCGAGGGCTTCCGCGAGGGAAGGCACGGGCTGCGGCCCGACTCCGTGGATGGGGCGTGTCCGCACCAGCGCCAGCTCCTCGGCACGCACATCGACGAGGACGCGCGGGTCGCCGGCCGTGCGGTCCAGCGTGGCGTCATGGAGGAGCACCACCCGCCCGTCACGCGTCGCGCGTACGTCGACCTCCACGCCGTCCACCCCGTCGGCCAGTGCCGCGTCGATCCCGGTGAGGGTGTTTTCCGGCATCGTGCCCATGTTGGTCCGATGCGAGATGACGAGCGGGTGCGCCACGTCCACCTCCTTCGAGCGGGACTACGCCTTCAGCCGTCGGAAGATGGACTGCGGGAGGATGTTCAGCACCATGAACATCAGGCGGAGTGGGGCAGGCGCCCAGACGACGGATGCACCGCCGTCCAGGCCCTTGACGATACTGGCGGCGACCTGGTCAGCGGTTTGCGCGAACACGCGGGGCTTCATCCCGGCCGTCATCTTGGTGCGGACGAAACCGGGACGCACCACCATGACATGCGCACCGGTCCCATGGAGCGCCTCGCCGAGACCGCGCGCGAAGGCATCCAGCCCGGCCTTCGCTGAACCGTAGACATAATTATCACGCCGGGGCCGTTGTCCGGCGACCGAGGAGAGCACCACCAGCGAGCCGTGCCCCTGGGCTCGCAGCGAGACGCCGGCCGCCATCCCGCTGGAGACGGCGCCCGCGTAGTTCGTAATCGCGGCGTGTCCGGCGGCGGCGGGGTCGGACTCGAATGTCGCCTGATCGCCGAGCGTACCGAACGTCATGAGGACGAGGTCGAAGTCGCCGTACCGGGCGAACGCATCCGCGATCACTGCCTGGTGGGTGTCGACTGCATCCGCGTCGAAGGGAAGCGTGATCACCTCGACGTCATTCGACGCCAGCTCGCGAGCGGCTTCCCGCATGACCTCGGGCCGCCGGCCCAGCAGGACGGCGCGGCGCAGCCCGCGGATGGCGAGGCGGTCGAGGGTGGCCAGCGCGATCTCGGATCCCCCGCCGAGCACCAGCGCCGAACGGACACGGCCCAGAGCATCGGTCATCCAGCATCTCCTGTCGTGCGCGTCCCGTGGCCGTGCACCCGTGCGGACGCGTGCGCGGTGATCCCTAAGCGTCGGTCGAGGTCAGAGGTCAGTCGTCCGGATGGGTCGACTCGTGATTGCACCGCACGCCACTCGTCGAGGCGCGGATACATCACGTCGAGCCATTCCGGGCGCATGCGTGCGTCCTTCGACAGGTAGATGCGCCCACCGCCCTCTACGACCCCCCGGTCGAGGCCATCGAGGAAGGCCGCGAGCGTGTCGCCTCGTGCGGCGGGTAGGTCGACGGCCAGCGTCCAGCCGGGCAGCGGGAACGAGAGCGGGCCAGGATTCGCGGCGCCGAAGCGCTTGAGCACGGCCAGCGCCGCCGGGACAGGCCCGGCGACGAACGCCTCCACGATGCGGCGCAGACGCGCCTCCTCACCGAAGGGAAGGACACACTGCCATTGCACGAACCCGCGTGGCCCGTAGACCCGGTTCCACCGGTCCACAATGTCCAGCGGGTAGAAGAACGTCTCGAGCGGCATCAACTCACCGAGGCGCTCGGCGGGAGCCTTCCGGAACCATGCCTCGTTGAACAGACGAGAGGTCAACCGGTTGACCACCTGTGAGGGGAAGACCGGCGGCACGGGAGGCGCCGGCCGAGGCTTCCACTGCCGCGCATCGTCGCGGGTGCCTGGCGTGAGTGCGTCGAGCGGCGCATGGTCCCCGCATGTCAGCACACCGCGCCCCAGTTGTGCCCCGGTGGTCACGAGGTCGATCCAGGAGACCGAGTAACGCGTGCGCACGTCATATTCCGTCATCAGCGACATCGTCTGATCGAGGTTGCGAGTGCGGTATGTGTCCACGGTGATGAACCGCGTGGGTGCCGGTGTCAGGCGGATCCGGGCTTCCAGGATGATGCCGGTGAGTCCCATACCCCCGGCCGTCGCCCAGAAGAGCTCCGCGTCCGATTCGGGTGTGACCGCGCGTGTCTCGCCGGACGGGAAGAGCAGCGTGATCGATTCCACATGCTGGGTGATCGTGCCGTCCCGGTGGTGGTTCTTGCCGTGGACATCCGACGCGATCGCACCGCCGACGGTCACGTGGCGCGTGCCGGGCGTGACAGGGAGGAACCATCCGGCCGCGATCGCCGGCGCGATCAAGGCAGACAGGCTGGCGCCGCCGCCGGCGACGATCCGCCCCTGCGCGTCGGACCGGCCCGACGTAATCGATGGAGGTCGTGTCGAGCACCAGCCCCCCGCCATTCTGAGCGGCGTCGCCGTAGGACCGGCCCAGCCCTCGGGCGGTTGCGCCACGCAGGCCGGCGCCGGCCAGGGCGGCGGTCACGGCTGGCACCTCCGCGGGGCGGATGACGTGCGCCACGGAGGCCCCGGCGCGTCCCCAACCCGTGAGCGCTGCCACCCGTTCCCCGGTTTCTGTGACTCGTCTACCGAGCATGGGCGGTGGCTCCTGTCTGTTCCGGCACGAATACCCACAGCCGGAGCAACGTGAAATTCCAGATAATCACGGTGGCGATGCTCGCCCCCTGGGCGGTCGCAAGCGCCCTCGACGAGTCTCCGGCGACCGTGTGCACGATCAAGAATACGAGGGCGGAGACGCCGGCGCTGGAGGCGAAGGTCACAGCGAACCGCGTCACTGTCCCCCTCGAGTCCCCGACGTGTTGTCCACGGAACGCCACGCGTGAGTTCAATACATAGGCGAGCACCGAGTTCACGACGTATGCCGTGGTGGAGGCGGACGTCGCAGCGACTCCGCTCCGCCAGCCGAACGTGGACACCATCGCGCCAAACAGGGCGAGGTTGAGCGACGTGGTGAGGCCCCCGATGGCAAGGTATCCGACGAACTGACGGATCCCCGGGGGCAAGGTGTTGAAGCGAGTCAGCACCAGCTCCTCCATCGTCGGGCCGTAGGGCGCACTTCGATGGTACTGCGAGGCGCTCCTGCACTGAGGGTGACGGGCATCGTCACCGCGGCGGTGAAACCGGCCTGACGCCCTGGGCCTGCTCGGCTGTCGATAGCACCCGGAACAGTCGCACATGGGCGGTCGGGACGTCTGCCACGAACG
>VGPD01000017.1 GCA_016875635.1 Chloroflexota bacterium
GCGCCGCTCGCCACCCGGTCGAGCAGCCGCCGGCCCGCCTCCGTGTTCACCACGACGAGCGCGTCGCCATCCTCGAGGGCCAGCGAGCGCAACACGCCGCGCGCCACCGCCGCGTCGAGGGCGGCCCGGACCGCCTTCGCCTCACCGTGGTGCGCGAACGCACGCGCCATCGGCTCCTCCGACGCGATCGCGCTCGCGCGGATCACCGGCGGGGTCCCCGGCCGTGTGATCGCGTACAGCGCATACAGCGTCACCCGCAGCTCCTCGACGTTCTCGATCGAGGGGAGCACCTCGGTGAAGAACTGCGACGGGATCGCGGTCGCACGCGCGCCCGCGCGGAACCCCTCGAATGCGTCGTCCGGCGCATCCCGCTGGGCATCCTGACGAGGCGCGGCGGTCATCGGTGTCGCCTAGAACCCGTCGAAGCCGCCCCGGCCGAGGGCACCGCCGCCGGGCTCGGGGCGCAGGAGGAGGTCCTCGAACTTCGCGGTGCGCGCGACCCAGCGCGTGGTGATGGTGCCGGTCGGGCCGTTGCGGTGCTTGGCCACGATGATCTGGGCGAGGCCGGTGGGGTGCGCGCCGCCGGGTTCACCCGGGTGCTGCGCCTGCCAGTCCTCGGGCTTCACGTACTGGTCCTCGCGGTAGATGAACATCACCACGTCGGCGTCCTGCTCGATCGAACCGGACTCCCGGAGGTCGGAGAGCATCGGGATGTGCGGCGTCCGCGATTCCACGGCGCGAGACAGCTGCGCCGCCGCGACGACCGGCACGTTCAGTTCGCGCGCCATCTCCTTCAGCGCCCGCGTGATCTGGCTGACCTCGTTCGCGCGGGTGTCCGCGCGGCCGCCGTGCAGCAGCTGCAGGTAGTCGATGAGCACGAGGTCCAGCCCGTGCTCCGCCTGAAGCCGCCGCGCCTTCGCGCGGATCTCCGGCACGGTCAGCACCGCAGAGTCGTCGATGTAGATCGAGGCGGTGGCGAGGCGGCCATGGGCGCGCATCACCTGTTGCTCCTCCGCCTCGGTGTGCCGACCGAGGCGAAGGCGGGCCATCTCCACGTCGGACTCGGAGGAGAGCATGCGCATCGCCAGTTGCTCGCCGCTCATCTCAAGGGAGTAGACCGCGACGGTGCCGTGCTGGCCGATCGCGGCGTTCCGCCCGAAGTTCAGCAGCAGCGACGTCTTCCCGATGCCGGGGCGCGCCGCGAGGATCACGAGGTCGCCGCGCTTGTAGCCGCCAGACAACTGCTCGTCCAGGTCCATGAAGCCGGTGCGCACCGCGCCGGAGAGTTCGCCGTCTTCCTCTTCGGCGGGGGCCTCAAGGAATTCGTCGAGGAGGTCGCGCAGACGCCGGAAGTCGCCGGCGGCCTCGGCGGTGCGAAGGTTGAGCAGCGTGGTCTCGGCGTGGCTGAGGACGCGATGTACGTCCGGGCCGCCCTCGTACGCCATCTGCGCGATCTGCCCCGCCGCCTGGATGAG
Organism: Chloroflexota bacterium; assembly: GCA_016875635.1. GTDB lineage: Bacteria > Chloroflexota > Dehalococcoidia > UBA2979 > UBA2979 > SURF-43. The sequence continues at coordinate 1,476 of VGPD01000017.1, forward strand.
CCGGCGGTAGAGCGCGTCCCGCGCGACGATCCGCGCGTGGGCCTCGACCCCGACGGCGGTGAAGTACTTGCCCGCGATCTCCGCGAGGTACTGCTCGCCGCCCGAGGCGTCAAGGCGCGAGTTCCGGTCGAGTTCGTGCGCGACGGTGGGGATCGTGATCGGCTCGTTGCGCTCGGCGAGCGCGAGGCAGGCCTCGTACACCCAGCCGTTCTGCTCGCGGAAGAAGTCCTCGGGCTGGACGATCGGGAGGACGCGTGGGTAGGCGTCGTCGTCCAGCAGCAGCGCGGCGATCACGGCCTCTTCGGCGGCGATGTCGTGCGGTGGCAATCCCGTGGGCGCGGGGCGCGGACGCGGGTCCGGGCGGAGTGAGGCGGGGCGTCCATCGAGTACCACGCCAGGCCTCGGCTCAGTGGGGGAGTGCGGCAGAGATGGCGAGGGGCCGACCCGCGTCGACCCCCGTCATGTTCCTCCGCGAAGCGCCTGCCTACAGGCGAGCGCGTCAGGCGGAAGGAGTGCCCGGCTCCGACTCGCCATCGGTGGCTTCGTCCTCGGTGGCTTGCGCCACTGAGACGGCGAAGGCCTGCGTCGGGGCGGGTGCCTCTTCCATTTCTGGCTTCAGCAGCTCCACAACGGCCGCGTCCACGCCTTCCGGCGCGTCCACGTCCACCACGACCACCTGCACATCCGGCACGACGCTACGCGACAGCCGGACGGGCACGGTGTAGACCCCCACCTTCCGAATCACCTCAGGCAGCAGGATGCGACGCCTGTCCAGTTCTTCGCCCAGGATCTCCCCAGCCTTCTGGGCGATGTCAACGTTTGTGACAGAACCGTACAGACGTCCCTGCTCACCGACGCGTACAGCCATGACGAGCGGTTTGCCCTCGAGCTTGCCGACAAGCGCGCGAGCCCGCTCATCCTGTGACCGCTGCCGGCTCTCCTCGATCTCCCGCAGCCTTTCGGCACGGGCGAGGACAGTCGGCGTTTCCGGTGCGGCCAAGCCGCGCGGCAACAGGTAATTTCGGGCGTACCCAGGGGCTACGGTTCGCACCTCGCCCATAGAACCCGAACCCTCAACGGTCTCCAGGAACACAACCTTCACGTCGGATGACCCTCTCGGCGTGTCGGAGCCGGGACTGCCGTCATCATGAGGCAGCGCGACGGACCCAACGGGTTACTTGTCAAAGCGATATCGAACAGTCTGTTCGATGGACGACGGATTACGGGTGGATGCCTGCGCCAAAGCGTGGACAGCCGCTCATAACCCAGCCGCAGACCAATCAGACTACCCGACTCACCCTCACAAAGGCTACCGGGACCCGCTCGCCACCCACCCGAAGGCGGCAACTCCTCAGAAGATTAGAACGGGTGTACGTATCATGTCAAACGGATGTTCTGTTTGCTCTGTCCGACTACCGAGGGAGACGCGGACGAGGATGACGCCATGACGACCCGCGCAGCGGGCGGGGCGAGACTGCCCGCCTCGCACGTCCCTCACGAACCGAGACGCGCGGTCAGTCCTCGCCGGCCCAGGCGTCGTCCATGTTCGCGTAGACGTGCATCGAGGCGATGAGCGGGCCTTCGAAGGCGTAGGCGTGGGCGATATGCGTGTTGCTGCGGATGCTGCCGTCGAGGGCGCGGATGACCTGGTGGACGGCGACGAGGACGCGGTCCTCGTCGATCTCGAAGGCGACCGGCTCCACGTTCGGGCTGACCTGCGTGAACTGGTACTCCCAGTAGGCGCGCACTTCGTCGTGGCCGACGGCACGGGTGCGCTCCATCATGTTCGGCCAGTCGACGTCCGGCGTGAGCATCGGGATGACCGCGTCGATGTCGCGGCGGTTGAACGCCTCGTACAGCCGCCGCAGCAGCGCGATACGGTCTTCGTCCTGGCTCATCCGATCTCCACTTGTCCACGCTCGTCGAGCGGCCAGAACGGGTTCTGCGCCACTTCAAACAGTTGGCCGTCCGGGTCGACGAAGTAGCCGCTGTACCCGCCCCAGAACGCCTGCTCAACCGCCTTCACGACGCGCCCGCCGTGCTGGGAGGCCTACGCGAGCACGGCGTCCACCTCCTCGGGGCTTCCGACGTTGTGCGCGAGGGCGATCCCCGCGAAGCCCGAGCCGTCAGCGCTGACGTGCGCGTCCGCGGCGAGGTCCTCGCGCCCGAACAGGCTGGCACCCAGCCGCCAAGCGAGAAGAAGATCACGCCCTCCTGGCTCTGCGGCGATCGTCGCACCCGAGAGCCCCTTCGTAGCAGCGTGCGGAGCCATGGAGGTCGGCGACCCCGAGCGTTACCACCGTCAACCGCTGCTCCACGGCTACCCCTCCGCCAGCGCACGTTCGAGCCCGGTCTCCCACTCGCCGCTCGCCGCGGCGACGGACACCGCGATCGGCCCGAGGGCGATCGTGTCGCCCCGGATGTGGCCCAGGTCGACGACCGGCACGGCCGCAAGCGATGCCAGGTCCACGACGGACGCGGCCGCCGCCGTGTCGCGCACGGCCACGAGGAAGCGCGAGGGCGCCTCGCCGAACAGGGCGGCGTCGAGGCGGGGGCCCACTTCAACCCCCGCCGCGGCGATGCCCCGGCCAGCGGCGATGCACATCTCCGCGACCGCGACCGCCAGGCCGCCGTCGGCGAGGTCGTGGGCGGCGGAGAGGAGGCCCCGGGCATGGGCGTCGAGGACGAGACGCTGGACGCGCGCCTCGAGGTCGAGGTCGATCGACGGCAGGCCGCCGAGGGTTTCGTGGACGACATGCTGGTATTCGGAGCCGGCGAGCCTCGAGGCGGGCTGTTCGACCGCCGCGCCGATCAGCAGAAGCAGGTCACCCTCGCACGGAGCGATGGTGAGGCAGCCCTCGATGTCCTGGATAACGCCCACCATGCCGATCCCGGGGGTCGGGATGATAGCGCCACCCGGCGTCTCGTTGTAGAGCGAGGCGTTACCGGAGATCACCGGGGTGTTCAGCACGCGCGCCGCCTCGGAGAGGCCGATGATCGCCTCCTCCAGCTGGTAGGCGACGTCCGGCTTCTCCGGGTTGCCGAAGTTCAGGCAGTCCGTGAGCGCCGCCGGGGTCGCGCCCGTCGCCACGACGTTCCGCGCGGCCTCCGCGACGGCCATCGCGGCGCCGGTCCGCGGGTCGAGGGCGAGGAACCGGCCGTTGCAGTCAGTCGAGGCGGCGACCCCCTTCGAGGTGCCGCGCACGCGGATCACGGCGGCGTCACCGCCCGGGCGGATGATCGTGTTGTTCTGCACCATGTGGTCGTACTGCCGGTAGATCCAGCGGCGGCTCGCGAGGTTCTCCGAGCCGAGCAGACGCAGAAGGGTCGCCGACGGGTCGACGACATCGGGCTGCGCGCCGGGGTCGACGGCCTGGAGACGGTCGAGGCTCGCCGGGCGCTGGCCCGCGGGGGGGTACTGCGGCGGGTCACCGAAGATCCCGACCGGCATCCGCGCGACCACGGTCGCGCCGTCGCGGATCGTCGCCATCTGGTCGTCGGTGACGTGGCCCACGACGTCGGCGTGCAGTTCCCAGTGGCGGAAGTGCGCCAGCACGTCGTCGAGGTGCTCCGCCTTCGGGATCACGAGCATCCGCTCCTGCGACTCCGACAGCATCACCTCGTACGCGTTCATCCCCTGCGCGCGCCGCGGCACCAGCGAGATGTCGATTTCGATCCCGGTGCCCGCGCGGTTCGCCGCCTCCACGCTCGACGAGGTGAGCCCGGCCGCGCCGAGGTCCTGCAACCCCTCGATCCAGTCGCCGTGCTGCTCGGCCAGCTCGCAGCACGCCTCCATCAGCAGCTTCTCCATGAAGGGGTTGCCCACCTGGACGGCGGGACGGTGCTCGTCGGAGCCCTCGGAGAGTTCGACGGAGGCGAAGGTCGCGCCGTGGATGCCGTCGCGGCCGGTGTCCGCGCCCACAAGGACGAGCGGGTTACCGATACCCCTCGCCGCCGCGGACAGCAGGTGTTCGCGCCGCCCGATGCCGATCGCCATCGCGTTCACCAGCGGGTTCCCGCTGTAGGAGGCGTCCATCTGCACCTCGCCGCCCACCGTGGGGACGCCGACGCAGTTCCCGTAGCCGCCGATGCCCGCGACCACGCCGCGGAAGAGCCGGCGGTTGTTGCGGTCGGTCAGCGGCCCGAAGCGGAGCGAGTCGAGCAGCGCGACTGGTCGCATCCCCATCGCGAAGATGTCGCGCAGGATGCCGCCGACGCCGGTGGCCGCGCCTTCGTACGGCTCGAGGGCGCTCGGGTGGTTGTGCGACTCCATTTTGAAGACGCACACCCAGCCGTCGCCGAGGTCGATCGCGCCGGCGTTCTCCTCACCCACCTTGGTGAGGACGAACGGACCGGTGGTGGGGAAGTAGTGGAAGAGCGGCCGCGAATGCTTGTAGCCGCAGTGCTCCGACCAGAGCGCGCCCGTCATCCCGAGCTCGACCTCAGTCGGTTCGCGGTCGAGCATCTCGACCAGCCGCCGGTATTCCTCACGGCTCATCGCCACCTGCTGCAGGGCGCGGTCGTCGACCGGCATGCGCTACCTCGATGCCACGCGCGGGGAGATGCACCGAGGGTACCAGCGAGGACGGTGAGGGGGGAGCGAGCAGGCGAGTGTCCTGCCCCACCGCACGGGGCTTCGTCCCCCGCCGTCCCACACGCGCCCCAGGCCCCCGAGGTCGTTTCCGAGGGCTACTTCAGCGAGAACGGCGGGTAGCGGTCGGTCACCAGCAGGAATGCGTAGCCGCCGACGCGATTGCACCATCGCCCGACGCCCACCGCGTACTCGAAGAGGCCTCGCGGGTACTGTCCGGTCACGAGGATCGCGACCCATGCGATGAAGGTGGTGACAACGACCGAGAGCACGAGCACCACCAGGATCAGGTAGTGCGGGATCGCCAGCAGCCACTTCACGAGCGGCAACCAGCGGTTGAGTTGCGCGGCGTCCGGCTCGTCGATCGCCAGGTGCACCGACTGCTCCTCGTCGGTCGACGGGTACTCATCGCGGAGCAGGAGGGCGTACGCCCCGACGCGCGCACCGAACCGCGAGAGCTCCCGGTTCCACTCGAACCACCAGCGCTGGTACTTCCGCCGGAAGAGCAGCATCAGCGCGATCGGCGCGACCAGGTCGCCGGCAAGCAGCGCATACAGCACCACGATCGGGATGATGAGGAGCGGGCGCAGCAGGACGGACAGCCGGTCGCGCCGCTCGGGGTAATCGACGCTGAACCTGACCGGGTATTCCCCGGGGACCGCAGGCATCGAGGACATCGCGACACTCCTGTCTGAATGTCCGCGCGAGCGACGCATGCGGGGCCGGCGCGGGGCCACTCCCGCTGCTTATATCACGAGGCCAGGCCGACGACGCGAATAGAATCTAGGTCCGGACGCCGACCGACGCGAGGACGGAGCGCCAGATGGCGTTGCCGTCATCGTTGCCCAGCAGGGGCTCACAGGAACGCTCGGGGTGAGGCATCATGCCGAGGACGTTGCCCCGTTCGTTCAGGATGCCGGCGATGTTTTTCATCGAGCCGTTCGGGTTCGCCTCGGCGGTCACGCGGCCGTCGGCGGTGCCGTAGCGGAAGGCGACGCGGTCGGTGTCCTCGAGCATGCGGAGCGTCGGCTCGTCGGCGACGTAGCGGCCCTCGCCGTGCGAGATCGGGAAGAGGTAGCCGCGCGAGGCGTCGAGGCCGCGCGTAAACGGCGAGGTGGTGTTCACGGGGACGCAGTAGGTGTCCGTGCAGCGGAACTGCAATGACTCGTTCCGTACCAGCGCGCCCGGCAGCAGGTGCGCCTCGCAGAGGATCTGGAAGCCGTTGCAGATGCCGATCACCAGCCCGCCAGCCTCGGCGTGGCACTGCACCGACTCCATGATCGGCGCAAACCGCGCGATGGCGCCCGTCCGCAGGTAGTCGCCGTAGGAGAAGCCGCCCGGCAGCACGACGAGTTCGTCCGGCTCGAGGTGCGTCTCGCGGTGCCAGACCTTGCGCGACTCGATCCCCACCTGCGAGAGCGCCCACACGCAGTCGTTGTCGCTCCAGGTGCCGGGAAAGACGAGGACGGCGGCACGCATCGGCGGCACCTCGGGCAAGACGGTCGAGGGGAGACCGGCCCAGTATACGGAAGGCCGCCGTTAGCGCGTGTCGTCCTCGGAGATCGCGGGGCGCGGCGGAATTGGAAGGTCGGCCACGATGACCTCCCGTGGCGTCTCGGGACGCTGAGGGACCGGCAGGGTGGCCCCGCGGGCGGCCAGTTCGCGGCGGGTCGGCTCGGGGTACTCGACACGCGGGTGGAAGACGGCGTTCAGGGTGGCGGTGTAGGTGTCGGCGACCACCCGCAGGTCGCGCAGCGAGATCGGGCACTCGTCCAGCTGCCCCTCCTCGATGCACTCGCGGACCGTCCGCTCCACGGCCTCGCGGATGCGCTCGGTGGAGCGGTCGGCCATCGAACGGACGGTCGCTTCGCACGCGTCGGCGATCATCACGAGGGCAGTCTCGCGGGTCTGCGGCTTCGGGCCGGGATAGCGGAAGAGGTCGGGCGAAACGTCCGGGCGCACCTCGGCGGCGCGCCGGTAGAAGTAGGCGACCAGCCGTGTGCCGTGGTGTTCCGGGATGAACCGCACCACCGCTTCCGGGAGCCGCTCCTTGCGAGCGAGTTCGACGCCCTGGGTGACATGCTGCTGGATCACGCGGTTGGACTGCATCGGGTCGATGCGCTCGTGCGGGCTCGGGTCGTCGCCGAAGTTCTCCACGAAGAAGGCCGGGGAGTAGAGCTTCCCGACGTCGTGGTAATACGCCCCCACGCGCACGAGGAGGGCGTCCGCGCCGATCCGGTCCGCCGCGCGCTCGGCGAGGTTCCCCACGAGCATCGCGTGCTGGAACGTGCCGGGCGCCTCATCCTGCAGGCGGCGGAGCAGCGGGTGGCTCAACTGGCCGAGTTCCATCAGCTGGACGCGCGTGACGATGCCGAACATCCTGCCGAGGAGTGTGAACGCGAGCGCGGCCAGCACAGCCGTCCAGAGACCGCCCGCCATGCTGGCCCCGACCAGCCAGGGGAGGTCCTCCAGCCGCCGGTCCGGATCCAGCAGCAGCAACGAGCCGGCCGTCACGCCCGACCCCACCGCAGCCGCGAGGCCGGCGAAGAAGATGCGCTGACCGCGATCGCTGCGCGTGGCGACACCGGCCGCCGCGAGCGAACCGACCGCCACCGCCGCCGCGAACTGCGCAACCTCGAGGGCGTTCGCCTCGCCGAGCGTGGCGCCGGGGGCGGCCACACCGGCGAAGGCGGTCAACGCTCCGAGCAGTGCCGCGAGCAACAGTCCTGCCCCGGCGTCGAGCAGCAACGTCACCGCGACGGGGGCGGCGCACAGCGGCAGCGCCAGGACAAGGAATCGGCGCTGGTCGTCTGGGAGCAGGAACGGAGCGGCGGACTTCGCGGCGAACACGGCGGCGGCGAGCAGCAGGGCGAACAGCAACCGGCGTCGCGCCCCGGCGAGACTCGGGATGCCCGCCGCCACGACCGCGCAGGCCGTGCCGGACACCATCGCGGCGACGACGGCGGCGGCCACCACGGGCCACCGCAGCGCGCCATCGTTGACCCCGAGCCGGTCGAGGGCCTCGATCGCGGCGGCGTCGACCAGGTCGCCGGCGTCCACCACGGGCTGGCCGCGAGTGAAGGAGACGACGACCGGCGGGGTGTTGTCTCGCGCCTGCTTCCGCTGCGCTTCCGTGCGTGCGGCATCCACTTTCAGCGTTGTGATGATCAGCGGCGACAGCAGTTCGCGCGCGGCGACCCGTTCCGCCTCCGACAACGACGGGCTGAAGAACCCGGCCGCACGCGTCTTCGCCTGCTCCACTTCATGCGCCGCGACCGCGCCGACCAGCGTGCGGCCAAGGACGGCGCGGAGTTCGGTGGTCAGGGCCTCCCAGCGCTCGGGTGAGAGTGCGGCCAGCGCCGTCGCGCCCTCCTGTGAGATCGTTGTGCCCGGGATCGCGCGGAGCGCGCTCTCCTTCGCGGAGGCCGAGAGCCCGGCGTCGCGTCTCAACCGGTCAACTTCGCGCAGCGCACGCTCAAGGTCGGCGAGCTGCCGGTCCCGCACCGTGGTGTCGAGGACCACGACCTCCGGGACCGCGTCAGCCGCCTGCTTCCGGACGGCACGGGTGCGCACCTCGGACTCGTAGGAGAGGTCACGCGGTGCCGGGATCGCCCGCGCGACGATGGTGCCCTCGCGCAGCGGACGGACGCCGGGGTAGACCGGGAAGAGCGCGGCCGCGAGCAGCAGCGCCACCACCACGCCAAACCACCATGATCGGCGGCGCATGGGCCGCGCGGGGGCGGGACGGGGAGCGCGTGAGGCCATCGGACGCTCCGCTGGGCCCCGGCTAACCCTGGAGGATTTCGCGCGCGACCGCGTTCGCGGCAGCGCCGTCCGCACGGCCGGCGAGGCGGGCCATCAGGGGACGCATCACCTTGCCCAGGTCGTTCACGCTCGTCGCGCCTGCCTCTTCGATCACGGAACGGACGATGGCGCGCAGTTCTTCATCGGACATCTGCTGCGGAAGGAATTGCACGATCACGTCGAGTTCAGCCTGCTCCTTGTCGACCAGGTCCTGTCGCTTCGCCTTCGCGTACTCCGTGATGGAGTCCCGGCGCTGCTTCGCCTCCTTCTGGAGGACGCGCGTGACGTCCGCCTCCTCCAGAAGCCGCCCGAGTTCGATGCGGGCATTCTCCATGCTCGCGATCATCAGACGGAGCGCATCGCGGCGTACGGTGTCCCCCGCCTTCCAGGCTGCGGTCATCGCCTCGCGGATCGATTCGGTGGTGGCCATCGTTCCTCCTCGGCGTCCCGCGGGATCCACCCCGGAGACAGCGAACCCCGGCTGTGCCGGGGTCCGATTCGTGCGAGCGCCCGGCGTCCGCCGGCCCGCGACTAGTAGTCGCGACGCGCGCCGGTGCGGGAGGCCGCCTTGCGCAGCTTGCGACGGCGGGCCGCTTCCTTCTTCTTGCGACGCTCGGACGGCTTCTCGTAGTACTCGTGCCGGCGGGCGTCGGTCAGGATGCCGTCCGCCTGAACGCGCTTGTTGAAGCGGCGCAGCGCGGCCTCCAACGATTCCGAGTCGCCTACCGTGATGTCCGTCACTCGTACCACCCCCGGCCCAGCATCTCGCCGGGCTCCGCATCCGTTGCTCTCAGCCTGCGAGGTAACCCGCCGGGCGCGCAGCCAGATTCGACGCGCATTGGCCATCGTACGGACAGCGGTCTGACAGCGTCAAACCGGAGGCCAGACAGGCAAAAAGACGGCCGCCGTGGGCGGCCGTCTTCACTTCCGTAATCAGTCCTAGTCGGCCGAGGGGAGCACCTTCGGCTGGAGCTCTTCCATGCCGCGACCGTTGACGTTCAGGTTGACGTCGGCCGGCTTGTCACCGGGCTTGATGCAGAGCACCTCAACGCCGGTGGTCTCATCTTTGTAACGCTTGCCGAGTGCGACAGCCATAGCGAACCTCCTACAGCTGCTCGAGCGGCTTTTCGCCGCAGCGCAGTTCCGCGTCGTTGGAACCCTTGGTGACGATGAACTCGGCACCGCATTCGCGGCACTTGTAGCGCTTCCCGGTCACAGCAGGCATTCGATCCCCCTCGAACTCTCGCGCCCGGCGAATGTGCTGGCTACGTCGCGCAGGCCGTGAGGCCTACGGCTCTACGGTCTTGATGAACGTGACGAGCGCCTTGATGTCGTCGTCTTTCAGACCGGCCGCACCCCAAGCCGACATCGCCGTGCCCGAGCGGCCGTTCTTGATCACATTGAAGTAGAAGTCGTCCGTGTTCGTCAGCTTCGCCGGCGTCAGCGCCGGGCCCACGATGCCCTGGCGCTTGTTGCCGTGACAGGTCGCGCAGGTCTTCTGGTAGAAGTCCCCGACGGCGACGCCCTGCACCGACGGCCCGGACGGGGCACCCTTCGGCGCGGCGGTCGCCTGCGCACCCGCGCCAGCAGCGCCGAGCGGCTTGAGCGCGTCGCGCTCGTAGAACTCCTTGGCGGAGAGCGGGTTGAACTGGCCGCAGTTCTTCGCCGTCAACGACAGCGCCGCCGGGTCCTTCACCAGGATTGCCGCGCGCTCCGCGTCCGTCAGCCGCGCGTCGTGCTCATGCCCGATCTCGGTCACGAGATCCCAGCGGCCCTGCGTCATCAGCAGGACCAGGTAGTTGATCTGCGTGTCGGACAACGGACCGCCATGCTTTTCCGACCAGGTCGGCATCGCGGTGTTCGTGCGGCCACAGGCGATCGTGTTGAAGAGGAAGTTCTTGAGCGTCGTCGCCTCGCCTTCCGGCGTCTCGACGTACTGCTTGTCGCCCTTCGCCACGACGCGGAACGAGGTGCGGTTGATCGCCGGCGCGATGGCGCCCTCCTCGGTGCCCTTGCCCTCCATGCCATGGCAGGTGCGGCAGTTGTTCACGTAGAGCGTCGCCCCACGGTGCGCCTTCAGGTCTTCCTGCGCCTCGCGTGCCGCCTCGGCGCGGTTGTTCTCGTTGGCGATGTAGGCGCCGAACGCAAGGAAGGCGACGAACAGCAGCCCGATCATCACATTGAACTGCTTGCTTGTGTTCATGCGTTCACCATTCCGTCGCGCGTCTCGACCTGCTCAGCCGCGTGTCCGTCGCCCGGGCTATGCCGGCAATCCCGGCGCCTTGACGGCGCGAGTCGGGTTGTCCGGACCACCCGGCGTGATCTTGCCGGTGTCCACGGTGATATTGCCGGAGCCATCCACCGTGATTGCCATCGTGTCCATGGAGCGCGGGGACGGACCGAAGACCCGGATGCCCGACTTCGTGTAGGTGGAGCCGTGACACGGGCACCGGTACCAGCCCTTGTCGCCCTCATAGTCGAAGCTCTGCCGCCAAGGCACCGTGCATCCGAGGTGAGGGCACTTCCGCCAGAGCGCGAGCAGCCCAGCTGCTCCGCCCGAACCGCCCGCCCGTGCCTCCGCGGGGTCAAGGTTGGCGATCCAGAACTGTCCCTCGGAGAACGCCTTCGGCTCGCCACCCTTGGGGTAGTCCTTCACGTTGCCTGCCGGGACGGGGGCGCCGAAGCCCTTCACGTTCCGCGGGTAGAGAAAATCCAGCAGCAGGCCGACGGAGCCGAGCAGCGTCACCCCGAGGCCGCCCCAGAAGGAGGCCCGGATGAAGTTCCGCCGCGACACGTCATGGTCGAGCGGCGTCACCGCCGCCGCCGGGATGGACTCCGCGTCAGCCACCTGCGTCTTGCGCGTGGCCAGCGCCTGTTTCCAGGCGTCTGTGGGCGAGACCGTCTCGTTCGCCATCGATGTGCCCTCTCAGCCGGCCCCGCGGGCCTAGTGGTCTCCCGCGAAGATCGTGTACGGCACGAGCGCCAGACCCTCGCCTCGTACATACGTGCCGATGATCGTCAGCGTCACGTACACGGCGATGAAGCCGGAGAACTGCAGGATCATGTGGTCGCGCTTCGTCTGCGCGATCTTCGTCTTCCACGCCACGATCGACAGCAGGATCGGCAGGCCGACCATCGTGCTCAACGGGATGATCTGCTCGACGATCAGGCCCGGGATGTTGATGTTCAGGCTGATCTTCGGCAGGCCCAGCAGGTCAGTCCGAAGCACCTTGTCGCCCAGGGGCACCTTCAGCCACGATTTCGGCCACGGGATCTCGTTCTGGATCGCCCGCAGGTTCCGCAGGGCCGGGATCGGCCAGTCCGTCCCGGTGAGCTTCTCCCAAATCTTCGCGTGCTGCGCGTCGTCGAAGAGGATGAGCAGCAGCGTCCCGACCGAGCCGACACCCGCGCCCACATAGGTGTTGAGCCAGGCCCGCGGGGTGGAAAGCCATTCGCCCTGGCCCTCGGCGGTGTTGTCCCAGTACGGGATGGCGCCGAGCGCGATGAGCGCGACGGTCGGCACGATGACGCCCGCGAGCGCCGGGTGCATGTGGAGCAACAGCTCCTGCAGGTTCAGGAAGTACCACGGCGCCTTGGACGGGTTCGGCGTCACGGCCGGGTTCGCCCGATCGAGCAAGATCGCGTCCACCAGCACGGCAAGCGCCACGGTCAGGACCGTGAACAGCACCGCCGAGATGAACTCGATGAAGACCAGGTCTGGCCAGACGAGGAGCTCTTCCTCGCGCTGACGTCGCTTGCGCGCCTCGACGGCACGCGAGGCGGCGACGGGCTGGGTGTTTGCAGCGGCCATCGTGCGCTCCTCCCCCGACTACAGCGGCCGGGCCAGGCCGCCGTCACGGCGGATCCGCCAGAAGTGGACCGTCATGAACACGGCCGCCATCAACGGAAGGCCGATCACATGCAGCGTGTAGAACCGGATGAGCGCGGCTTGGCCCACCTGGAATCCGCCCACCAGGACGAACCGGTTGGGCTCACCCAGCAGCGGGGCGGAACCGACCATATTCGTGCCGACCGTGATGGCCCACAGCGCCAGCTGGTCCCACGGCAACAGGTAGCCGGTGAATGAGAGCAGCAGCGTCAGGACGAGCAGCACCACGCCAACGACCCAGTTGAATTCCCGGGGCGGCTTGTACGCGCCTGTGTAGAAGACCCGCATCATGTGCATGAGCACCGTGAGCACCATGCCGTGCGCCATCCATCGGTGCATGTTGCGCATCAACTGGCCGAACCGGACGTCCGTCTCCAGCGCCAGAATGTCCTCATACGCCCGCTCTACGGAGGGCACGTAGTAGAACATCAACAACACGCCGGAAATGGTCAGACCAAGGAACAGGAAGAACGACAACCCGCCCAGGCAGAAGGTGTGCGTGATCTTGACGTGCGTCCGGTGGATGCGCGTCGGGTGCAGGTGCAGGAAGACGTTGGTGGCAACCGCGAGCATCTGGTTGCGGGGGGTGTTCGGGTAGCCGGAACGGAAGATCGAGCGCCAGAGGCGATTCGTGAAAATCGCGTCATAGACTCGGTCGCCCATCGACCGGCGTTCCGGAGATTCCGTCGCCGCCATCAGCCTGCCTCACCATCCATCCCCGGCATCCCGGGGATCGCTGCCAATCCCGTGGGCGCCCGCCATCAGGCGGGCCCAGGCGTGACTACGCTTCCCACCACTTACCAAGCAAGACCATCACGCCCAGACCAAACATGAACGTGAAGAAGACGCCCATCAGTTCGAGGCCTTCACCTTCACCCAGCATGTCGACCTCCGAACCTCACGGCCGCGTCGCCAGATTGGCGGCAGCCGTCACGAAGCACGCGCAGCCAAGGCTGCAGGGCCGCCGCGAATGTAGCGAGGCGGCGTAGATACGGTCAACGCGAGTCCGGCCACCCGAACCTCGCCTACCCGGAGCGCCATGTTCCTCCGGGGAAGGGTGAGGCGCCAGCCAGACGTGATCTGACCCCTAGCGCCCTCGCCGCGCCCGCCCGGACGCTTTCGGGACTGGGTGCCGGCGAAGCCGCCAGATGCCCTGGAGGTCTTCGATGGCCGTCTGGACGATTTTGACCCGCGTGTCGGGATCTTCAGTCCAGCGGACCGGAACCTCCCGGAGCCGGAATCCATTCCGCTGGGCTACCCAGAGCAGTTCCGAGTCCAAGAACCACTTGTTGTCCCGGACCAGCGGGATCAGCGCCCGTGCCGCCTCCCGCGAGAGCGCCTTGAACCCGCACTGGGCGTCAGTCACTTTCAGGCCCAGCGCCCAGTTCAGGATGAAGACGTACGCCCGGCTGATGAATTCCCGCTTGAAGGAGCGGTTGGTCACCGCCCCCCTTCCCAGCCGGGAGCCGTATGCCACGTCCACCTCACCCGCCGCGATCGGGTCGATGAGCGCCTGCAAATGGCCGAGGTCGGTCGACAGGTCCACGTCCATGTAGGCGACCACGTCCGCGTCCGAGGTGAGCCAGGCGTTCCGGAGCGCAATCCCCCGCCCCTTTACGGGCAGGTGGAGCACGGCGACCCGCCCGGGGTGCGCCGCCTCCTGCTCGCGGGCCACTTCCAGCGTCCGATCGCGCGACGCATTGTCCGCCACCACGATCCGCCACTGGTGCTCCGGGTGACCATCGAGGTAGGCAAGCACGCGCGCGATGCTGCCCGCGAGGACGTGTTCCTCGTTGTAGACGGGGATGACGAGGTCGACGGAGGCCATGGGCGGAGTCTAAGGCCCGCCGCTGTGAGGGCGACCGGCGGCGACTTCGCGACTAATGCCGGAAGTGCCGCACGCCGGTCACGATCAAGGTGACCCCGAGACGATCCGCCGCCGCGACCGACTCATCGTCCCGGATCGACCCGCCCGTGTGCGCCACCACGGTGCAGCCGGCACTCGCGCAGACCTCCACGGTGTCGGGGAAAGGGATGAGCGCGTCCGTCGCGGCGACGGCTCCGCGAGCACGTTCCCCGGCCTGCTGCTTGCAGATCTCGGCGCTGCCGACCCGGTTCGGCTGCCCCGCCCCCATGCCGATCAGCACCCCGTCCTTCACGAAGGCGACGGCGTTCGACTTCACATGCTTGCAGACCCGCCAAGCGATCTGGAGGTCCGCCGTCTCCTTCTGGGTGGGCCGCCGCTGGCTCACCACGTCAAACCGCGTGTCCACCGACACGTCCGCGGTCTCCACAAGCATCCCGCCGCGCACCCCGCGCACCTCGAGGCGCTCGCGGTGCGGGTCGCCGATCGGCGCCTCGATGATGCGCAGGTCCTTCGACTTCTTCTTCAGATGGTCCAGCGCATCTGCGTCGTAACCCGGGGCAATCACGATCTCGTAGAACATCCGCACGCCAGATTCGGGTGATAGTACGTCGCGCAACGCCACCGCGAGGTCCATGTCCACCACGCGGTTCACCGCCACGATGCCGCCGTACGCCGAGACATAGTCGCCCTCGACCAGCGCCCGTTCGTACAGTCGCGCGAGCGGGACCTCCCCGGCCGCGAGGCAGGCGGGGTTCGTGTGCTTGATGATCGCGACCGCCGGCTCATCGAAGTCGCACACCACGTTGAAGGCGGCGTCCGCGTCCAGGAAGTTGACGTAGGACATCCCCTTCCCGTGGTGCTGCTGCATCGCGCCGATGCCCTCGACCGGCGTGCGCACGGAGTCGAACGTGTAGAAAGCGCCCTGCTGGTGCGGGTTCTCGCCATAGCGCATCTCCTGCACCCGGGTCATCCCCACGGTCAGCTGCGCCGGGAACAGTTCGTCCGGCTCGCGCAGGTACTCCGCGACCGCCGTGTCGTAGTGCGCGACGTGCTGGAATGCCTTCGCGGCCAGCCGGCGGCGGTATGCCAGGTCGATCCCTTTCGGATCGCCACCCGCGGCGCGCAACGCCTCGATGATCGAGGAGTAGTCGGCGGGGTCGATGATCGGGAGCACCCACTGGTGGTTCTTGGAGGCGGCGCGGATCATCGCCGGGCCGCCGATGTCGATCTGCTCGATCGCGTCCTCAAAGGACGGATTGCCCGCCACCGTGGCGACGAACGGGTAGAGGTTTCCTGCCACCATGTCGATGTTCGGGATGCCGTGCTCGGCAGCCTGTGCCTCATCTTCCGCGAGCCCGCGCCGGTAGAGGATGCCGCCATGCACCTTCGGGTGGAGCGTCTTCACACGCCCACCGAACATCTCGGGACTGGCGGTCAGCTCGGCCACCTCGATCACCGGGACGCCGGCCTCGCGCACGGCGCGCGCAGTGCCGCCGGTCGAAACGATCTCCCAGCCCAGAGCGTTCAGCCCGCGTGCGAGGTCGGCGATCCCCTGCTTGTCGTACACGGCCAGGACAGCCCGGTGGGTCATCGGTGACTCCATCTCCAGCAAACACGCGCGATCAGCGTTCCGGCAGCCCTCGCACCGCGCCACCCGTGCCACGCGCTTCGACGCTCCCCAGGCGCCAGGCGCCCGGCAGCCTGAGCGCGGCATCGAGGTCGGCCTCGGCGACCACAAGGACCATCCCGACCCCCATGTTGAAGGTGTGGAACATCTCCCCGTCGGCAATGCGTCCGTCGCGCTGGATCAATGCAAACAGCGGCGGGACGGCCCACGTCGAGCGGTCGATGCGGCCCGCCACGCCCTCGGACAGGATGCGCGGCAGATTGCCCGGGATCCCGCCGCCGGTGATGTGGGCGATCCCCTTGACGAACCCGCCGGCGAACGCCTCGCGCAGCATCGGCCAGTACGGCTGATGCAGGGCGCAGAGCGCGTCCCCCAGCGTCCCGTGCAGCTCCTCGACCTCCCGACCGAGGATGCGTCGGTCATGATCGTCACCCAGCCCCTTACCCAGACCCCAGACCTCGCGGGCGAGTGAATAGCCATTGGTATGCAGCCCGGTGGAAGGCAGCGCGACCAGCACGTCCCCCGGCGTGATCGTGGAACCGTCGATCATTCCGTCGCGCTCCACCGCACCGACCACAAACCCGGCCAGGTCGAAGTCCTTCGGGCGGTAGATGTCCGGCATATCCGCCGTCTCTCCGCCAATGAGCGCGACGCCCTGCTCGCGACACGCAGCAGCAACCCCCTCGACCACGCGCAGACGGGCCTCCGCCGGCAGAGCGTTCGTCGCGATGTAGTCGAGGAAGAACAGCGGCTCCGCGCCGATCGCGATCAGGTCGTTCACATTGTTCGTCACGACATCGCGTCCGGCGTCCTTGTAGCGGTCGAGGACGGCCTGGAGCAGCACCTTCGTGCCCACGCCGTCCGTCGCCCCGACCAGCACGGGATCGCGCATGCGCTGCCCGAGGTGAAAGAGCCCCGCGAACCCCCCGCCCAGCCTCAGCACCTCCGGCCCGTGCGTGGTCCGCGCGACCTCGCCGTAGCGGCGTGCACCGGCGTCGCGCGCGGCGACATCGACGCCGGCGGCGGCGTACGTGAGAGGCTGGGGATCGCGGTCGCTCATCGTGCGGCCTTTGAGGCGGGGAGTGCCTGGCTGGAAGCGTATCTGCCGGTGCGGACGGGGGCTACGGCCTACCGGCCGTCAGCGGGATCGTCGCCGGCCTGGCGGCGATCACGGGAATCTCATGGTCCGGCCGCGAGGCCTCTGACTCCAGCGCGAACTTGTCGAACTGGAGCGGCACTTCGGACGGGTAGGTGCCGGAGAAGCAGGCCGTGCAGTGCCGGCCATAGTCCAACCCCGTCGCCTTCACCGTGCCCTCCAGCGTCAGATAGCCGAGGCTGTCGGCGCCGATATGCTCGCGGATGGCGTCCGTGTCCATGATGGCGGCGATCAACTCTCCACGCGTCGCCATGTCCACCCCGTAGAAGCACGGGTGGGTGATCGGCGGCGACGTGATGCGCATATGCACCTCGGTCGCGCCGGCGTCACGCAGCATTCTCACCACCCGTGGCGTCGTGGTCCCGCGCACGATCGAGTCGTCCACGACGATCACGCGCTTGCCCTGGATCACCTCGCGCAGCGGGTTGTACTTCAGTTGCACACCGCGCTCGCGCAGCCGCTGGTCAGGTTGGATGAACGTCCGTCCGACATACCGGTTCTTTACGAGCCCTTCGGCGTATGGGATGCCGGACGCAGCCGCGTAGCCAATGGCCGCCGCGGTCGCGGAGTCCGGAACACCGATTACCAGATCAGCATCGACCGGATGCTCTTCGGAGAGCCGCGCGCCCATGCGCATCCTCACCGGGTGCAGCAACTGGCCGTCCAGTTTCGAGTCAGGCCGCGCGAAGTAGATGAATTCGAACAGGCACAACGCCTGGTCGCCGGCGTCTCCCAGCGGGAAGGTGGAGGTCAGCCCGTGCTCGTCGACGCGCACCACCTCGCCCGGGGCGACCTCGCGGACGAACTCCGCGCCCAGGTGGTCGAGGGCGCACGTCTCGGAGGCGAACACCCAGCCGTGCCCGTTCAGCCGGCCGATGCACAGCGGACGGATGCCCAGCGGATCCCGGACGGCGTACAGCGCCTCTTTCGAAAGGATGACCAGCGAGTACGCACCCACCGCGCGCCGCATCATGGCCGCGAAACCGTCCTGCCAGTGACTGGACGGGGCCGCCGCCAGCAGGTGCCCGAGCACCTCGGTGTCGCTGGTCGTCTCGAAACGCGTCCCACAAGCCTCGAGGTCGTCACGCATGGTGCCGGCGTTGACCACGTTCCCGTTGTGCGCGATGGCCAGCTCCCCCAGCGCGCCCCTGATCAGGAACGGCTGGGCGTTGCCCAGCACGCTGGAGCCAGTGGTGGAGTACCTCGTATGGCCGATCGCGGCGTGGCCGGGCAGGCCCGCCAGCGTGTCCTCGTCGAACACCTGGGCGACGAGCCCCATCTCCGCGAAGATATTGAGTTTCCGGCCGTCCGTCGTGGCGATCCCGGCGGACTCTTGCCCGCGGTGCTGCAGCGCGTGGAGGCCAAAGAATGTGAGGCGAGCCACGTCTTCGCCTGGGGCGAAAACGCCGAAGATCCCGCACTTTTCGCGCAGCCCCTGCACGTCCGTGCTTGTGTCCCCTCGGTAGGCCCGTGAGACAGCGAGTGTAGCACCCACCGCCGTAGGGGCTGCGTGGCGCCTATCGCCCCCGGACGGCCAGCCAGCGCTGGTGCTCGATTTTGGTGCAGCGGTCCATGACGACCGCCAGACCAGCCTCCGCCGCCCGTGCGGCGGCCGCTTCGTTCACAATCGCGAGCTGCATCCAGACGCATTTCGCCCCGGCGGCGATGGCATCCTCCACGACCGGCGGGACGTCCTCCGCCCGCCGGAAGATATCAACGATGTCGACCGGCTCCGGCAGGTCGCGCAGCGAGGCATACACCGGGCGGCCGAGGATCTCGGTCTCGGTCGGGTTCACCAGGTAGACGGTATAGCCGGCTTCGACGAGGTACTTCGCGACATCGTTGGATGCCCGCCGGGGATTCGAGGAGGCCCCCACGACGACGATGGTCCGCGCGCGGACCATCGTCTCGATGGGATCAGCCTGCGATGTGGTCATAGACGGCCTCCTGTCGCACCAGCCTAGCCCTGAGCCTGCCCCTCAGGCTCCTCAGCCAGCGCCCAGTCGGGGAGCCGGCCCTCCACGACGGGCGCGCCGCACATCTCCGCCGTGGCGCGGGCGACAATGTTCGCGCGCTCCAGCGCCTCATCCGCCAGGGGGCGGGCCGCCAGCACCGAGGCGAACGGGAGCACCCTCCCGTTGTCCTTCACCAGGCGGATCTCCCAGCGCACCACGTCCTGCAGGTCGCCCGAGCCAAGTTCCGTCTCGAAATCGCCCCCGACCTCGATCCGCGCGATCCGGTCGAACGGCACGAGGTCGCGCGTGCCCAGTCCGAGGCCGAGGAACCCCTGCTGGAAACGGCAGGTACCCTTCCGGCGTTCCATGACGAAGGCCGAGCCCATCACGTTGTAGACCACCCCCAGGACGGCGGTCGGCCCGGAGATCACCACCGAGATCAGGAGCAGCATCAGTACCCAGAGAGGGAACGTGTTGATGTACGCCGCAATCGCCCAGGTGGCGACGGCGGTCAGCGCCAGTTGCACCAGCGGCCCTACGAGGGCGCTCCGGGCAGGCTTCACGGCGACCTCGTCCGGCGTGAGCCGGGCGTAGGAGCGTTGCAGCGCAATCCGCTCTACCGCCACCCGCGCCTCCCCGCCTTCATGATGATCGTAGGTGCCGCGGGCGCGAGGTACGATCTCCCCCGTACCGCCTCGGAGGCACCATGCGACGCGACCTGATGGATATCCTCGCCTGCCCCGTCTGCAAGGGGACGTTGACGCTCACCGTCACCCGCGAGGACGGCCGGGAAATCCTGGCTGGCACGCTCCGCTGTGCCGCTTGCCCGGCCGATTATCCGATCAACGACGGCATCCCGAACCTCCTCCCGCCCGAGATGCGTCGGGCGATGGAGGCCGAGACGGCGGCCCACTAGTGCCGAACCCGATGGACGTCCTGCCCGACCTCGCCACTCGCCCGATGACCGTCGAACGGTCGCGCTGGATGGGGCGCGGCCTGATGGCCGTCGCGGCGCTGCTCACTGTCTGGTGGCTGCGCCGCCTCGTCCGCCGTCCCCTGACCTCGCTGCTGCTCGCGCCCGTGCTGCTGCCCGCGGCAGCGCTCGGCCTCTGGGCCGGCTTCACACTCAACGTCATGGACTGGGACGAGCCCGCCGATTTCCTCGGGGACGCGGACTCCGCGACTTAACCCGCCGTCCACTCCGGCCCGCGCACTCGTCGTATCTCCGCACGCTCCTCGACCGGCCGCGCGTCACGCAGCGTCGCAATCGACACGCCGAGGCGCGGGTGCCTCCACTCCCCGGCGACTTCCGCGAGCGGGACCAGGACGAATGAGCGTTCCGCCAGCAGCAGATGCGGCACGATGAGATCCGGCTCGGCGACCGTCTCGCCCTCGATCAGGGCGATGTCGATGTCCACCGGACGCGCGGTCCAGCGTGGCGCATCGAAGTCCCGGCCAGCCGCCGCCTCGATCCGCTTGGCGAGCACCAGCAATTCACGCGCACCCATCGAGGTCACGCCCACCATCGCGACATTGAGGAACGCCGGCTGCTCGACGACACCCCAGGGCGGCGTTTCGTAGAGCGAGGACACCGCCTCGATCGCCACACCACCGGCGCGCAACGCGGAAAGCGCATCCAGCAGCTGCGCCTCTCGATCACCCTGGTTTGAGCCCAGGGCGAGACCGACACGTCGGGCGCGATCCGGTGTCATGGGGCGCTACGGCAGCACGCCGCGGACAACAGCGTCCGCCACGCGCACCACCTGCACCATCTCCGCGACGTCATGCACACGCACGATGTCGACGCCCTGCCCGACGGCGAGGGCGACCGTGGCCGCCGTACCCCACTGCCGCTGCGCCGCCGCCCCGCCGGTCACATAGCCGATCGCCGACTTTCTCGATGTCCCGATGAGCAGTGGGCGGTTGAGGTCCCGCAACTCGCCGAGGCGACGGAGCATGTTGTAGTTCTGGACGGGCCCCCACCCGAAACCGAAGCCCGGGTCGAGGATGAGCCGGTCGCGTGGCACGCTGGCCGCCTCCGCGACCGCGATGGAGCGGCGCAGGCCATTCCGGATGTCCTCGATCACGTCGCCGCCGTACTCGCGGCCGCGCTGGTTGTGCATCGCGACCGCCGGGACGCCCGCGCGCGCGATCACGTCCGCCATCTCCGAGTCGCCGAGGAATCCCGTGACGTCGTTTACCGCGTCCACACCGGCCTCGATGGCACGGCGTGCCACTGAGGCTTTGCTCGTGTCGACGGAGATCGGCGTGTTCTTCACAGCACGACGCACGACCGGCAAGACGAGGGAGAGACGGTGCCACTCCTCGTCGGCGTCTACGGGCGGGAAGTCCGGACGTGTCGACTCCGCGCCGATGTCGAGGATGTCCGCGCCCGCCTCGACCATCGCCTCGGCCAGCCTCGCGGCCGCGACTGGGTCGACGATGCCGTCGCCGGAAAAGGAATCGGGCGTCACGTTCACCACGCCCATCACGAAGGTCCGCGCACCCCACGCGAAGCGGGCCTTCCCGATCGTCATTGCGGGTGGATGCCGGCCGGTATCGACAGGCGAGGTGGGATCCATAGGTTTCCGCAGCCAGTCGAACACTAGGTGATCTCGATCGGGTCTTCGACGACCTCGCCGCCCCGTCGGATCCAGAACGCGCGCACGTCCGGCGGTTCCGAGGCCAGCGAGACGAGGATATACAGCGTCTCCGGATACGCGGGTTCGTTGTCGAGCTCGCCCGGTGGGAAGAACGCCATCCGGACGTCGGTCGGTGAGGGGCGAGCGGGCGAGGCCACATGCGAATGATAGATCGCGAAAAGCGTCTCACCCTCGCGGTCGCGGCGCCCCTCCAGACGCATCATCTGAAGCGGGTTCATCTCGTAGCGGTAAGGGCTCGCCGCGTCGTTCTTGACGCGATGCACCGCAGTGGCCACGCCGTCCTTCGCGTGCACCATTCCGCACGCCTCGTCCGGCAGGTCCTCGCGGGCGTGGGCCACCATCTCGTCGACGACGGCACGAGGGATCCGAGGCACCGGCGGCTCCGAAGACCAGGCGCTGCTGCGCCACTGCGCCCGAAGGCCCATCGACTCTACGTCCAGGCAGCTGTCTCGCCGTCATCGATGCACGCGCCCGACGACAGTTTGATCTGCAGGAAATTCGCGCTCACCGGCTCCGCTACGAGATGCGCGATCCAGTGTTCTCGTTCACCCTCTGGCAGGCGCTGGAGCAGGTCGCCGAGCGTCACTTGAACCTCGGCGTCCGCAGGCGAAGCGCCATCGACGATCCCCATGTCCAGCGACCACCGCCCGCGGATCGCGACCCGGCCGACCGTGCGCGTCCGGATCACCTGCGCGCCCTCGATGCCGCGGTATTTCGCCACGACCCCGGCCTGGAAGCGCAGCGGCTGCTGGAGCCCGTCTCCGGAAGCCAGCATGCGCCGCAGCAAGGCCTGCTGCAGCACGTTCGCCGATCCTGACATTCCCAGCCCCCGCGTCCGGCCCTATCGCTCGATCGGGACGTCCACCATGGACCCCCACTCGGTCCATGAGCCGTCGTAGTTTTTTACGTTCTGGAAGCCCAGCAGGTACTTGAGCACGAACCAGGTGTGGCTGGAGCGCTCCCCGATGCGGCAGTAGGCGATCGTCGGCGCATCGGCCTTCAGGCCCTGCCCGGCGTAGAGCGCCTCCAACTCTTCCTTCGAGCGGAATGTGCCGTCCTCGTTCACGGCGCGCGCCCACGGGACGTTCTTCGCGCCGGGGATGTGGCCCCCACGCTGCGCTGTCTCCGTCATGCCCGGAGGGGCGATCACGTCGCCGGAAAACTCCGCGGGCGACCGCACGTCCACCAGCTGGGCGCTGCTCGCGAGGGCGGCAAGCACCTCGTCCCGCTTTGCGCGCATCGCGCCATCCGGGGCCTTCGCCTGATACGCCGTGGCCGGGATACGCGACTCCGCGGTGGTCATCGGTCGCTGGTCGCCCAGCCACTTCACCCGGCCGCCGTCCATCAGCGAGACCTTCGTGTGGCCATACATCTCCAGCAGCCAGAGCGCATACGCCGCGAACCAGTTGTTATTGTCGCCGTACAGGATCACGTGAGTCGTGGGCGTAATCCCGGACCTCGCGAGCAACGCTTCCATCGCCGCCTGGTCGAGGATCGTGCGGCGCACGGGATCCTGGAGTTGCGTCGTCCAGTTCCACGCGACCGCGCCCTCGATGTGGCCGTCCTTGTACGCCTCGGTGTCCACGTCCACCTCGACAAGGCGCACGTCCGGGTCGGACTTGTGCTGTTGCACCCAGTCCACCGTGACCAGTTTGTCGACCATGGGAATCCCCCTCACTGGGATCGCCTCTCGGGCGACTACCACCACATCTTCTCGGCCACGTCCTCGCGGATGTCGTCGTATTCGCGACTCCAGAGGCCGCTCGACAGGTACTTCCATCCGGCGTCCGCCAGGAGACAGACGACCTTGCCGGCCTCCATCCGCTCCGCCGTGCGCTGTGCCGCGCGGACGGCCGCCCCGCCCGAGACGCCCGCGAACACGCCGGTGCGCTGTGTCAGTTCCTTCGTCGTCCGGAACGAGGTCGCGGAGTCAACGACGATCCGACCTTCCAGCACGCGGTCGTCGAAGACCGGCGGGATGTAGCCGTCCTCCAATGCGCGAAGCCCCTGCACCATGTCGCCCGGATGCGGCGCGGCCGCGATCACGCGGATCGCCGGGTTGTGTTCCTTCAATCGCCGGCCGACGCCGGTGAGCGTCCCACCGGTGCCGAGGCCTGCCACGAACGCGTCGAGGTCGGGCAAGTCGCGGATGATCTCCGGCCCGGTCGTCTCGTAGTGCGCATGCGGGTTCTCTGGGTTTTCATACTGAAACGGCATGAACCAGTCCGGGTGCTCTGCCTGCACCTCCAGCGCCTTCTGCACGGAGCCGTTCGTCCCCAACGTGCCATCCGAATAGATGATCTCGGCCCCGAACGCTTCGAGGATCTGCACCCGCTCCACAGAGACGGCTTCCGGCATAACCACCTTCACCGGGTGGCCCTTCAGCCGCCCGATCATCGCGAGCGCGATGCCGGTGTTGCCAGAGGTGGGCTCCAGGATCGTCTGGCCGGGTTTGAGGCGGCCCGACCGCTCGGCGTCCTCGATCATGAACTTCGCGATCCGGTCCTTCACGGAACCAGTGGGGTTCTGCCCCTCCAGCTTCGCGTAGATCGAGACGCGCGGGTTCGGCGACATCGCGGAGATGTCCACCAACGGCGTGTTGCCGATCAGGTCAAGCAGCCCCGCGTACAACATCGACGTCCCCGCGGCCTACGCGCCGCCCGCGAGGGCGGGGAGGAACGAAACGGTGTCGCCATCCCTCAGCGGAGTAGCCTTCCCGCCAAGGTAACGCACGTCTTCGTCGTTGAGGTACACGTTGACGAAGCGGCGGATCTCCCCCTGCTCGTCCATGATCTGCCCGGCAAACCCGGGGTATACCCGCTCGATGTTTTCAATGAGCGCGCCCAGCGTCGCCCCTTCGGCAGCGAATTCACGCTGTCCGTCCACGACCTTCTGGATCACCGAGGTGACGTTCACGGTCACCGGCATCGACATTCCCCTCCATCACCGGACGGTGGTCGCCCCGGCCTCGGAGGCCGTGCGCGCCCCGTCTGGATGTGGCTTAGTGAGCGGCTGCGGCCACACCAGGCATGACCAGCGGCGGCGTCCCGCAGAACTGGTCGTAGTCGATCAGTTCCTTCACCGTCGGGGTGTCACCGCAGAGCGGGCACTTCGGGTCGCGCCGGAGCTTCATGGTGCGGAACTCCATGGTGAGCGCGTCCACCAGCAGCAACCGGTTGGTCAGCGGGTTCCCCACGCCGAGGATCTTCTTAAAGACCTCGGTCGCCTGGATCGATCCGACGATCCCCGTGATCGCGCCCAGCACACCCGCCTCGGCACACGAGGGGACGAGTCCCGGCGGAGGGGGGTCCGGGTAGAGGCAGCGGTAGCAGCCCTTGCCAGGCTCGTAGACCGTCGCCTGCCCGTCGAACAGCAGGATCGCGCCGTCCACCAGCGTCTTGCCCGCCAGGTAGCAGGCGTCGTTCACCAAGTAGCGCGTCGCGAAGTTGTCTGCGCCGTTCACGACGATGTCGTACTGGTTGATGATCCCCATCGCGTTGTCGGAGGTGATCGGCATATTGTGGCCGACGACCTTCACATGCGGGTTGTGCGCGGCGATCTTCTCCTTCGCCGACTGCAACTTCGGCTTCCCGACGTCCGGCGTCTGGTGCAACACCTGGCGCTGGAGGTTCGAGAGGTCGACCGTATCGAACTCGACGATGCCGACCGTGCACACACCCGCCAGTGCGAGATAGAGGGCCACCGGGCCACCGAGGCCGCCCGCGCCGACGACGAGCACCTTTGCGTCACGCAGCTTGCGCTGACCCTGCGGTCCCACCTGCGCCATAATGATGTGCCGCGAGTACCGCATCACCTCGTCCGGGGTCATCGCCTCCGAGCGGGTCGCCGTCTGATCGCTCATCTTGTCCCTCCGTCTGCCCCACCCGCCAGTGCGGGGAGCACAGCGACCTGGTCGCCGTCCGAAACTTTCGTCGCCACACCGTCGAGGTCGTGGATCTCCAGGTTGTTCAGATAGATGTTGATGTGCGCCGGAACCTTCCGGTTACGGTCGTACACCAGGTCACCGAACCCGGGGTACTGCCGCTCCAGAGCGTCGAGTACCTCCCCCACCGTGGAACCTTCCACCTCCACGTAATCATGCTGAGCCGTCAACCGCCGGAACGGCGAGGGGATGTAGACGGAGACGCCCATCGGATCCGCCCCACCCTAGATCGGCACGCTCAGATATCGCTCGCCTGTGTCGCACAACATCGTCACCACGCGCTTGCCCGGCCCGAGTTCCTGCGCCACCTTGACCGCCGCCCAGACGTTCGCGCCCGAGGAGATGCCCAGTAGCATCCCCTCCTCGCGCGCCAGGCGGCGCGTCATCGCCATCGCGTCCTCGTCGCGGACGCTCATCACTTCGTCATAGACAGAGCGGTTGAGCACGCCCGGCACGAACGATGCGCCAATGCCCTGGATGCCGTGGACACCGGCGCGACCGCCCTGCAACACCGGCGCGCGCGCCGGTTCCACTGCGACGATCCGCACCTTGAGGCCCGCGCCGCGCAGGACCTCGCCGACGCCCGTGATCGTACCGCCAGTCCCGACGCCGGCGACGAACGCGTCGAGCCGCCCGCCCGTGCCTTCGAGGATCTCCGGCCCGGTCGTCAGGCGATGTGCCTCCGGGTTCGCCGGGTTGTCGAACTGCTGAAGCATCACGTAGCCCTTGCGCTTCACAAGTTCCTCGGCGGCATAGACTGCGCCTGTCATCCCCTCGATCGCCGGCGTGAGCACGAGCTCCGCGCCCAGCCGTTCGAGGAGACGGCGGCGCTCCACGCTGTAGTCCTCGGGCATTGTCAGGACGAGGTGGTACCCCTTCGTCGCGCACACCATCGCGAGGCCGATCCCGGTGTTCCCGGACGTTGGCTCGATCAACGTCGCGCCGGGCTTCAGTTTCCCGTCGCGCTCCGCGGCCTCGACCATTGCGCGCGCGATCCGGTCCTTCACGCTCCCCGCCGGGTTCGCGACTTCCCATTTGCCGAGGATCTCGGCCGCGCCCGCGGGCACCACGCGGTTCAGACGCACGAGTGGCGTCCGGCCAACCAGATCAAGTACAGACGCGGCGATCAAAGGGCGCTGCAACGCGCCCTCCCCGCCGTCACGCCCGGACTGCTGCTCCGCCACGTCCACTCTCCGCTTCGGGCCGTACCCCTAGATGTTGTAGGTGATGACCGCCTGGCGCTCGTGCTCGCGCTCATGCTCGACAAGCTCGGCCAGTGAGACCGCCGCCAGCCGCGTGCGCATCTGGTCGTAGATCTCCTGCCACACCCAGTTCTGCCCGCAGATCGACTCCGCCGCGTCGTCGCCCGCCGCCGGCTCCAGACACCCGAGCGGCGCCAGCGAGCCCTCGAGGGCCTCCAGCAGGCCCAACAGCGAGATCTCGGACGACGGCTTCACCAGTTCGTGCCCGCCGCTGGGCCCTCGGGTGCTCCGGACGAATCCGGCGCGCCGCAGCTGCGCCAGCAGGTGGTCGAGGTAGGACTCGGGAATCTGCCGCCGTCGGGCGATCTCGGAGCGCTGCACCGGACCTTCCCCCGCGTGTTTCGCGAGGTCGATCATGGCGCGCACGCCGTAGTCGCCCTTCGTACTCAGCAGCATCTGGAACCCCGCCCGCAGCCGACCTGAATCTCAATCCCTTGATACCTGAGTAAATCACTCAAGAACATCTCTGGCAAGCCCGGGCGGGGGAGATGGGAACTACAGCAGGGGCATCGCTCGGCGTGGCGACGAAGCGAGCCGACCGACCCGGTCGTAGACGCGCTGCGTCTCCCGGGCCGCCCGATCCCAGTTGAATTCCGCCGCGCGCTGCACACCGCGCACCCTCAGTTCTTCGCGATACACCGAGTCAGTGAGGATCCGGCTGATCGCGGTCGTGATCGCCTCCGGGTCTCGTGGTGAGACCAGCGCAGCCGCATCCCCGGCGATCTCCGGAAGCGACCCACCCGAGGATGCCACTACCGGTGACCCGCACGCCATGGCCTCAAGCACGGGGAAACCAAACCCTTCGTAGAGGGAAGGCATCACCGTGCATTCCGCGCCGGCGTAATAGGCGGGTAGTGCCTCCGGATGGACGCGGTCGTCAAAGATGACGGAATCACCGATCTGAAATGTCGCGACCAACCGCTCCGTCGCCGCTCGAAAGTCTGACTCCCGCCCGCCAGGCGCACCCACTTTCACCAGTCGCAGGTCGGGATACACGCCAGAGCGTTTCAGTCGAGCAAACGCCTCGATCAGCGCCGCGAGGTTCTTCCGCGGCTGCTCCGAACCCACGAAGAGCAGATACGGGAACTCGAACGGCCGTGCGTCCACCGGGCGGAACTGGTTGTGGTCAACGCCTTCGTACACAACGTGGACCCGCGATTCCTCGATGCCCAGTTGCTCGACAAGGTCAGCCTTCGTCGTGCGTGAAACGGCGATCACAGCGGAAGCATTCTTGATCCCGCCGTAGTCGAGACCGAGAAAGAGCCGGTCGCGCAGATTCGGCCGGTGGATCAGCGGCATCCGGCGCTTCAGGTCGAAGTAACGGATCAGGTCATGCACCGTGACCACGTACGGCTGCTTCAAGAATCGCCCGTACCGCGCCAGGTGGTGGTTGGGAAAATGGATCGCGTCGTCCTGCCCTCGCAGCAGGCGTACGAACTCGACATCGAGGTACAGGGCCCTCAGCGTGCCGGCGCTGAGCAACGATCGGTTGAAGCGGCGCACGCTGCGCTCGTAGACCGAGGTGGGCAACTGCCGAATGTTCGGCAACCGCTCTGCGAGCGCGCTCGCGTACTGATCCATCGAACCGGTGCCGCTGGTTGTGACGAGGATCATCGCCTCGCCTCCCTTCACTCTCCGCCGCTGCCAATGCAGCAGCGAGGCGCCGCGCGGGGCGCCGGTCGGACGACGGGAGGCAGAAGGCGGTTGCCTGCGCCTCCGAACGCCTACGGGGTGAGCTGACGGGTTCGGCGTCGGAAGTCGCCTACGCGCCTGTGCGCGATACACCCCAGGAGATGGTTCCCCCGCTCCCGATGCCTATCGGGATTCGGCCTGAGAACCCTACCAGCCTCAAGGCAAGCCGAGTCAACCAGCGAATCCGGTGCAACGGCCTCGGCTACCTCAGATTTGCCCTGTTCGGGCAGGGTGTGGCTACGCGCCGCCAGCGACCGCCGGGACGATCGAAACCTCGTCGCCTGACTTCAACGCGGTCGCCGTGCCGGAGAGGAAGCGGACGTCCTCGCCGTTCACGTAGATGTTCACGAAGCGACGGATCTCGCCGCCTTCGTCCACCAGCCGCTCGCGCATCCCGGGGAACAACCCCTCGAGGGCGGCCACGCAACCCGCCACGTCAGCGACGTCCACGGAGGCTGTGTCCTGGTTCAGCGTCAGGCCCCGGAGCGGGGTGGGGATTTTCACGGTTACGGCCATCGTCGGGTTCCTTCTTGTTCGTCTCATATTGCGGGACGGCCGGCGCCTACGCGCCGCCCTCCACCACATCGCCCAGGGTCGCGTCGTCCACGCGGACGCCCTGCGACCGCGCCCATGCGAGCGCGCGCTCGACCTCGTCCGCTTCGCCCTCGAGGCCGAGGACGACCCAGCCGACGGACTTGTCCACGTCAGCCATGCGGATACTCGTGACCACCTTGAACTGATGGCCCAGCTGGTACACCAGCGGCTGCTTGATCGACTCCGGGCCGAATGTCAGCCGGACATGCTTTTCCATCGCCGGCCTCCTTATGCCTTCGCGCCCACGAGCGCACCACGGCGCGCCCGCTGTGCAGCTTCGAACGACTCGATCTTCGGGTCCACGTGCAACTGCTCCTCGAGCGCGTCCACGACCGCCTCCAGCGTCTTCAGACCGCCACCGGAGATGATCGCGACCGTCTCCTCGTCGCGACGGATGAAGCCAGAGGCGACCATCTTCTTCAGGCAGCCGATGGTCACCCCACCGGCGGTCTCAGCCCAGATGCCCTCGGTCTCGGCCAGCAGCTTGATGCCCTCGACGACTTCCTCGTCGGTGACCATCTCGGCGCCGCCGTTGGTCTCCTGCATCTGCTTCAGCGCGTAGTACCCGTCTGCCGGGTTCCCGATCGCCAGCGACTTCGCGATGGTGTTCGGCTTCTGGGGGACGAAATTCAGCGTCCCTTTCTCGAACGCCGTCGTAATCGGCGAGCACCCGGCGGCCTGCGCCCCGGACATCCGCGTCTTCGGGTCGTCGATGAGTCCCGCCTTGTGGAACTCCTGAAACGCCTTCCAGATCTTGGTGTACATCGAGCCTGAGGCCATCGGCGCGACGAGGTGGTCCGGTGTGCGCCAGCCGAGCTGTTCCGCGACCTCGAAGCCGATCGTGCGTGAGCCCTCCGCGTAATACGGCCGGACGTTGATGTTCACGAACGCCCACGGGTACTGCATCGACAGTTCGGTGCAGAGGCGGTTCACGTCGTCGTACGAGCCGCGCACCTTCACGACCGTCGGGTTGTAGATTCCGGAACCGACGACCTTCCCCTGCTCCAGGTCGTCCGGGATGAAGACGAAGCACTCCATCCCCGCCCCGGCCGCGTGTGCCGCGACCGAGTTCGCGAGGTTGCCGGTCGACGCGCAGGCGATCGCCTCGAATCCGAACTGGCGCGCCCGCGCAATCGCGACGGAGACCACGCGGTCCTTGAACGACCACGTCGGGTTCACGGTGTCGTTCTTGATCCACAACGTGTCGAGGCCGATCGCCTTCGCCAGGCGGTCGGCGCGCAGCAGCGGCGTGTAGCCGGTGCCGAGGTCGACCTTGTATTCAACGTCGCACGGCAGGAACGGTGCGTACCGCCAGATCGTGGACGGCCCCCGGCCGATCGAGTCGCGGCTGACGGCCTCTCGGATGCCGTCGAGGTCGTACGAAACCTCGAGCGGGCCGAAGCAGAACTCGCAGGAGAAGATGGGGTCGAGGGGATACTCCCGGCCGCATTCGCGGCAGCGGAGCGCTTTGGCAAAGGACATATGACGGATCCTCGGTAGGCAGGTGCTGGTGGTGTTCGAGGAGCCCGAAGTCCGCGCGACTGACGCGGCCTCGGGCTAACGCATCACCATGCGGCCCAGGGAGGGTCGTTCCAGCGAGGGAGTCGAGTGTGTCATAGCTCCGGCGCCTTCCGTTCATCTTCCCGAAGGCCGTGTGCCGTCCGGGCCGGAATTCGCACCGTGTCCGCCCGGGCGAGGGGGGTCGGTTGCGGCGGGCTCGCAGGGCCGGTGCCCTCCACCGCTCTGGATGAACCGCCGACCGTGGCCAGCGACTGGGATCGAGGCTAGGCGGCGGCTGTTCCCGCTGTCAATGAGTACTGCGGACTATGCGCCGGAACCCGGCCAACAGGATCGTCAGCCCTGCTGCGTCGGCGCCGCCGTCAGCCGGCGAAGGACCTCGAAGTACTCCGGGAACGTCTTCGAAACACACTCCGGATTCGCGATGCGGATGCCGGACGCCCGCAGGCCGGTGACCGCGAAGCTCATCGCAATGCGGTGGTCGTCGTAGGTCTGGATCTCGGCGGGCTGGGGTGTACCCGGATAGATGGTCACAGAGTCCCAGTCGCTCTCAACGCGCAGGCCCATCCGCCGCAACTCGGTCGCAGCCGCCACAGGGCGGTCGCTCTCCTCATAGTGGGTCTGTGCGATCCCGCGCACCGTCGTCGGACCGTCCGCGAACGGGGCGATCGCCATGAGCGAGGTCGCCACATCACCCATCTGCGTGAAATCGGCGTCGACCCCGCGCAGACGGGCGGGGCCCCGCACCTCGATCGAGTCTTCGACGATGCGCACCCGGCACCCCATACGCTCCAGCACCGCGAGGATGCCGAGGTCGCCCTGGGCCGACCGGCTCCCGAGTCGCGGCACGACCACGCGCCCGCCGGTCACCGCGGCTGCGGTGAAGAAGTACGACGCCGCCGAGGCGTCAGGCTCCACGGCGTACGCCCGCGCCTGATAACGCTGGCCGGAGGGGACACGGAACCAGCGGTCGCCGTCCCGTTCCGCCTGCACACCGAACTCCGCCATCGTCGACAGCGTCATGGTCACGTACGGCGACGAGACGAGTTCTCCCTCGACTTCGATCTCCACGTCCGCCGACGCGTGCGGCGCCGCCATCAGCAACGCGCTGAAGTACTGGCTGGAGATGTCTCCGCGCATGACCGCGCGGCCGCCGGCGATGCCTCGCGCATGGACCTCGACAGGCGGGCAACCATTGCCGTTCTGGGTTTCGACGTCCACACCAAGCTGCCGGAGGCCATCGATGAGCGGCTGGATCGGGCGCTTCCGCATCGCCTCTGACCCATCGACGATGAACGTCCCGTGGCCGAGGGCCACTGCGGCGGTGAGGAACCGGGCAGCGGTGCCCGCGTTCCCCACCATCAGCGTGGCGCCTGTGGAGGGGAACTGCCCATCGATCCCGGTGACCAGGAAGGTGTGCGCGTCATGGTCATCGATGCGGACGCCCATCGCTTCCAGCGCGGCGTGCATATACCGCGTGTCGTCGGAGGACAGCGCCTGCGTGATCTCGGAGCGCCCGTGCGCGAGGGCGGCGATCAGCAGAGCCCGGTTCGTGTAACTCTTCGACCCGGGCAACTCGACGACGGCGTCGAACGGCGCTGCGACTGGCTCGATCTCCACGACCATCGACGGGCTCCCACCTTCTGCCTCGACAGGCTACATCACCGTGGTGGCAGGCTCCGCCCCGGGCCGATGGGTCTCGCCCATGGTCAACGACGCCTCACCAGACGCAGGCCACGCACGGGTGTCCACGACTCGATCACCAGCTCGTCGCCGTCGACCCGCGTGAGCACCACCTCGGAAATCTCGATCCGGAACAAGTGGGATTCGTCCGGAGACGTGTCCTCGCCGTTCACCGCGCGCCAGAGGGCGGCGTCGCGCACCTCCGTCGCACGACCGGCGATCTTCGCATCACCCTGCTGGAGTTCGAGGTCGACCGTCCCACTGTGGATCGCGACCCGAGGGTCGCGCTGGAGGCCACGCACCTTCACGGCGCGGTCCATGCTTCCGAGCCAGACGTCGCCATGGGCGAACCGCACCTCGGTGCCGCTGATGCGCGGGGAGCCGTCGCGCCGGAGCGTCGCCATGGTCTTGTGCTTGTGCGCGTCGAACACGGTCTGGACGCGACCGGCGAAATCCGGCACCTGAGCCTCGACCTCACTCCAGTGCGTCACGGCGACCCTCCATTGATGCCCGCCGCAACCGCGCCCGGACGACCGCTGCCCGCACCGCCTCGACCTCCATCGGCGCCTGCGCGGCGATCTCGCCATCGACCTCGATGGCCGGTACCTCGAGGAGGTAGCGCCGCTCCAGATCAGGGTCACTCCCGATCTCGACTTCACGCAGCCGGAACGGGATCGAGCGGCGGAGCGCCAGCAGCAGATGCCGGGCTACCTGGCAAAGGTGGCAGTCCGTCCCGACATACAGGACGACCTCCACCTCGTCGGCGGGGCCCGAGGCCACTCGCTACGCCTTGCGCACGCGCACGCGGCCCGGTGGCAGCGGCGGCGTCACGGGACGGCGCTCGCCTCGACGCCACAGCACGAGGCCGGTCGGGATCATCGCGAGCGCCCCGAACAGGGACACCATCTGCGGCCAAGTGATCTGGAAGATGAACGTCTCCGCTGAGTCCACGCGCAGGTAGGAGACGAAGAAGCGCATCACCGCATACGACGCAAAGAAGAACGTGAACGTGACGCCGTGGCGATAGCGCAGGGGCCCCGCCTTCAGCCACAGCATCGCGCCAAGAATGACGACGTCGCCCAGCATTTCGTAGGTGGTGGCGGGATGGTGTGCCCCAACCAGCAGCGAGTGGGCAAACGCCGGCGAATCAGGGTCGGTGTAGATCACCCCCCAAGGGAGACTCGTCGCCTTGGCCAGGTGCTCACCGTTGATCACGTCGCCGAGGCGCCCGATCGCCATACCGAGGATCAGACCGGCCCCCCCGATATCAAGGCCCAGCGGGATGTCGTAGTGCTTCCACCAGGCGAACAGCAGTGGCCCGGCCACCCCACCGATCACCGCGCCCCAGATGGAGATCCCGCCCTCGGTCAGCGCGAGAATCTGGAGCGGCGCCTCGCTGTAGAACGACCAATGTTCCGCAACGAACAACAACCGCGCCCCCATGATGCCGCTGGGGATACCGATCAAGGCGAGCGTGTATGCGTCATCTTCGTTGTACCCGTGACGGCGGCCCAGCCAGAGCGCGATCTGTACTCCCGCGAGGATCCCAAC
This sequence comes from Chloroflexota bacterium, assembly GCA_016875635.1. Taxonomy (GTDB): domain Bacteria; phylum Chloroflexota; class Dehalococcoidia; order UBA2979; family UBA2979; genus SURF-43. The sequence continues at coordinate 35,271 of VGPD01000017.1, forward strand.
CGCTGTGAACAGCCCGTGCCACGTCAGCATCAACCCGCCGATGGTCACGATGCGGGGGTCGAACGGGATTTCGATGGCGAGAACGGGCACGGGCACGCTCCTCGGTCAGCAGTGGTATCTCTACGGTAGCGCCTGCCCGGCTAGCGAGGCGCAAAGAGCCGCTCGTACAGCGCGCGTACCGTCGCCGACGGCAGCCCGCTCCCGAGGAACGATTCGCCCACGCGCACTTCGAAGTGGAGGTGCAGTTCGGTGTTGGGCGCGGTAATCGACTCCGGTGTGCCGGACTCACCGACCCCGCCGAGTGCCGTCCCCGCCTTTACCGTGACACCGACCTTGATTGCGGGGTCGATCGAATTCAGGTGGCAGTAGCGGGTGACCACGCCACCACCGTGGTCGACCCACACCTGCCGGCCCCGGTAGATATCGAGTGTGACCGGGTCGGAGAACCCCTGGGCCTTCGTCTTCGCGTCCAGTTCGGTGATCTGCTGCAGCGTGATCTCCGTGTAGTCGAGGTCGGCCCGGATCACCGTGCCCGCCGCAACAGCGATGATCGGTGTGCCGCGTTTCACCTCGGCGCACGCGAGGCCCGGGTAGAAGTCGAGGCCCTCGTGGAACCCGTTGCGGTAGGTGCGGGGCGCGTTCGGCATCAACTGGTCGCCCCGGGGCATGCAGGCGCCGGTGATCGGGTAGATAAAGCCGACCGGCCCCGGGGGCAGGGCCGCCGTGCCGGTCGCGATGACGGGCGGCGCAACTGTGGGTGTCGCGCTGGGCCGCGGCGTGCCCTCGGGCGCCGTCGCCGTCGGGATCGGGGTCGACGGCTTCTCATCGCCGCCGCACGCAAGCAACAGCAGTCCACCCGCCCCAAATGCGCCCCGCATGAGGAAGGTGCGCCGCGAGAGGGGCCGGTGCAGGATCGTGTCGTCCATTACTTCACCACCGGTTCGAACTTCGGCGACCGCCGCCGCGCGACCGCCGCCGAGGCGGCGTGGGCGCGCTCCGCGTACGGCGCAGGACGTGGCTCTATAAGTGCCTGGGACGATCCTTCGCCATAGCGGTGGCGGAGCGCCGCCGCGATCAGCCAGTCGAGGAGGGCCGGGTTCTTCGGCAGCAACGACCCGTGCAGATAGGTCCCGACGGCGTTCTGGAAGATCGCGCCCTCCGTACCATCCTCGCCGTTGTTGCCGCGGCCGTATTCCACCCGGGCGAACGGCCGGCCGCCCGGCCCGAGGTAGGTCCGGCCACCGTGGTTTTCGAAGCCCACGACTTCCCCGACGCCCTCGATCTCCACGTTCGCAAGGATGTCGCCGATGCAGCGCGCCGCGCCGGGTCCCGGGGCGATTGTGGTGACGTCAAACACACCGGCGCCCGGAAGCTCGGTCCCGGACGCGTCGCGGTACCAGCGACCGAACAGCTGGAACCCTCCGCACACGGCCAGCATCGCCGTGCCCGCCGCGGCCCACGCGCGCAGCACCGGGCCTCGCACCGCCAGTTCGTCCGCCACCCGCCGCTGCTCGCGGTCCTGGCCTCCACCGATGAGGACGAGGTCGGCGTCCTCGGGCAACGGGTCGCCGAGGCTGACCGACTGCACCTCGACACCCACGCCGTGCTCCGCTGCGCGTGCCTCGAGCGCGATCAGGTTTCCGCGGTCGGCGTAGACGTTCATCACGTCGTCGTACAGCGTGACCACGCGGATCGTGCGCTCTGGTGGCGCCGGCGTCATCGCTCGGCCTTTTCCCAGTAGGCGCCCACGCCCGCCCGACGCGCGAGCGCCTCCCGCACATCGATCATCGCCGTGTACGTGGCGACCACGTCCAGTCGAGCCCCGGGCGGCATCCGGCGCAGTGCATCGTCCAGCGCCGCCTCTGTGTCCGGCACCACCGCCGCCGGGTCGACACCGGCGAGGTGCCAGCGCAATGCGAAGTCGTCCGCGCGACCACCTGAACACGTCACCGTCATCGGGCGCCCCGCCAGGACCTCGATGTCGGCATCGTAGATCCAGGAGACGTCCTGGCCGTCCTGCACGCCATCGTTGAGCATCGCGAGAAGGTGGATCGGTTCTCTTTCAGGTGACCCCGCGATCAGCGCGCGCAACAACTCGTTCAGGCCGGCGGGATTCTTCGCCAGTAGCACGCGCACTGTGCGTCCTTCGACCTCGAACCGCTCCTGCCGACCGAACGCCGGACCCGCCTCGGCGAGGGCGCGCGCGATCGTCGTCGCCGGGACTCCCAGGGCGTATGAGGCGGCGGTCGCCGCCAGTGCGTTGTAGACGGAATAGAGTCCCGCCATCGGAATCTCGAGGGTCACCACGGCCCCGTCGATGTCAACCTCTACACGCGATCCGTCCGGACTGAGCTTCACCCGCCGCGCTGAGACAAACGCGCGTGGACGCCGATCGCCGCATGAGGAGCATCGCCAGATGCCCACGTGCCCCATGTAGATCGCTTCGTACGCAAAGCGGCCGCCGCACCGGCAGAACCGCGCGTCGGAGGCATGCTCCGCCTCTGCCAGCCGCGCCTCTGGATCGTCGATGCCGAACATCAGGACCCGCGCGCGTGTGCCCGCCGCGAGCTGTGCGATCGACGGGTCGTCCGCATTCAGCACGAGCGTGCAGTCCGGACCCGCCGACGCGAGCATCCCACCCCACCCCTCGCCGACGGAGTCCACCTCGCCGTACCGGTCGAGTTGGTCGCGAAACAGGTTGAGGAATACCGCGACGCGCGGAGAGAGTCGCGAGAACAACCGCGCCAGCACCGCCTCGTCCACCTCGAAGACACCAACGCGCGAAGGCGCATCGGCAATCCGGCCGTCCGCTTCGGCGTCCTCCACGTATGCGGCGACGAGACCTCGCTCCAGGTTGGACCCGGACGGGTTGGTGAGAGGCTGGACACCGTGCGCGCGGAAGATGGCCGCGATCAAGTGTGTCGTCGTTGTCTTGCCGTTTGTACCGGTGACCGTGACGACGCCCTGGCCGGCCTGCTGGGCCAATCGCTCAAGGAGGCGTGGTGCGAGCACTCCGGCCACGAGCCCTGGCAGCGCTGTGCCGCCGCCACGTCCCAGCTGTCGCGCAGCCGTCCCGGCCGCCCGGCCGAGGATCAGCGCGGCGCGCTCGCGGACAGAGGGCCTGGCTGTCGCAGCGACCATATGTCTAGTGTCGCACGGTCCCGCGCGGAGGGCTCCCGGCCGGTGAGATCGAGGAGGCTCCCCACGCCTGGGCCGGACTTCTGGCGCCCGGCTACTTCTGGCGCCACAGCAGCCGGTCAGCGGCCTCAATCCGCTCCACCCGACCCTCGTCTTCAAGCAGCCGGAGGTGCGCCAGCGTCTCGCCCAGCGCAGACCGCTTCATGAAGATATTGAAGTCGTCGAATGGGCCCGTGTTCCAGTGGACCTTCTGGCTGATGACCGCGCCGGAAGCCTCCCCCGGCCCAATCGCCTTACGCACTTCGGTCAGCCGCTCGTCGTGATGATGGAGCACGATGCTGCAGCGCGACTTCAGGTCGGCGATCGTGAACTCGTGCGCAGGCAGCGCACAGCGCGTGTCAAAGGAAGCGACCTTCTTCAGCGACTCGCGGAAGTCGGAGAGCGGGCTGCTCCCCTCCTGGTCCGCATGCAGCGAGACGTTCGGGCTGATGTGGGGCAATACGTGGTCGCCGGTGAACATCAGCCGGTGGTTCGGTTCGTACATGCACATGTGCCCCGGGGTATGGCCGGGCGTCCAGACGGCACGCAACTTCCAGCCGTCGAACTCCACGACCTCACCGTCCTGCAGCTTCACGTCCGGCTCCACCCAGCGCATGCCGCCTCCCGGCCCACCGCCGCGAGGCCCGCCCGCCGGCTTCTCGGGCGCGGGTTGGCCTGGCTTCACCGCCGGCGAGGTCGGCGCGAGCGCGCCCGCCTCATGCGCCGCGTCGATGTCCTCCTGCGGGATGCCGTGCCGCACGAGCCACGCGTCCGAGAGGCGCGTCCATGACTCATTGTCAAGCCAGCGCGCCTGGATCCACTGCCATTCGCGCTCCAGCATGATCACCTGGCAGTCCGGCGCCTGGTCTTTGATCCACGCTGCCATGCCGATGTGGTCCGGGTGCGCGTGCGAGATGAACAGCCGCCGGATGTCCTTCGGCGCGTAGCCGAGGATCGCCAGCTCCTTCGTCATCGCCTCGATCGCCTGCGGCGTACCGAACCCCGCGTCGAAGAGCGTGACGCCGTCCCCGCCGGTGAAGGCGTACGGCATCATGTAGGGCAACGCAGGCCCAGCCATGGGCGTCTTCAACTGGTGCAGGCCAGGCACGATCTCCATCGGGGCGATCCTCTCGCTCCGGGT
>VGPD01000018.1 GCA_016875635.1 Chloroflexota bacterium
GCATGCGGTTACCTCCGGTTGCGGGACGGGGCGGTGCCCCGCGCTTCCAGCGCGGTCAGGCGATCCGCCAGGCCGCGGTTCTCCTGCTGCAATTTCTCGATCTCGTCGCGCAACGCCTTGCTCTCTTTGCCACTCGCGGCTCGTTCCGACAGGCGGCGGGCCGCCACGCGGTTCATGCGCTTGACACGGCCGTCGAGGGCACGTTCCGCTGCCCCGCTCACCGCGGGCAGGGACTTCGGATCGCCGGCCGTCTCCAGTGCTGTCGTCGCCGCGATCTGCACACGCAGCCAGGGATCGTCCAGCAGCTCCTCCAGTCGATCCCGGACGCGTACCTGCGCCGGTCCTTCGAGGTAGGCGTAGAGCGTGCCGAGCGCCGCGGTGGCGGCGCGCCGGGCATTCTGATGGACGCCCCAGCGAGTGTGGGCAAGCAGCGGCTCCACCGCGCGCGGGTCACGCAGGGTACCAAGCCCGGTCAGCGCGCCTGCCGTGATGACGTCGTTGTGCGCCGGGCGGCCCAGTACGCCCTCCAGCGTCTCGAACGCGGACGGCTGGAGTGTCCGGCCGAGGGCCTGCGCGGCGTTCATCTGCACGTAGTAGGAGCGGTCGCCGGTACCGGCGAGGAGGCGTGTGAGCGCGTGTGCCGTGGGCTCATCCCGGAAGCTGCCGAGCGCCAGCGCCGCGGCACGACGCACACGCGCGACCGGCTCGCGCGTGGCGGCGACGAGGGCGTCACGCGCGGCACCGTCCTTCATCTTCCCCAGCGCCGTCGCGACCTCAGCCCGGACGAAGTCGACCTCATCCCGGTTGAGGACGGCGGTGCGGAGCGCGGCCACCGCCTCCGGCGAGCCCGCCTTCGCGAGCGCCCGGGCGGCGTCGATGCGACCGATCGCCTCGGGTTCCTTCGTGATGCGGGCAGCGAGTTGCTTCACGCCCGGCGCGAAGTCCAGCGTCTTCAGGACGCGTCCTGCTGGGTCGATGGACACGAACTCGGGTTCGGCGGGAAGGCGGAAGACGAACGAGTGGGCGGCGTCCGTCACCTGGACCGTGTGCCGATCGAACTTCCCATCCACCATGAACGCGATCTCGATCGGCGTCTGGTAGATCGAAGTCAGCGTGTCGTCAGGCGTCTGCGTCTGCGTCAGGCCGACGGTGGCCAGACGCTGCTTCGCGTCCCAGGCGTACGACGCCTTGAACTCCGGATGGCCGCCCTTCCACACCCATTGCGCGAAGAAGCCGTCCATATTCCTGCCGGTGGCCTCCTCGATCGCGCGCTGGAGGTCGTGGGTCAGCACGTCCTGCTCGGCGTGCTTGCGCACATAGTGCCGGATCGCCGTCCACCACAGGTCGTCGCCCAGGTTGTAGCGCAGCATGTCGAGGACGACCGACCCGCGTTCATACAGGTGCCGGTCGAAGACGTCGATCGGCTCGCGGTAGACGTTCTCGACGGTCGGCCGCCGGTACGAGCCGGAGTCTTCCTGCAGGTACAGCTCGGCGTTCTGCAGGATGTCGTAGCGGAAGGCGTCCCAGCCTCGATGGTGCTCGACGAACAGGGCGTCAAAATAGGTGGCGAACGATTCGTTCAGCCAGCCGTGCGACCACTCCCGGCAGGTGAGCAGGTCGCCGAACCACTGGTGCGCCAGTTCATGCGCGGTGATCGAATCGCATTGCTCGACGACATCGTCATGCGCCCGCTCATCGTGGAGGAGCGTGTCGGTCATCGTCGTGGCCGAGGTGTTCTCCATGCCGCCGAAGATGAAGTCGTGGATGGCGACGGTCGCGTACTTCGCCCACGGGTAGGGCGTCCCGATCTTGTCGGCGAAGAACGTGACCATCTCCGGCGTCCGGCCGAAGGCGCGGCGCAGTGCGGGCCCGCTGCCGGGAGGGCCGTAGTACTGGACCGGTACGTCTCCGGCCTTCGCGCGGACCTCGTCGAATTCGCCGGCCGCAATCGTGATGAGGTAGGCGGGGTGCGGTCGCTCCTGCAGCCAGTGGTAGGTCTTCGTCTTGCGGCGACGGTCTTCCGTGACGGAGTCCAGTCGCCCGTTGGAAAGTGCGAACCACGCCGCCGGCACCGTGAGGTGCGCCTCGCTGGTGAACTTCTCCCCGGGGAAGTCGAGGCAGGGGAAGTAGCATGCGGAGTCTTCCGCCTGGCCCTGCGTCCAGATCTGCTCCGGGCGTTCCGGGTAGCCCTCGTCCGGCTGGTTGAAGTACAGACCGCGGCGGGGGGTTGCGGAGTACGAAACCACAACGGTGAGCGACTGGCTCGCCCGACGCGCACGTCCGAGGTTCACGCGCAGCGCCCGATCGGCCGTGCTCCATGCGAGGTCGTTGCCGTCGCTGTCGGTCACGGAAGCGATGTCGAGGTCGACGGCGTCGATGACGGCTTCGCGCAGGCCATCGTGTCGTGGGCGGATGGTGATCGTGGCGGATCCAGCGACCGACCGACGCTTGAGGTCGAACGCGAGATCGAGCCGCAGGTGCTCGACCCGGTATGTCCGGTTACGCCCCCAGACGGGCCGATCTCCGGTCAGGCGGAACGGCTCACGCGCCGCCATCGTCGCCGCCCCCCAGCCGGCATCGAGGCCGTGGCAGGCGGACTCTGTCACAGACTCAAAGTAGCGGGCGTCGAAATCGCTCATGCGGCCTCCCGGGGCGCGGCAAATGGGTTCGGGAGTGCGAGCCTACGCCGAACGCGGGCGCCTTACGAGGGGTGCCTCAGCGGTGGTCGATGGCTTCCAGGACGAGCCGGAGGGCGTCCTCGGCCGCGGCCAGTTTGGTGGTCTCACGGTCGCCGGGGAAGACGTGTCGCTCGGTACGCTCCCCTCCCGCGCTCGACACCGCGATCCAGTACAGACCGCCAGGCCGCTCCGGGTTGCTGCTGGGGCCGGCGATGCCGCTCTCGGCGACGCAGAGGTCCACCTGGAGCGCCTCGCGACCCCCACAGGCCATCGCCACCGTTGCCTCCTCGGAGACGGACCAGCATTCCGCAGCGTGTCCACGGGCACGTTGAGCAGCGTTGTCTTCGGGCGGCCGTGGTAGGCGGTGATCCCGCCCACGAAGACCTTGGAGGAACCCGGGACGTCGGTCAGCAGATGGCCGATCAGCCCGCCCACGGTGGACTCCGCGGTGCCGAGCGTGAGGCCTCGCGCTGTCATCTCTTCCACGACCTCGCGTTCCAGATCGTTCATGCCGGGAACCCCGGTGTCGCACGCAGGGCGGCGAGCTGGTTGATGTGGTCAGTGTCATGGACGCGCTGGAACAGGAACCACGCACGGCAGTTGAGAGGGCCGAAGAACGCGTGTTCCGCCGTCGCATCGAGGTTTGGCGAGGCCGGGAGACGCCCGGTCAGCGCGGCAAAATCCAGCGAGATGTCGAAGAGCGCCTTTCGAGCCTCGGTGAACGAGGGGTTCGGCGAGTCTCCGAGCGTGCCGAGCGGATCCCTGGTCGCTGCTGCGCCTCGGGCAAGGGCATCGACAACCCCCATCACATTGCGCGTGGACGCGACCAGATGTCGGGCCAGGTCGGCGGCACCCCATGCATCCTCACCCTCGCCAGACGCGGGGCGGAACGCGGCCTGCGCCTCGCTGAACTCGGCGAACGCAGCAAGGAGCGCCCCTCGTTGCTCCATGACCTTCGGCCAGAGGGCCGTGAAGTCGTTCTTTTCTGCCTGCGCAAGCAGATAGCCGCGGACGCGTGCACGGGGATCCTCGTCGGTCACGATCCATCTCCAACGATTCGCTGTGTCGCTTTCGAGAACCGGGCGATGTGGTCCGGCCCGCCGCGCAGCAGCTGGTCGGCCTGCTGCTCGAGCCCGCGTGCGTCGCCGCCGGTGATGGAGGCGTCGATCGTCTGCTTCCCCCAGCGGAGTGCGAGCGGCGAAGCGGCGGCGATGGCGCGCGCCACCTCGTCCACGGCAGCGGAGAATTCGGCGAGCGGGACGGCGCGGTTGACGAGCCCGATGCGCGCCGCCTCCTCCGCGCCGACGGCGCGGCCGGTGAAGATCAGCTCCTTCGCCACGGGCCCTCCGACGATCCTCGGGAGTGCCGCCGCGCCCACGACGAGGCCGTACTCCGACCCCGGGAAGCGGAATCGTGCGCGGTCAGAGGCGATGCGGATGTCGCACGAGCAGGCGATGAGCGCGCCAGCGCCGTACGCCGGCCCGTCCACCGCGGCGATGATCGGTTTCGGTGTCGCGGCCACACGCTGGGCGGCGCGGGCTGACGGGTCGAAACGCCGGTTCCCCTTCAGGTTCTCGGCGTTCGCCTCTGCCATGTCGGCGCCGGCGCAGAACGAGCCGCCCGTGCCTTCGATGACGATGACGATGACGGAGCCGTCTTCGTCGAACTCGACCATCGCCTCGGCGATCGCCGCGCCGAGTTCGGTCGTAATGGCGTTCCGCTTATCAGCACGGTTCAGGCGCAGCCGGCCGATGCCGTCCGCCACGGTGGTCACCACAAGCGGATCAGCCATGCCATCTCCTCGACTGCGGCGGCCCGGATGCCTAGAGGATCGCGCCCTCAGCACGCATGGATGCGATCTCGGACGCGGTCAGCCCGATGCCGGACAGCACCTCGTCCGTGTCCCTGCCCAGCGGCGGAGACGCCCTGGTCGGATCGGGCGGCGTCTTGCTCATCTTCCACGGTGGCGCCTGCATCCAGACGGGGCCAGCCAGTTCGTGTTCGTGGTAGACAGCGTACTGGTTGGCCACGATCTGCGGATGCTCCAGCAGTTCCTGCACAAAGTTGATCGAGCCACATGGCACGCCCCCCGCCGTCAGGATTTCGTCCCACTCTGCGGTCGTCTTCGCGCGGAACAGTTCCTCGATGCGCGCAATCAACGCCTGGTCGATGGCGACCTGCGCCGGATCCTGCGGGCTGTAGCCCGGCTCGTCCCGGTTGTGCTCAAAACCGATCGCCGCGCGCACCTTCGCGCGGAGGGAAGCGGAAAGCGCACCGATGGAGATCGCGCCGTCCTTCGTGAGGAAGCAACGGTAATAGACGTTGCCGCCGGCAGCCGCACGGAGCATCTGCTCCCGGATCTTGAGGAAGTCCGAGTACGGCATCCCCGTCTCCCGTGCGCGCTGAAGCGCGTTCAGGAATCCGTCTCGCTGGGCGCCGTCCGCCGCGGGGATCGAGGCGAACGCGCTCAGGTGGATGGTGAGCGCGTTGATGAGGAGGGAGGTCTCCACGGCCTGGCCCTCGCCGGTCTTTGCGCGGTGGTAGAGCGCGGCCAGCGTGCCGGCGCAGAGCGCGTACCCGGTCGTCGTGTCGGCGACGGCGGGGCCGGTGAGCGGCTGGCCGTGGTCGTCCACCTTCCCGACCGCGCCGGTCAGGCCGGAGAGTGCCTGCACCACGATGTCATAGCCAGGCCGATCGGCCAGCGGCCCTTCGCGGCCGAAGGCGGTGTTGTCCACGTAGATCAGGTCGGGCTTGATAGCCGACAGGGTCGGATAGTCAATCTTCAACCGCTTCGCGACGTCCGGGCGGTAGTTGATGACCACCACGTCCATGTCCCTCACGAGGCGGTGGATCGCCACCTGCGAGGACGCCTTCGATACGTCGATGGCGAGCGATCGCTTCCCACGGTTGAGGCCCATGTATGTCTTGGACTCGAGCGGGATGAACTGGGCGTTGAGGCGCCACGGTTCGCCGCTGGGCGGCTCCACCTTGATCACGTCCGCTCCCAGGTCCGCGAGTAACTGGCAGCCGAGCGGTCCGGCGATGATCTGTGTGAACTCGAGGATCTTGACGCCAACCAACGGTCCGGCCATGCAACCTCCTGCAGATGGATGCCCTGATCGTCGGGGCTAGGCGATGACGTTCCGTGCGCGCAGGGCGGCGCGCTGCTCGGCGCTGTACCCCAGCCCCGCCACGATCTCGTCCGTGTGCTTGCCGAGGACCGGCGATGGGCCCTGTGCCGCCAGCGGCGTCTTGCTCATCCGCAGCATCGGCCCGACCTGGGTCTGCGCCCCCGAGAGCTCATGCTCCAGCGAGACCGGGATGTCGTTTGCCAGCACCTGGGGGTCGTTCAGAATGTCGTCCACGAAGTTCAGTGGCCCGGACGGCACACCGTTCTGCTCGAGGATCGCCAACCACTCAGCGGTTGTTTTCCCGCGGAAAATCTCCTCCACCTCGGCTACGCGCCCGCGTGCCAGCTCGGCGTACGCGGGGTCTGACATGTTGTAAGCCGGGTCGGCCATGCCGAGGAAGTCCGTGCCGACTGCGGTGCGCACCTTCGCCCAGAGCGTGGGCGACAGCGCGCCGACGGCGACCGCGCCGTCGCTGGTGGCGTAACAGCGGTAGTAGATGTTCCCCACCCGCGCGAGGTTGCCCATCTGGTAGGCGGCGATCAGGTCGGCATAGGACGCGTGCTGCTGCTGCAGGGCGTGGACCCGGTCCATCTTGACGTACTTCATCGCGTCCGCGGCGGGCAGGTCCATGGCGGAGGTGCCCTGGAACGCGAGTGCCGTGTTCAGGAGGGTCGTCTCGATCATCTGGCCTTCGCCGGTGCGTTCCCGATGGAAGAGCGCCGCGCACACGGACCACGCGATGGCCACGCCGGTGCCGTAGTCGGCGATCGCCGTGGAGGTGATCGACATCGGCGCCCCGCCCGGATCGACCTTCCCCTCGCCGATCATCAGGCCGGAGACAGCCTGCGCGACGATGTCGTAGCCGGGCCTCAGTGCCCACGGGCCGCGGCGCCCCCAGGCGGTGTTGTCGACGTAGATCAGGTTGGGCCGGATCCGCGACAGCGTCTCGTAGTCGATGCCGAGTTTGGCCGGGACATCAGGCCGGTAGTTGATGACCACCACGTCGATCGAGGGGATGAGGCGGTGGACGATCTCCTGCGCGTCCGGCTCCTGCATGGACAGGACCAATGACTTCTTGCCGCGGTTCAGCGACTGGAAGGTCTTCGACTCGCCCGGCATGAACTGCGAGAAGAGTCGCCATGGTTCGCCTCCGGGAGGCTCCACTTTGATCACTTCGGCGCCCATGTCGGCGAGGTTCTGGCAGCCGAAGGGTCCGGCGATGATCTGTGTGAACTCCAGCACTCGGATGCCGTCCAGCGGTCCTGAAGCCATGGTGCCTCCCGTGCCTGCCTCAAGCGCGGGGGGAATACTAGCAGTATGCGAACACGGTGCGACCTGTGGCTGCGGGGTGGCGGGTTTGCCCGCCCCCCGGAGCGCCCGTAGGCTCCTGGCATGGACACCGCCGGAAGCGACCCGTTCTCCGCAGCCGCCATCGAGGCGCTTCTCGCGCCGGCGGTGCGGCGCCTCCCGCCGCCCACGTCGCTCTCGCCCCTGCCATACGACCTGAACGCGGGCGTGCCCGACCGCGAAACGCTCCCGTGGCGAGAGCTGCTGGACGCCACCCGGGTAGTGCTGGAAGAGGACGCCGCAGGCGCGCTGACCTATGGCGGCCAGGCCGGGTACGAGCCACTGCGCGCCTGGGTGGCCGAACGTCAGGCCGCTGAGACGGGGCTCTCCGTCACTCCGGGGCACGTCGCGATCACCGCCGGGAGCGCGCAGGGCATCGACAACGTCGCCGCCGCATTCGTCGCGGATGGGGATGTCGTGATCACCGGTGCGCCGACGTACCCCGGCGCGATCCGGACGTTCCGGGCTCGCGGCGCGCAGGTGATCGACGTCCCTCAGGACGAAGACGGGCTGGTCATGCCGGCGCTTGCGCGTGTGCTGGACACGCGCCGGATGACCGGACGCCAGGCGAAGCTGATCTACGTCACGGCGAACTACGACAATCCCAGCGGCAGCACGCTGACCCTGGAACGCCGCCAGCGCCTCGTCGAACTCGCGCGGGAGCATGGTGTGCTGATCCTGGAAGACGACGCCTACACAGGTATTGACCTCGAGGGCCCGCCGCCGACCTCGCTCTTCGCAGTGGCGGGCGGACGCGGGATCGTGCGCTGCGGCACGTTCTCGAAGACGGTCGCCACCGGCCTGCGCGTCGGCTTCATTGTCGCGCAGCCGGAAATCACGGCCCGACTGGTCCTGGCGAGGTTCGACAATGGCGGGCCACCGATCCTCCACCGGTTGCTCAACCACTACCTCCGATCGGGCCGCTACGACCCACACGTCCGGATGCTGCAGACGCTCTACCGCGAGCGGCGCGACGTGACCGCCGAGGCCCTGCGTGACCTGTGCGAGCCGTACGTCACCTTCCGTATGCCGCGTGGTGGATTCTTCCACTGGCTCCAGCTCGCCCCCGGCCTCGATGCCGTCGCGGTGACCCGGGCGGCGGCGGAGCGCGGCGTGGCCGTCACTCCGGGCACCGGATACTTCGCCAACGGTGGCGGTGAAGACCGCATTCGCCTTGTCTACTCCGCTCTGTCGCCCGCCGACCTCCGCCGTGCGATCGAGGCGTTTGCGGAGGCCCTCGCGGCGGTCGCGTCCGCCAGCCGGTAGAGCCGGCCGAGGGCTCAGATTCGGCCGTTATTGCAACGGTGTTTCACGCGACATAGGATGCGGATGCAGCGGGTCGGGAAACGGTTTCGCAGCGGATGCCCCAGCGTCTGTGCCGCCGCACACCCGCCGAGCAGGAATGGGCCGCGCTATGAACGCCCCACGCGACATCAGGTCTCGCGATGCGGATCCCGCGCGGCTGGCTGAAGAGCTGCGGGCGCTCTGGTCGAAGCGCGACATCGAGTCGATGGCCTCGGAGGCGGCGCGGAACGTGTCCGCTGGCAACGCCACCGACTGGGGCATGACCACCAACATCCAGTCGGAGCTTGAGCCGATCGTCCTCGGCGGCGGGATTCCCGCGCCTGAGACGCTGCCGCGCAAGGCCCTGATGGAGGCAATGGACCGCGCCCTCGACACCGAGGAGCGAGACGACGGGCCGCTCCGCTACGGCGGCGCCTACGGCTTCGAGCCGCTGCGCGACCTGCTCGCCCAGCGCTACACGCGCGACCGCGGGTTCGCGGTAAACTCCGATTGGTTCATGCTCTCGAACGGCTCCGCGGGCGCCATCGACCAGGTGTGCGCCACGTTCATCCAGCCGGGCGACGTCGTGATCTCGGAGGCCCCCACCTTCTCGGGCACCACCCGCACCTTCCGCGGACATCAGGCGCAGATCGCCACCGTGAGCATGGACGACGATGGCATGCGCGTGGACGAGCTGGAGCCGTTGATCCAATCCCTGCTGCGCCAGGGCAAAAAGATCAAGTTCATCTACACGATCAGCAACTTCCACAACCCGATGGGCGTCACCATGACGCTCGAACGGCGCTTCGAATTGCTCCGCGTCGCCGCGAAGTACGGCATCTTCGTCCTGGACGACGACGCGTACGGCGAGCTCTACTTCGAGGGCGTCCACCATCCCCCCGCGCTTTCGGCGCTCTCCCAGTGCGAGGGCGTGATCAGCGTCGGCACCTTCTCGAAGATCGTTGCGACGGGGCTGCGTGTCGGCTGGATCCACGCGACGCCCAACGTGATTGAGCAGATCGTGCGGATGCGCTTCGAGATGGGGAACTCGCCGCTGTTGCACCGGATGCTGTTCGAGTTCTCGAAGGATGGCGCGCTGGACGCCCACATCGCAAGGGTGCGGAAGATCTACCAGCGCAAGGCCGACCTGATCGCCGCCGGGCTGCGCGAATTCTGTGAGCCGTACGTCACGTTCCGCAAGCCGACCGGAGGGTTCTTCCTCTGGGTCGACCTCCTCGGGGGGCTGAACGGCGGCGAGGTGCAGCAGCAGGCGATCGCGGAGGGCCTCGTGGCCGCCGCGGGGTACGGGTTCTTCCCGGACCGCGTGGACACCGGGAACCACATCCGCCTCGCCTACTCATGGGTGCCCGAGGACGAGCTGCGCGAGGCCGCCCGACGCCTCGCCGTCGCCTGCGCCAAGGTTGCCGAGCGCGAGGCGCTGCCGAAGGCGTAACGCTCGCCTCACAGGGGGCGTTCCATGTGCGGCGTATGATGCGCGGCGCGGTGCGCCCGTCTGGGTGCCCCCTCGGAGGTGGCCCATGCCCGACCGTCGCGTCCCCCGTGCCTTCAACCTCCCGTGGGGCTCCGGCCAGATCACGGAGGAGGCGCATATCGAGGGCGGCTTGCACCAGCCGGCGCTCCAGTTGCTCAAGTACGAGCTCGGCGAGAAGAAAGGTCAGACCGCGATCCGCTTCGCCGCATTCGATGACGAGGGCCACATGGAGCAGCGCCCGCTCATCGTGAACGAGCGCGAGGTCGCTGCCCTCCGACGCGAGATCGCCCGTTCGCCGCGGCTCAAGGCGCTGCTGAAGCGCCTCGTCGAGGACTAACCCGAGCCGCCTAGGCCTTGACCGCGCCCGGTTCCGGCCCCGGCAGCGCCACCATCGTGCTGTTCACCGCCGGCTGCGCCACCAGCCACGCGATCGCCTCCGCCACCTCGACCTGCGTCGGGCGGCGGTAGCCGTCGAGGGCGTGTGTGCCCCGGACGGCCTCAAGGAGCATTTCGGGGGGCACGCGCGTCACCGGGCCGGGCGCGACGCCGTTCACCGTGATGCCGTTGCGCGCCTCCTGCCTCGCAAGCGTGTGGACGAGCCAGTGGCGGGCCGCCTTGCCGAGGGCATAGTCGAGCGGGCCGTCTTCGGACGGCACACGCCAGTCCTCGTTGTCAAAGCCGCCGACCGCGACGATCCGGCCCCACCCGGCGATGCGCATCGCCGGCAGACAGGCGCGGGCGAGCAGGTAGAGCGCGTCCACTTCCTCGGCCATCGCGATCCGCCACTCCTCCGGCGGGATCGCGTCGAGCGGGCGGGGCTTCCACAGGCCACCCGCCGAGGCAACGACGATTGAGGGCTCCCCCAGCGTCTCGCGGGCCTCGGCGAACATCGCATCGACCTCGCCGGGCACGCTGACGTCGCCCGCGATGGCCAGGGCGCGCCGGCCGAAGCCGCGCACCTCTTCGGCGACTGCCTCCGCGGCCTCACGGCTGCGGTGCGTGTTCACGACCACGTCGGCGCCGTCGCGCGCGAGGGCGAGCGCGGTCGCGTGGCCAATGCCGCGGCCCGCGGCGCCTGTCACGAGTGCGATCCGTCCGAGGAGGGGCTCCGGCTTCGCCATACCCCTATCGTATGCGGATGGCACTGATTGACGATCTGATTGCGGAACTCCACTCTGCCCGCGCGGCCTTCCTGGCGTCCCTCGAGGGGGTGACACAGGAGGCGTTCGAGCGCCGGCCACCCGGCGACATCACCGAAGGTGAGGAGCGCTGGCCGATCCTCGATGTTTGCTGGCATCTCGGCCAGTATGATGACTACCAGCGGCGCACCATCCTCGCCGCCGCAGAAGGCCGCCCGCTCCCGAAGAACGAACCAACCCGCCGCCCGGCGTACCTCCAGACCCCCGACCAGCAGCGCGAGTGGCTGGCGCAGTCGCGCCTTGCTCTGGTCGTCATGGCCTCACGGCTGGATGACGAAACGCTGAACCGTGAATTCGAGGGGCTGAACGGGCGGACAGTGACGGCGCGCGGGCTGCTCCGCTGGGTCGCCCGCCACGAACTGGCCCACATCGCCCAGGTGGAGGCGCTTCGCGCCCTTCCTCCCGCCGCGGATCGCTAGCCGCGAGCGCTGAGCACGGCGTAGCGTGGCCGGCACCGAGGAGGCCGCCGATGGGCACGAAGAAGCGACCAAAAGGCACGGTCCCGTGGATGCCGGGCTTCCGCTACGGGGCGCTGCTCCCCGCGCTCTCGCTGAACTTCCTAGTGCGTAACCCCGAGGCGAGCGCAGCCTTCTACGACTCCGTGTTCGGCGCGGAGGTCCACTACGCGGACGTGGACTTCGCGGCCATCCGCGTCGGCAGCGCCGAGGTCATGCTCCACGCCGACCACACCCACGACACCCACCCCTGGCACCCCGCGCTTGTCGCCGGTGAGCGCCGCGGCCTCGGTGCGCAGGTGCGTCTGCTCGGTGTCGACCCGGACGAAGTCGCCGAACGTTGTCGGATGCAGGGCATCCCCCTCGTGCGCGGCCCGGAGGACAAGGGCCACGGCTGGCGCGAGGTCCTCGTGCGCGACCTCGACGGATACGAGTGGGCGTTCGGCCGTCTCATCCCACCCGCCTCGACGACGATGGGGCTTCAGCCGGCCCCACCGACCGCGCCCCCGGCCGCCTCGTGACTCCCCGACGCCCCGCGCCCGAGGCCGCCCCTTCGCTCGCCGCTGAGATCGAGGGATACCGGCGCGACCCGCAGTTCCGCGCGACGTTGCGCGGGCGAGAGTTCCGCTTCACCACCGCGTGGGGGCTGTTCTCGCCGCGTGAGGTCGACCTTGGCTCTGCGCTGCTGATCGAGCACCTGGAGGCTGCGGAGGACGCGGACACCGTCGACATCGGCTGCGGGTACGGCGCCATCGGGCTCGTCCTCGCCTCGATGGCGCCTCGGGGTGAGACATGGCTGCTCGACAAGGACTTCGTCGCCGTGGAGCGCGCCCGCCAGAACGCCGAGGCAAACCGGCTGACGAATATGACCGCGATGCTCTCGAACGGCCTGAGCGCCGTCCCATCCGGGCGGCTCTTCGATGTCGCCACGGCGAACCTGCCGGCGAAGGCAGGGAACGAGATGCTGACGCTCATCCTCGCAGACGCCCACGCGCACCTGAGGCCGGGCGGACGGCTGTATGTCGTCACCACGACCGCGCTCCGGCGGTTCATCGAGCGGATGTTCGAGGAACTCTTCGGCAACTACGAAAAGGTGAAGCAGGGCCGGCTCCACACCGTCTCGATGGCCGAGAAACGGTAGCCAGCCTCCTCCGCGCGCTACCATCACCGCATGCCAGCACCTGATGTCCCTGCCGGTGCACCGCTCTATCCCAGCCTCCGCGGCAAACGCGCGGTGGTCCTCGGCGGGTCGCGGGGGATCGGCCGGGCGATCGCGCTGCGCCTCGCCCGCGAGGGCTGCCACGTCTTCGTGAACTTCGCCCGCTCCGCCTCAGCCGCCGAGGCGACCGCCGCCGACTGTCGCGCCTTCGGGGTCGAGGCCGCGACCGCACAGGGCGACGTGGGCACCGCCGAGGAGATGGCCGCCGTCTTCAAGGCCGTGGAGGCGTGGGGCGGCTGCGACATCCTCGTGAACAACGCCGCGCGCGGCCTCGAACGTCCCCGCCCCGCCATCGAGCAGCGTCCGAAGCACCTGCACAGCACGATGGACGTCAACGTCTTCGGCCCCTGGCAGGCCTCGCAACTCGCGGTGCCGATGATGGAGCAGCGCGGTGGCGGCAGCATCGTGAACCTGCTGTCGCCGGGAGCGTTCCACTACATGCCCGACTACAGTGCCGTCGGAGTCTCGAAGGGGGCGCTGGCCTCCCTCACGATGTACCTCGCGGTCGAGCTCGCCCCGCGTGGCATCCGCGTGAACGCCGTCTCCGCCGGCTGGGTCGAGGGCTCCGAGGGCGAGCACTCGCTCGGCAACGACACAAGCGAGAAGGTGCGCCCCCACGTCCCCGCCGGCCGCAACGTCCACGGCGAGGACATCGCAGCCGCCGTCGCCTGGATCTGCTCCGCGGAGGCGCCGATGCTCGTCGGCCAGACCCTCCACCTCGACGGCGGCTTCGCCGACTCCGCCTGGCGCGCGGTGCTCGGGGGGTAGCTGCGGCGACCGTCATCCGACGCACTTCCCGATCCGCCTGTTATATTCCCCCCGCCACAACAGACGGAGACGCCGTGCGCGCGCCCTGGAACCCTGCACCCGCCGGATCGACGCCCGTGGGGGACGTCGAGGTCGGCGCGCCGCCGAGGACCTCGCGGCTGCCGTCGCTGCGGACGTTCGAGGCGCTGAACAGCCGCTCCTTCCGCTGGTTCTTCGTCGCGATGCTGGCGCAGTTCTCCTCGATGCACATGCAGATGCTGGTGAACCCGTGGCTGGTGTTCGACATCACCGGGTCATACGCGCGCGTAGGCGCGATCTCGCTGGCCAGCGCGATCCCGGGGTTGATCCTCGGGTTCCCCGGCGGCGTTGTGGCCGACCGCGCTCCGAAGAAGATCGTGGTGCAGATCGGGCAGACGGTGAACGCGGTCGGGACGCTCGGGATCGCCGTGCTGCTCTCGCTCGACATGCTCACGTTCACCCACCTGATGCTCGTGTCGGCGCTGCAGGGCGGCGTCTTCGCGATCATGGGTCCGGCGCGACAGGCGATGATCACCGAGATCGTTGGCCCTCGACGGCTCTCGAACGCCATCGGGCTGAACATGGCGGGGCTGAACGTCACCCGCATGGGTGTGCCGGCGCTGGGCGGGTTCCTCATCGTGATCATCGGCCCGGCGGGCGTGTATTACCTGATGGGCATCCTCATCCTCATCGCGGTGGTAGGCCTCGTCCCCGTGACGAAGCACGTCCCCACCGCCGAGGACCTTGAGGAGGAGCGCCTGCTTGCGGCCGCCGCTGCCGCCGCCGCGGGCACGGACCAACCGGTCGCCCGGAGCCGCCCGGCGATGGGACATGGTGGCGGAGGCGGCGCCCGAGGCCTCAGCGACATCCGCGACGGTATCCGCTACATGATGGGCGACCCCGTCGTGATGGCGCTGCTCTGGATCAATTTCTTCATCGTCCTGATGTCGATGCCGTACATGCAGATGATCGCCGGGTTCGTGAAGGAAGTTCTCAACGGAGGCCCGGAGCAGATCGGGCTGCTCGTGAGCGCGACGGGCGTCGGGGCGCTGGTCGGGTCGCTCGCCGTGGCGTCGATGCCGAACAGCAGACGAGGCCGGGTGTTCCTGGTCAGCGCACTGATCCTTGGTGTCGCCCTGATCGGCTTTGTGATCTCGACGTCGCTCTGGCTGACGGCTGTCATCATGCTGGCGGTCGGTTTCGGGCAGGCGGGGCGGATGTCGCTGGGCAGCATCCTGATCATGTCCTACACGAAGCCTGAGTTTCAGGGCCGCGTAATGAGCGTCTACATGATGGAGTTCAGTCTGGTGTCGTTCGGCACCTTCGCTGTCGGCATCCTCGCGGAGATCGTCGGCATCCAGTGGGCGATCGGCAGCACTGCCGCCGCGCTCGTCGTCATCTCCATCTACGGCCTGTTGTTCATGCCGAGGGTGCGCGACCTCCCGTAACCAACGGAGGCCGCCTGCAGGTCATCGTTGGCTGCCGTCGCTGCGGACGGGTCGCCGTCCGCGGTCGGACTAGGTCTTGACGATCACCAGCGTGCCCGCGAGCCCCGTCGGGAACGCGGCATTGAACTCCGTGTTCACGAAGCTCGGTGCGCCCACCACGAAGGTCAGGAGCTTGCCGCTGAGCGTGGCCGAGACGGAGACTGCCTTCACCGCCGCCGCCGCGGTGTTGAGCTGCTCGGTGGAGCCAGTGAAGGCAACGATCGATGTGCCGGACGGAGCGATCGTGCCGCCCGAGAAGGCGCCAGCGCTGGCCGTCGGGGCCTTCACCGTCACGGTCAGGGCAATCCCGAGGGTCGCATTCGCCGGCGCGCCACCCTGCGTCCATGTCACGGTCTGGTCGGCCGGTTGGCCATCCACGGTGAACTAGACGACGTCCCGCTCCTTCGGGGCACAGGGGGAGTTCTCCGCGATCGACATCAGCCAGTTTCCCTGCGCGGTCACGACGACGGCGGTGCCACAGGACACACCGCCGATGCTGGCGCCGATCATCGCACCGGGCTTCTGTCCAACCCCGTACGCGGTGTAGGGGGCCCCGGCAGAGGCGGGTTGAACGAGGACTCCCAGGAGGACGACGGCAGCCGCGACAGCGGCGGCCACGCCAGCCAGACGAGTTGAGGTCATTCAGGAGCTCCTTTGGTGTGTGAGACCAGCGCCCCCCAATCATAGGGCGGCGCGCTCAGGTCGATCCCGGCCGATACCATCGAGATCTCAATGACTCTCACCCTGACCGACCTGGTCGCGAACCGCACGCTGTCGCCGCAGATGGCGGCCACCCTCGCGGCTGCCGCCGAGGAACGCCGCTCGCTGTTGTTCGTGGCGATCCCCCAGTGGGCGGGGAAGAGCACCGTCATGCAGGCGGTGTTGCGGTACGCGCCCCCCGGGACGCCGTTCCACGAACTCACCGCCGCGCGCTCCGATCTCGGTATCCCCGCGTCTGGCGACGGCGGGTACCTCATCGTGGGCGAGGTCTCCCCGGCTGGCTTCGTGGACTACTTCTGGGACGCGGATGTCAGGCAGGTCTTCGCCGCCCTGGGGAGGGGCTTCTCGCTGGCCACGGCCCTGCACGCCGGCAGCGTGAAGGAGGCCTTCGAGGTCCTCACACGCGAGAATGGCGTCCCCGTCGACCAGGCCGCCCGGATCGATCTCGTCGTCTACATCCGCAGCATCGGCGACGACTGGTCACGCCCGGAGCGCCGCGCCGTCGCGCTCATTGCCGAGACCGACGGCGTCCACCCGGGACAGGCGCGCCTGCTCCACCGCTGGTCTCAGTCCGACGATCGGTTCGAAGCGGTAGAACCATCGCAGCGCCTCGATCCGGGGGCCGTAGCCCGGTACCTGCGAGTGTTCGGCGCGGGTTAGCGCACCGCCTCCAGCGCCGCCTCCAGCGTCAACGGCCGCCGGCCGAGCGGAAACCGCCGGCTGGGGTCCGCCACCTGCCGCTCGCGCAGCGCCTCCAGCCAGAGCCGCGTCTCCCGCCTCGGCAACCGCGCCAGGCTCCACGCCAGTTGCTCCTCTACGCCCTCGCCCCATCCCGGGAGCGGAAGGAACACCCGAGGCCGGCGGCCGCCGCGTCCCCACATCCGCGCCAGTTCGCCGTAGGTCGTGCGCGTTGCGCCTGCGACGTCGTACGTGCGCCCTGCCATCTCCGGGTCATCGATGGCGATGCGCAGTGCCTCAACGACGTCGCCGAGCGCGACCGGCTCGACTTCGGTGCGCCGCCAGCGGAACAGGGGCACCACGGGGGAGCGGTCGACGGTGCGTCGCATCATCTCGAAGAGCGTGCTGCCACGCCCCACAATCAGCGGTGCGCGCAATACGAGCCACGCGAGCCCGCCCTGCCGGATGGCGAGTTCGGTCGCCCACCGCGCGACCAGGTGCTGACCCTGTGCCTCGGGCGAGGCGCCCACGTTCCCGAGGAAAAGGATGCGCTTCACCCCGGCGGCACGGGCCGCGAGCAGCGCGTTCTGCACGGCTTCGAGGTCATTCGCGACGACGTCGCCCGGGGCATCGAGCGTGTGGACGAGGTAGACGAGCGTGCGCACTCCGCGCATCGCGGCCTCCAGCCCGCGACCGGTTGCGAGGTCGCCCGTGACCGCCGCGACGCCCTGGTCGCGCAGCCGGACGGCGTCGAACTCGCGGCGGACGAGGGCGCGGACGGGCCTCGGCTTTCCGTCAGGAGACGGATGCGCGCGGAGCTCGTCGAGGAACGCGGAGCCGACGAACCCGCTCGCCCCCGCAATGAGGATGGTCATGGGCGCAGTCTCGGGCTAGCGCCGCCTACCAGGTGATCGCGCCGCGTTCGGCGCCGGAGACGACGCGCGCGTACTTCGCCATCACGCCCTTCGTGTATCGCGGCGGCAACGGCTTCCGCGCGGCGAGGCGACGGGCGATCTCGTCGGCCGGCACGTCGAGGTCGAGGCGGCGGCTGTCGATGTCCACGATGATCGTGTCGCCCTCCTGCACCGCGCCGATCGGGCCGCCGGCGGCGGCCTCGGGCGCGACGTGTCCCGCCATCAGGCCGTGCGTGGCGCCGGAGAAGCGGCCGTCTGTCAGCAACGCGACGTGCTCACCGAGGCCCGCGCCCACCAGCGCGGAGGTCACGCCAAGCATCTCGCGCATACCGGGCCCGCCCACCGGGCCCTCGTTGCGGATGACGAGGACGTCGCCGGGCTTGATCTGCTGGGCGAGTACGGACGCCATCGCGTCCTGTTCCGCTTCGAACACGCGTGCCGGGCCCTTGTGCAGACGGCGCTCTTCGCCCGCGATCTTCACGACACAGCCCGCGGGGGCGAGCGAGCCCTTCAGGATTACGAGGCCGCCGTTCGGGCTGAGCGCCTTCGATACGGGGAGGATCACCTCCTGGCCCGGCGTCTCGACGGCGCCCGCGGCCTCCTCGGCGATGGTCTTGCCGGTGACCGTCATCACGTCGCCGTGCAGTTTGCCCGCCTCCAGCAGCCGCTTCGCCAGTAGCGGCGTGCCGCCTGCCTTGTCCCAGTCGAGCGCGACGAAACGCCCGCCCGGTCGCAGGTCGCCGATCAACGGCGTCGTGCTCGAAATCCGGTCGAAGTCCTCGATCTCCAGCGGGACGCCTGCCTCGGCGGCGATCGCGAGCAGGTGGAGGACGACATTCGTAGAGCCGCCGGTGGAGGCGGCGCAGATGATGCCGTTCTCCAGCGCCTGCCTCGTCAGGAGGTCCTTCGGGAGCACGCCGCGCTTCAGGACGTCCATGACGAGTTCACCGGCCTGGAACGCCACGCTCTCCTTGCGCTGGTCCGTCGCGCCGACGGTCGCGGAACGCATCGGCGAGAGGCCGATGAACTCCATCACGGTCGCCATCGTGTTGGCGGTGTACTGCGCGCCGCACGCGCCCGCACCGGGACAGGCGACGGCCTCGAGCGCGTGCAGGCGCTCGAGCGACATCGTGCCGGCGGCGTGCTGGCCGACGCCCTCGAATACGTCCTGGATAGTGACGTCGCGGCCCTCAAAGCGGCCGGGGTCGATCGATCCGGAGTACAGGACGATGCCGGGGATGTTGAGGCGGGCGAGCGCCATCGCGCCCGCCGGGATCGTCTTGTCACAGCCGACGATCACGACGACCGCGTCGAACGAGTACCCGATCCCTGCGAGTTCGATCGAGTCGGCGATCAGGTCGCGTGAGATGAGCGAGGCTTTCATCCCCTCGGTGCCCATGGAGATGCCGTCCGAGATGGAGATGGTGTTCACCTCCATCGGCGTGCCCCCCGCCGCGCGGATCCCCGCCGAGACCTGCTGCGCGAGTTCGCGCTGGTTGTAGTTGCAGGGCATCGTCCCGATCCACTCGTGGGCCACCATCACCAGCGGCTTCTTCAGGTCGTCGGGGGTGAACCCGACGGACTGGAAGTAGGACCGGGCAGGGGCGCGGTCTGGCGCGTCGACCAGCGTGCGGCTGCGGTGGCGGGTGTCGAAAGCCATACGGGGCTCCTCGCTGCATGCGGTCGGTCGGGAGTGTGATCGTAGCAGCGAGGCAGGATCGGGTCAGGTGCGGCGAGGCCGGCAGGCGGACCGCCGAGTATCAGCCCCGGAGGATCGCCGCGAGGTCGCGCACGGACTCGTTCCGCACTCGGTAGAAGGCCCACGAGCCGCGTCGCTCACGTTCCAGCAGGCCCACGTCGGTCAGCACCTTCAGATGGTGGCTCACGGTCGGCTGGCTGAGGGTGCCGGCATCGACCAGGTCGCAGACGCAGGCCTCACCTGCTTCGGCAGAGGCAATGGTGGCGAAGAGCCGAAGCCGCGCCGGGTCGGACAGCGCCTTGAACGCGCGCGCGGCCAGGGTGGCGGCCTCCTCCGACACGCAACAGTCGAGCAGGCTCGTGCAGCAGGCGACCAGCCCGTCGACGACGGGCAGGGGTTCGAGCGTGGCACGCGTCGGGGTGGCGGTTGGGGCGGCCCTGGATGACATCGATGTCAGTCTATATTGACATTAGTCGATATGGCAAGCATTCTGCCGGTGCGTTCATATAGACGCGCGTCGATGCCGTATCCAGCCAGCGTTCGGTTCAAGGAGGTCTGCGATGACTCTCAAGCCGACCAGCGTCACTCTTCTGCCGGTCATCGGCGGAGGTGGTTGTTGCGAAGGCGACTGCGGCTGCGAGCCCGGTTGCTGCTAGCCGGCTGAGCGAAGGCGGGGCGGCACGGGCGACCGGGTCACCCCGCCTTCGTGTTTCCCCGATACGCTGCGCGCCCCACAGTGGGGCATCCTCGGAAGGACCGTCGCGTGGAGTTCGGACTGTTCGTGGAGTGGCCCAACGCCGGCGCGCGCATCTGGCGCGAGGCGTTCGAGGAGAGCGTGGCGCAGGTCCGGCTCGCCGAGGAGGTGGGCTTCGACTTCTGCCTGGTCGCGGAGCACCATTTCTCCGATTACGGCATCGCACCCGCGCCGCTCCTGGAGACCCTCGCGTTCGCGCGCGCCACCTCGCGCATCCGCATCGGCACAGGAGTCGCGGTGCTGCCGGAGTGGCAGCCGCTCCGCCTGGCCGAGGAGATGGCCGTCGTCGACCAGTTGAGCGGCGGACGCTTCATCGCGGGCGTCGGCCGGGGTTTTGTCCCGTTCGAGCAGGAGCGCTTCGGTGTGGCTGTCGAGGAGGGCCGTGCACGCTTCGAGGAGTCGTTGGATGTCCTCGTGGAGGCGTGGACGGCGACCGACTTCACCTATGCCGGCCAGCACGTCCGTGTCGATCACCCCACGACGGTCCTGCCCCGCCCGTTCCAGGCCCCGCACCCGCCGATCTGGCTGGCCGGCGCGAGCACTGAGTCCGTCGACCTCATCGGCCGCCGAGGCCTGACGCCGATCACCTCGGGCGCTGCCGGCGGCGATCAGCTCCGCAAGCAGCACGGTGAGTACGTCCGCGCTCGCCATCGATACGGGCGAGGTGACGAGCCGCTGCATGTGGTGGCGCAGACGCAGGTCCATGTCGCCGAGACCGTGGCGGAGGCACGCGAGGCGCTCCCCTTCGCCCGCTGGCAGGCCCGCGCCGTCACGCGCATCGTGCAGAGCCGCGTCGAACGTGGAGTCCTCGACGCGACCCCGGCGGATGATGACCCGACCGACGAGGTGTTGCTCAGTCGCCAGTTCATCGGCACGCCCGACATGGTCATCGAGCGGCTGCGGAGCCTGGCGGCTGCCGGGGTCACACACGTCAGCATGTTGATGGAGTTCGGCGGCCTCGACGCCGCCCGCATCGAGCGCTCGATCCGCCTGGTGGGGCTTGAGGTCATCGCGGCGCTCCGCGACGTGACCCCGCCCCCGGACCTGGCGGCGAGCGCGCTGGCCGCTCCAGCGGGGTAGTCAGACATGGGAATCGCCGCACGCGCCCGGTACTGGCGGGACGCCGCGCTCCTGGGTGTGGCGACGATCGGCTCGTATGGCGTCGTGAACTACGCCTTTGGCGTCTTCATCGACCCGCTGCATGAGGAGACGGGGTGGAGCACCGGGACGCTCTCGTTTGCCTATTCGGCAGGCGTGCTGCTGTCGGGGGTGGTCGCCTTCCTGGCCGGGCGCACGCTGGACCGGCGTGGCTCACGGCCGGTGCTGCTGACGTCGCTGGTCGTGGGGTTTGTCGGGTTCGTCGCGGCCGCCGAGGCGCGCCACATTGTGTGGTTTCTCGTGTCCTGGGCGGTCACGGGTGGCGCGGTCGCCGGCGGTCTGTACTACCACGTCACAATGGCCGCCACCTCGCGTATCTACGGTGACCGGCGTGCGGCCGGGATCAGCGTCCTTACCCTTCTGGGTGCCCTCGCGAGCCCGATCTTCAATCCGCTCGTGGCGTGGATGCTGGAGGCCTGGGGCTGGCGTGACACGCTGCGGGCACTGGGCGTGCTGCTGGCCGTCCTCGTGGGCCCGGCGGCCCTCCTCGTGCGTTCCCAGCCCGTGCCTGTCCCGCCCCGCGTTGCCGGTGAGCGAGGCGCGTGGCGGGAGCCGGCGGTGTGGCGGTTGATGCTGGCCGCGTGCTTCGCCGCCGGTGCTGCCAGCGCGCTCATCCTGCATCAGGTGAGTGCGATCCGTGCTCTGGGGCTGCCGCTGGCGATGGCGGCCGCCCTCGGCGGCGCGCGCGGGTTAATGCAGATTCCCGGCCGGCTCGTGCTGGTTCCACTGATCCACGGGCTCGGGGTGCACGGCACGCAACTGTTCGCCTACGCGTTGCTGGCGGCCGGGGCTGGCGCGCTCGTCTTCGCAGACGGTCTGGTCGCGGCCTGGTTCTTCGTCGTGGCGGCGGGGGTGGGTATTGGTCTCAGTTCACCGCTGGGCGGCCTGCTCAGCGCGGAAGCGTACGGCCTGCGGCTCGGCGCCCTTTCCGGCATGCAGATGGCCGCGACCAGCATCGCGAGCGCCGGCGGGGCGTGGCTGGCCGGCGTGGCCGTCGACCGGACGGGAGGGTATGGCATGACGCTGGCGGGTATCGCAGTACTCGAGGCCGCCGCTGCCGCCACGCTGCTCTGGCAGCGACGTGCGTTGCGTTCCGCGCGGTCTTCGATGGCGAGCCCGGTCTCGGTCAGCCCGGAGGGCGGCCCCGACTAGTTCTCGCTTTCGTCCTCATCTTCGTCGTCGTCCTCAATGGACTCGCGAGGGGGGACCGGCTCTTTCGAGTGGCCGTTCGTGTGGACGCACTCGTGCGGGGCGTTGGCGAAATCGAGGGGCTGTTTGCACAGCGGACAGGTCGGGCGTCCGCCCGCGACGACCTCCTCGATGATGTGGATCAGGGTCAGCGCCTGTGAGCGGCTGAACGCCACTCGCAGGGCGGGCGTGTCGCGACGTTCAGCGGCCTGCGGGTCGTCCGCGAGCAGGATTGTCTGCTCCTCCTCCACGTCGTAGTCGAGGCCCATGCGTGCGATCTGGAACTCCACCTGGGCGCGCTGAGGGAAATTGCCCACCGGCTCGACGCTGGTCGCCGGCTGGCCGCGCCGCATCGAGCGTTCCGCCAGCAATTGCGAGATCGAGCGGCCGAGGGCGGCGAGCTGTTCCTTCTCCAGCCAGAGCGCCACGTAAGTGGCGCCGGCGCGGGCGCGGAGGCGGAACGTGCGCTGTCCGGGCTGCCCGATCGCCTCGGCGTCGACTGCATCCACCAGGCCGAGATCGATCATGACTCCCCCATCCGCGGGCCGAGCGTAGGCACCGTCCAGCGCACGGGTCAAACCGCGCCCTATCATCGGCCCGTCCGGTACAAGGAGTGATGGATGCCCCCAGCCGCCCCGGTCGACTTCGACGCGCTCACGATCGCGGACGCGGACGCGCGGATCGCAGACGGTGGTTTGTCCCCCGTCGCGCTGACCGAGGCCGCGTTCGCGCGGATCGAGGCGACCGACCGGCGCATCAACGCGTTCGTGCGGCTGATGCGCGACTCCGCGATGGAGGAGGCACGTGCCGCTGAGGGACGCGCGCAGGCCGGGCGACGCCTCGGCCCGCTGGACGGCATCCCCATCGCGGTGAAAGACCTGTATGACACGGCGGGCGTTGTCACCGCGGCAGGGACGGGCGCCTACCGCGAGCGCGTGCCGCTGGAAGACGCCACCGCGGTCCGGCGGCTGCGTGAGGCCGGCGCGGTCATCCTCGGCAAGACGAACACGCACGAACTCGCACTGGGTGGGACGACCAACAATGTCCACTACGGGCCGACGCGGAACCCGTGGCGGCTCGACCGCGTCCCGGGTGGCTCATCGGGTGGCTCGGGGGCGGCGCTCGCGGCCGCGCAGGCCCTCGGCGCGCTGGGGACGGACACGGGCGGCAGCATCCGCATCCCTGCCGCCTTCTGCGGCGTGACGGGCCACAAGCCGTCATACGGCCTCGTGGGCCGTGGGGGCGTCGTCCCGCTCTCGCTCACGCTCGACCACGCCGGGCCGATGGCCCGTACTGCGCTCGATTGCGCGCTCATGCTCGACGTCCTCGCGGGGCACGATGAGCGCGACGGCGGCTCGGTGGCCCGCCCGCCGGGGTCGTTTCGCGCGGGGATCGATGTCGGCGTGCAGGGGCTACGGCTCGCGGTCATCCCCTCGCTCGTCGAGGGAAGCGACGAGGCGACGCTCGAGGCATTCGAGGCCGCCGTGGGGGTGCTGCGCGGCCTGGGCGCGACGATCGGGGCAGCCGAACCGATGACCGGCGAGGACGAGTGGCGCGCGAGCGTGAATGGCCTGCTGGTCGCCGAGGGCGCCTCGTATGTGGAACACATCCTGCGCGAACGGCCTCAGATGATCGGCGAGAGCGTCCGGCGGCGGATGATGGGAGGCCTGGACATCACCGCCACCGCCTACATCCACATGCTGGACGCCCGGGCGCACATCGAGCGGCGGTTCGAGGCGGCGCTGGCCCAGGGCGGGTTCGCCGCCTACCTGACGCCGACCTCCCCCCGGTCCGCCGAGCCGATCGTGGCGGACGCGAACGCGGACAGCGAGCCGATGAACAAATTTCGCATTACGACGGTCTTCGACATGACCCGGCAGCCCTCGATCTCCGTCCCGGCGGGCTTCGACGGTGATGGGATGCCGATTGGCCTGATGGTGAGCGGCGCACGCTGGGACGACGCACATGTGCTCCGGATTGCATACACTTTCCAGCAGGCGACGGACTTCCACCTGCGCCGCCCCGCGCTCTGACGCGCGGCGCTCGAAGACCGCCTACGATCGAGGCGTGATCGACTCGACACCCACTGCGTTGCCCGATCCGCCGCCCGCTCTCGGGTTGGAACGCAACGTCTCGCTCGCGCGGCACACATATCTGCGCATCGGCGGCCTGGCCGCCTATTTCGCCACCCCGCCTGACATCGACACGTTGATCCGGATCTGGGTCTGGGCGCGGTCGCACGAGATCCCGCTGCGGATCATCGGCGGCGGATCGAACATGCTCGTCGCTGACGAGGGCGTGCGTGCCGTCGTCGTCTCGCTGCGGCGCGCCTGCGGCTCGTTCGAGTTCCGCGGTGCCGAGGTGCGTGCAGGCGCGTCCGTGATGCTGCCCGCTCTCGCGAAGGCGGCGGCCGAGCGCGGCCTCGGTGGCCTGGAGTTCGCCATCGGCCTCCCCGGCGAGATCGGCGGGGCGATGCAGACGAACGCCGGGATCGGCGATGGCCGGAGCATCGGTGACCTCGTGACCAGCGTGGAGGTGCTGCGCGACGGGGTCCCGGTGACGCTGGCACGTGCACAGGTCGCGTTCGACTACCGCCACACCTCGCTGCGTGCCGCGCGCGAACTCGTGCTGGGCGCGACGCTTGCCCTGACGCCGCGTCCCCGCGATGAGATCGAGGCGGAGATGAGGCGGCTGCTGGCCACGCGGCAGGCGACGCAGCCAACCGCGGAGCCGAACGCTGGCTCGGTCTTCCGCAACCCTCCGGGTGACAGCGCCGGTCGGATGATCGAGTCGGTCGGCGGGAAAGAGATCGCCTCCGGCAGCGTACATGTCTCCACGCTGCATGCGAATTTCATCGTGCATGACGGACACGGCACAGCCGCCCAGTACCTGAGCGTGATGGGCGAGGTACAACGGCGCGTCCTGGCGACCTACGGTGTGCGACTCGTTCCGGAGATCGAGTGGTGGGGCGATGGCCCGGCACCGGAGGTCTTCCAGTGAGCGACCAGGACTCCGATGTGAACCGCGGCGTCGCTGGCCATGCCGAATTGATCTGCACATTGGCCGCGACTCCGGGGATCCTGGAGACGATGCTGCTCTCCGCTTCGGAGACGGCGCTCGACCACGCCAGGCCGGGAGAATGGCCGGCGCGCACGGTGGCGGCGCACCTGCGCGACGACGAATTCATGGTGATGCGCCTCCGCCTGGAACGGATGCTCGTTGAGGACGCCCCGACCCTCGTCCCGTTCGACGAGGGCGCATGGGCCGTCAGCCGCTGGCGTGGTCGAGATGGCGTCGGCGACCTGCTCGCGGACCTGCGGATGCAACGTGCCGCCTCGCTTCACATCCTCACGCGGCTGACCGAAGAGCAATGGCGCCGTCTTGGCAAGCAACCGGAGATTGGCACGTTCGACATCCACTGATGGGTGGAGCACTGGGCCGAACACGACGTGGACCACCTCGAACAGGTCGCGACGGCGCTCGGCATCACGAGCTAGTCCGTCCGGCCCTGCGAGCCGCCCAGACCGGCGCGAGCCTCGGCCGGGTCACGCGTGCCGCAGGCGGCTTCGAGCGCATCGAGTGCCCGTTCCCGCGCGACCTCCCACGCACCGAGGGCGGCCAGCCGCGCCGTCCGCTCCCCGGAGCCATGGTCGTCCGGCCGCTCGAACCGCGCGCACTCGGCCTCCGCGCGGTCGAATGCCGCGAGCGCCGCGCGGGCAGCCTCGATGTCAGGTGGCGTGGGCATCTGTCGGTACGCCTCTCGCCGCGATGGAGGGCCCGCACCGTAACATCCGACGGTGGGACGCCGGTATGCTGGGCGTCATGGCACACCTCGACCCACTGCTGGAGGAGTTCTTCGTCGCGCTGGTGACGATGACCATCCTCGCGGTGATCGTTGCAGTGCTGTACCGATGGGTGACCGGGCATTCGCCGTGGCCGTACGTGATCATCGCGGAGGTCGGCGCCTTCGGCTGGGGCACGGTGATGCTCGCACTCTCCTCTCCGCGAGGCCGGCGCTAGATGCTGCTCTGGGCAGCACGTACGGCGGCGCTCGCCGCCGTCGGCGTCGCGCTGTATCTCACGCTGTCGCCCGACCCGACCGGCGCGGGGCTGTTGCCGCCGTGGGCGGGCCACCTTGGCATCTTCGCGGGAGTCGGCGTGAGCTTCGCGCTGCTCCGGCACGCCTCCGGCTGGGCCAGGCCGCGTCTGAACCTGCTTGCGCTGGCTGTGGTTGGCCTCAGCGTCACCACCGAGGTTGGTCAGTCGTTCACCGGCCGCGATCCCGGCCTGATCGACCTGGTCTTCGACCTCACGGGCGGCCTTGGATCGATGTTCGCTGCGGACGCCGTCCTCCGGCGGCTCCGAGACGAGGCCTAGTCCGCCGACCCTGTCAGGAACCGGCGCGGCACATCGACGAGCATCGTGTGGATGTCGCTCTCCGCGACACCGGCCGCCCGCAGAGCGGGTACTGCCACGGTGCTGACGAAGAGGTAACGCGTGGGTCCCGTAGCCGGAGTGGCTGGCGCACCGGCACGCACCGGCGCTGGCGCATAGTCATGCCCCAGCATCAGGCGCGAAGCCCAGCCCCGGTCGACCAGCGCCTTCACCGTCGCGTTCCGCGTCTCCCACGGCAGCCGCCCTGCGGC
Organism: Chloroflexota bacterium; assembly: GCA_016875635.1. Taxonomy (GTDB): domain Bacteria; phylum Chloroflexota; class Dehalococcoidia; order UBA2979; family UBA2979; genus SURF-43. The sequence continues at coordinate 26,836 of VGPD01000018.1, forward strand.
ACCCGGGTACCGGTCCATCGAGAGATAGACCCCGGTGCGCAGGAGCGACTCCAGGTAGCCGAGGTCATCCGTGTCCGCGCTATGGCCGATGCAGATCCGCTCCATCGGCGCGCCCTCCTCGAGGAAGATCTCGACCTGCCGTGCGCCAACCTGCTCCGGGGCCCAGTGGTGCGTGCTGATGGGGCAGCCGGTCTGCTTCAGCGCTCGCGCCGCGCCTCGCAGCACACGCTCCCCCTCCGGGGTGACGCCACCGATATCGTTGGCAACCTTGATCGCGCCTGCCTTGATCCCGGTGTCGTCGATCCCAACGCGGATCTCCCGGACGAAGATGCTTGCGATCTCGTCGAGGTCACGCGTCCAGAAAGATCGAGGCACATCGCGCCAGATCCCGGTCGCGACCACGACGTTCATCCCGGACGCCCGCGCGACATCGCGCACGAACGTCACGTCGCGTCCGAGGTCGGGCGTGGTCAGGTCGATGACGGTGTCTACTCCGCCTGCCTTCGCTTCGGACAGTTCGCGCACGGCGTTCGCGCGTGTCTGGTCCCAGTCGAATAGCCATGGGTAGTGGTGGTTGTCCTCGCCCATCCCCACAAGTACATGCTCATGGCTGAGTGTCGCGCCCAGTTTCGATGCATCGACGGGGCCGAGGACGGTTTCGACTGACGGCATGGGATACCTCCGCCGCGGCATCCTACTGCTTGCCGGGGCGAAGGGGGCTGGCATTCGGCTACGAGCGCGCCGAGGTGTGAGAGGCAACGCTCAGGAAACGCCGTCGGATGCGAACGCTTGCCTGGTCAATGACGACGACCGCAGCGAACGTAACAAGGATCGCCATCATCAGCGCGTCGTACTGGAGTGACTGGACGTACCCCAGCAGGTAGAAGCCGATGCCCCCGGCGCCCACGAACCCGAGGATCGAGGAGGCGCGGACGTTGTACTCGAAGACGAAGAGCGTCTGAGCCAGCACCGCGTTCGCCGCCTCCGGCAGGATGGCGAACCGCGCGAGTTGCAGGCGCCCGACACCGACGCCGCGCACCGCCTCGACGACCTCCGGGTCGATGTCGTCGAAGGCGTCCGCGAACAATTTCCCCATGTACCCCATCGAGTACATGGCGAGGCCGAGGACGCCGGCGCCCGCACCGAGGCCCACGGCGACGACAAATACGATCGCCCACAACAGCGCCGGGATCGTGCGCACCAACGCGAGGAACGTCCGTACCGCGGCGGCCACCGGACGGCCGGAGACGGTGTCGTTCGCGGCAAGCGCCAGCGGCAGCGCTCCGGCGAAACCAAGCATTGTGCCGGCGAAGGCGATCTCGATGGTCTCGACCATCGCACCTGCCACGGTCTGCAAGACCGAGGTGTCCGGCGGTACCAGGTCCTGTGCGAAGACGCCGATGTTCCGTGCGCCACGCGCCAGTAGCGGACCATCCGCAAGCCCGAGATGCCAGAGCACAGCCAGCAGTGCGCCGGAAACGCCGAGCATCGCCAGCTTCCCCGGGCGGACAGGGGGCAGTCGCAGGTTCATCCGCGGATCGCTCTTACCAGGGCAGCCTCGTCCACCTCGCGTGCCGGGGAGTCCACGGCGACCGCGCCGTCCCGCAGCACGATGACGCGGTCGGCGAATTCACGCGCGAGGTCGAGTTCATGCGTGGTCATTACGAGGGCGACTCCCTGATCCGCCACACTCCGTGCAAGCGTCATGATTTCCCGGCTCGTCACAACATCGAGTTGGGAGACGAACTCGTCCGCGAGGATCACGGTGGGATGCTGCATGAGGGACCGCGCAATGGCGACCCGCTGACGCTCGCCGCCGCTTAAGGTCTGGACCGGCAACGCAGCCTTTTCGCCAATACCCAGCGTGCGGAGGATTGCCTCGGCCTCCCGGGTGTGTCCCGCGGGCATCAGGCCAAACAGGCTGCGCAGCGTCCCCGTCCGCGCCAGCGCGCCCGTGAGCACGTTCGTCAGCACGCTCTGCGACCGGATGAGCCCGAGTTGCTGCGGGATGTAGGCGACCCGTGGATCCAGACGCCCCATCCGGCCTCGCTTCAACGGATTGCCGAGGATTTCGACCTCACCGCGGAGGGGCGTGACCAGCCCCTTGAGGATCCGGAGCAGCGTGGTCTTTCCGCCGCCACTCTCACCCAGGATCATCGTCACCTCGCCCGCATATGCGTCGAATGTCACGCCGCGGAGGATTGGAGCGGCGTCACGGTAGGCGAACCAGAGGTCTCGGACGGCAATGGCAGTGCCTGGGGTGACGCGCGTCGCCCCCGGCACATGGTTGTGTTCGCTGTGTAGCGCGGTGCGCACCTATCGAAGGCGTTCGACGAAATCGAGTTGAGTCGACTGCAGGAATGCGTTCAGCGACGCCAGGTGCTTTTGGCCGGTTGTCGGCTCGAACCGGACGAAGATGCCCGAGACAAATTTCCGCATCAGATCGCGCTGCCCGGGCTCGTTGAGGGCCATCAGCGCGTCCGTCAGTGCCTGCTTCGTCTGCGGATCGATGCCCTTCGCGAAGGCGACCCCGTGAGACGGAATCGGACCCTGCTGCTCGATCACCCGAGTCCCCGCCAGCACATCGCGGTAGAGCTTCTCGGAGACATCGCCGGCAATAACAGTGGCGTCAACCTGGCCCGCCTTCAGCGCCTCCCAGCCCTGGGCATATCCCCCCGAGAGCAGGACATCGCTGAAGAACCCCTTCGGGTCGGTCGGTTTGTCCTTCGGCAGCAGACCGAGCTCCACCATCCGAGCCATCGGCGCGACGTAGCCCGAGGTCGAGAGGGATGAGGGCAGTGCGACCTTCTTGCCCTTCAGATCCGCCAGCGTCCGGTACGGGCTGTCCGGCCGGACCACCCAGTACGAGAAATAGTACGGCTGCTCCTGCTTCTCCTGGCCAATCACCACCTCGCGTACCTCGGCGAGGGCGATCTCGGCACCCGCTCGTTTCTCGGCGAGCGCGAGCGGCCAGGCGCTCATGAATGCAGCCTGGGCATGGCCGAAGCGGAGAGACTCGATCACCCCCGCGTAGGTCGTCGGGAACACGATCTCGACCGGCCGGTTGAGCCGCTGGGACAGGAACTGCTCCAGCGCCTTCGCGTCTGTCTGGAGCTGTTCGGGCGTGTTCGTCGGTTGGACCGCGATCACGATCTTGCTCGCTGGCGCGGTGGCCGTTGGCTGCGGCGGCGAGACCGTGGCCGCCGGCTCCTGGTCGGAGGCGCACCCGCTCGCCAGCAGCAGCGACAGGATTCCGGCAACAGTGGCCAGCCACGATGCCGGTCGTCGGGCGAGCCGGAGAGTCATTCGGGACAACTTTCGCATGCGCCGGGTTGGAGATGTGTCCAACCGTGCTTGAGAAATTAGGATGGCCGATATTCGGTTAACGTCTACCCCCCGAAAGTCACCCGAAAGTCACCAGTAGGCTCATCAAACCGCCCGATACCTCCGTCTTAGCCCATCTGGCCTCGCAGCCGGGCGACACCGTCCCCCAGCCGCTCGAACCCTCGCCAGTCGCCGAAGCGCCCCTTGAGGGCGTCCCGCACGGTCACGGTCGCCTGCGGCACGTCCTGCCCATCCCGGAGCGCCCCTTCAGCGTTCGACACCAGTGCCGCCATGAAGTCGCGCGCCTCGACCAGTGCTGGCTTCGTGCCGATGGGCCCATGGCCGGACACGAACCGCTCGAATGGCAGATTGAGGAGCCGTGTGTCGGTCTCGACCCAGTCGCGCATGTGACCGTCGAGCATGTACGGCACGCCGCCATCCTGCGCGACATCGCCGGTGAACAGCAGGCGGTCCTCGGGGAGGTGGATGAAGATGTCACCGCTCGTGTGCGCCCGGCCGAGGTAGACGAGGTCGACGCGCCGTCCACCGAAGTGAAGTTCAAGCCGTTGGTCGAATGTGAGGTCCGGTGGTGTGATCCGGACCGTCTTGATTTCGTCGGACCACTGGTTGTTGCGCGCGACCACACCGTCACGCCACGCTTCGCCATACTCCTCGAGTTCGCGGCGGCAGTTCACATGCCCAACGATGATCGCGTCCGTGAACTCCTCGTTCCCGAAGGCGTGGTCCCAGTGCCCGTGCGTGTCCACGAGGTAGCGCACCGGCTTGTCGGTGATCCGTCGCACGTCCGCCCGGAGTTCGCGCGCGAACGAGGGCACACGTAGCGAGTCGATGACCAGCACCGAGTCGTCGCCGACAATGATGCCGGCGTTGGTCAGGCCGTCGTGCAGGCGGGCGTAGACCCCTCGCGCCACCTCGACGATCTCGGTCCTCGCCCCGTTGCTGCTGGTCATCGTCTACCTCCTCGAATCGCGCGCCCGGTCGGGCGCGAGGATACGGCCTCCGATACAACCGTCGGGGGGGCCGCCTGGGACACTGGAAGTGGGGGAGGTGGTGAGCCCGCTCGGATTCGAACCGAGGACCGATGGATTAAAAGTCCACTGCTCTACCGCTGAGCTACGGGCCCCGCACGGATCGTACACGGCATCGGGCCCGGAGACTCAGACGCTGACCACGATTGCATGAGTTCCCATTCCCCATCGGGTTATACTGCATCGGCAGTCATCCGGGATGGGTATGAACCGCCACGTCCGCCTCGCCAGAGACGCCTCACCCCATGGCCCGGGCCGCGCGGCGTGACGTCGCGTGAGTACTTCGAGGCCGAGCTGGAGGAACACAGCGCGGTCCTTGCCGCTTCACGCGCCGCACTGGGCGAGGCATTCGACCGGATGCTGACTGCCTGGGTCCGGACGGTCCAGCAGGGCGGGACGCTCTTCTTCTTCGGGAACGGTGGCTCTGCGGCGGACGCCCAGCACCTCGCGACCGAACTCACCGTCCGCTATCAGTCCAACCGGCACGCGATTGCCGCGATTGCACTGACGACGGACACCTCTGCCCTGACGGCGGCGACTAACGACTTCGGATACGAGGCGGTATTCGCCCGCCAATTGGAGGCGATCGGCCGGCCGGGCGATCTCGCCCTTGGCATCTCGACCTCCGGGCGCAGCCCGAATATCGTCCGCGCGCTTGACGTCGCGCGGGAGCGCGGGATGACCGCGGCGGCGCTCACAGGGGGGATGGGGGCCTGCTGAAGGGGCTCGCGGATCCGCTGATCGTCGTGCCTTCCCAACGCACGGCGCGGATCCAGGAGATGCACATCACGCTGGGCCAGATGCTCTGCGGCGCCCTTGAGCATGAGCTGGGGCTGACGTGATGGCTGCGTGTCGGGTGTGCGACTCTACCGACCTTGCGCTGATCCTCGACCTCGGTACGCAGCCACATTGCAACGCATTCCTGACCGAAGCTGACCTCAGGCGGCCCGAACCGGGGTACCCGCTCCGCCTGTGGTTCTGTCGGGACTGCACGACCGTGCAGATCGACCACACCGTCCCCAAGGAGGTGATGTTCTCGGAGTACCTCTACGTCTCCGGCACGACGGCGACTCTGCGTGAGCATTTCCGGCAGAGCGCGGACCACTTGGTTGCCGAACTCGGCCTGCAAGCCGGTGATCTCGTCGTCGACATTGGGTCGAATGATGGGACGTGGCTGAGAGCGTTTCACGCCAGGGGTATGCGGATCCTCGGTATAGAGCCCGCGGCCAGTATCGCGCGGCACGCCGAAGCCGATGGTGTCCCCACGCTCAATCGGTTCTTCAATGCCGGCGTCGCGCGCGAAATCGCCAGATCGGATCCGCCCCGGTTGGTCACCGCCGCTGGTGTGTTCTTCCATCTGGAAGAACTGCATAGCGCTGCCGAAGGGGTCGTGGAGTTGTGCCGGCGCGGGGCGGTGTTTTGTGTCCAGGCCATCTACCTGCGCGAGATGTTGCGCGAGGCCGCCTTCGACAACATCTATCACGAGCACCTGACCTACTGGACGTTGCGGTCCATCTCGGCCCTCTTCGCCCGTCACGGACTGGAGGTGTTCTCCGCCCGTGTCCTCGCGATCCACGGAGGCTCACTCGAACTCCTCGTCGCACCGGTGGGAGCGCGCACCGTCCAGCGAAGCGTCACCGCGATGCTCGAGCAGGAGGCCGCGCAGCACGGTCCGCCCCGGGTACAGCAGCCGCGCCCAGCAGTATGCACTCGCGAGCCCAAAGACCAGGCCGACTGTGCAGGCGGTCACCGCCTGCACGGCGCCCCAGACGAACGCCTGGTGCAACTCACGGTCGGTCCGCAGTGTCGTCAGGAGATCGCCCTGACCGGCTGTTCGGAACAACGAGGCAAGCGCCCATGCGGCGACCGCCAGCATCACCAGGACGGCGGCAACGGCGGCGACAGGTGCCGTGCTGACAAAATCGGTCCGTGCGCGCCTCACCGGGGCATCGTAGCCCGCGGCGGGCGCAGCCGGGGTCTCGTGAGCAGGCCGGTTGCATCCAGGTAATGGCTTGGGGTGAATCACGCCGTTTCGTCAGGGTGTCGCTCGCTCGTCGGGGACGTCGTCGACCCGACGCTCACTGCTTTCGCCTTCATCCTCGTGTCCTCGGTGGCCCTCCGGCAGCCGGCGGAGACGCGGTTCCTGTGTCGGAGCCGGTCGTCGCTCCGAGTGGGGACTTTACGGGTTCAATGAGTGCCGAGGTCACAGTGGTCGCTTGCTGATCCTGGACGCGCATCCCCGTATGGTGGCCCGGCGCGGACATGCCGTGCGGGAGGGCTCCATGCGCGTCCTGGTCACTGGCACCTCGGGCTTCGTCGGTACTCACCTCGTGCGGCGGCTTGTGGCGGAGGGCCACGAGGTCACCGGCGTCGATTGGAACGAGCCGCGCCGACCGGTGCAGGGGTGGCACGACGTGCGCCTGGACATCCGGGATGACGTTGCCGTCCAGCGCGCCGTCACGGAGGCGCGGCCGGAGCTCGTGTGGCACCTCGCCGCGCAGGCTTCTGTCTCAGTGTCGATGCGTGAGCCGCGTCTCGACATCGAGACTAACTGCATCGCGAGCGTCACGCTGGCGCGCGCTGCAGCCGCGGCAGGGACCCAACGCTTCATCTTCACCTCGTCCGGGGGCGCGATGTTCGGTGACCCGCCGGAGATCCCCGCGCGGGACGAGACGCCCGTCGCGCCTCGCTCGATCTATGGCGCGTCGAAGGTGGCGGCGGAGCGGTACCTCGAGATCGTCGGCCTCGAGACCGGGATGGAGATCGCGGGCCTGCGTCCCGGGAACATCTACGGGCCGTACCAGGACCCCCATGGCGAGGCGGGCGTGGTCGCCATCTTCACGCAGCGGATGCTGCGCGGTGAGCCCTGCACGATCTTCGGCACCGGCGCCGACACGCGAGACTATGTGTACGTGGAGGACGTGATCGAGGCGCAGATGCGCGCGGCGACTGCGCCGGTGGCGGCGTTCTGCCTGGTGGGCACGGGCCGCGAGACGAGCACACGCGAGATTTTCGACCTGCTGGCGCACGAGACGGGGTACGAGCGCGCCCCTGTCGCCGCGCCCCCCCGTCCAGGCGACATCCCGCGTATTGCGCTGGACGCCTCCCGTGCGTGGGAACTGTGGCAGTGGCAGCCGACCGTGACCCTCGCGGATGGGATGGCGCGCACGGTCGCGGCGTTTCGCGAGGAACTCGGCGCCTAACGGGCGCTGCCGGTGGCGGCGCGTGCGAGGCGGTCACGCACGGCGACGCCCACGCCCTCGGCGGGTGGCGGCACGACCACCAGGACGTCGAGACCGAGCCGATCCGCTTCGCGCAGGCGGTCGTACAGTGCGGCGGCGTACGACTCTGACGTATCGCCGGCGGTGAGTGCGGTCACGCCGGGTGGCGCCGTCACCGGCTGAGGTGTGAGCAGCCCCGTTCGCTCACCGGATCTGGCATGTGAGTCCGCAGCGGCGATCGCCGCCGCGGACTCCTCGATCACGATCACCTCCGCGCGTGGCGCGTAGTGAGCGGCGAGCATTCCGGGCGCGCGACTCGGGCCGCCGGGTGTGCGCTGCACCGGGTGGCCGAGGGCCGCCTCAATCTCCTCGGCAGTGACGCCGCCGGGCCGCAGGATGACTGGCGGAGCACCCTCTTCGCTGCAGTCCACGATCGTTGACTCCACGCCCACGCCACACGGTCCGCCGTCCAGCACGAGGTCGACATCGCCGCCGAGATCGGCGCGGACGTCGGCGGCAGTCGTAGGTGAGACGCGGCCGAAGCGGTTGGCGGACGGCGCCGCCAGACCACCGTCGAAGGCGCGGATCAGCGCGAGGGTCAGGGGATGGTTGGGGACGCGGAGGCCGACGGTCTCGCGTCCGCCCGTGACTTCGTCCCCGGCGGCCGGGGTGCGCGGGAGGATCAGCGTGAGCGGACCGGGCCAGAACGCCTCCGCGAGCCGCCGGGCGTCCTCAGGGACACGCGCGGCCCAGCGTGGCAGCGCCTCGATGCCGGCGATGTGAATGATGACGGGGTGGCCCGCCGGTCGGCCTTTGACCTGGTACAGCCGCCGGACGGCGGCGGGGTTGGAGGCGTCCGCAGCGAGGCCGTAGACCGTCTCCGTGGGGATGGCGACGAGCCCGCCGGCGTGGAGGATGCGCACAGCGGCCTCCAGGTCGGCGTCTGTCTCCGCGTCGCCCTCGATCATCCCGGGCTCCTATCATTCGGCCAGCCGGTGCGGGCATCATCGCGCATCCCGGCGGCGGAGGCGCGATCACATGGGCCGGTACATCCTCGCGCTGGACCAGGGGACCACTTCCTCGCGGGCCCTCCTGTTCGACGAACGCGGCCGCTCCGTCGCGGTCGACCAGCGCGAGTTCCCGCAGGCATACCCGCGCCCCGGCTGGGTGGAGCACGACCCGCAGGCGATCTGGCTCTCCCAGATCGCCGCCGCGCGCGGCGTCCTTGCTCGTGCCCGGATTGAGGCGCGCGAGGTCTCGGCGATCGGGATCACGAACCAGCGGGAGACCGCGCTGGTCTGGGAGCGTGCCACGGGACGCCCGATCTACCCGGCGGTCGTCTGGCAGTCACGCCAGACTGCCTCGATCTGCGATGACCTGCGTGCCCGCGGGCTGGGCACCGAGGTGCGGGCACGCACGGGGCTCATGATCGACGCGTACTTCAGCGCGACAAAGGTCCGGTTCATCCTGGACGCCGTGCCGGGTGCGCAGGTGCGGGCCGAACGCGGGGAACTCGCGTTCGGGACGGTGGACTCGTGGCTGCTCTGGCGGCTGACAGGTGGGCGCGTCCACGCCACCGATGAGACAAACGCCAGCCGGACGATGCTGTGGAACATCCACGAGTATGCGTGGGATGGCTGGCTGCTGGCCGCCCTCGATATCCCTCGGGCGCTGCTGCCGGAGGTCCGGCTTTCCTCGGGCAACTTCGGTGAGGCGGACGCCTCGTGGCTCGGCGTAACCCTCCCGATCCGGGGGGTAGCGGGCGATCAGCAGGCGGCGCTGTTCGGGCAGGGCTGTACGACCTCCGGCGCGGCGAAGAACACGTACGGCACCGGCTGTTTCCTGCTCATGCACACGAGGGATCGTGCCGTGCCGTCCGCACGAGGCCTCCTCACGACAGTCGCGGCCCGTGTTTCCGGCATATCGGCCGCGTATGCGCTTGAAGGCAGCGTGTTCTCGGCAGGCTCCACCGTGCAGTGGCTTCGTGATGGCCTCGGCCTGATCACCTCCGCGTCGGAGGTCGAGGCGCTCGCCGCGTCCGTGCCGGACAGCGGAGGGGTGACCCTGGTGCCGGCGTTCACGGGGCTGGGAGCGCCCTACTGGGACGAGTCGGCGCGGGGCGCGATCCTCGGCCTCACGCGAGGCACGACGCGGGCGCACATCGCGCGGGCGGCGCTGGAGGCGATTGCCCACCAGAGCCGTGAGGTCATCGAATGCCTCGCGGCCGACGCAGGTGCGCCGTTGTCAGCGCTCCGTGTGGATGGCGGAGCGTGTCGCAACGGCCTGTTGATGCAGATCCAGGCGGACCTCCTGGGGCTCCCCGTCCACCGGCCAGCGGAACTGGAGGTGACCGCGCTCGGCGTCGCTGGCCTCGCCGGGATCGCTGCCGGCGTCTGGGGTAGCGTCGAGGAGTTCACCAGCCTCGATGCCGGAGCGGTGGACGTCTTCACGCCCCGGATCGATGCGCATGAGCGGCAACGGCAGTCCGCGGCGTGGTCGCGCGCAGTGGGGCGCACGTTGCGATGGGAGACGCCAGGCTAGCCGCAAACTTGTCCTTTGTCCTTGTACGCTGTCCGCGTCCGCGGCCCACACCGCACAGGGAGGACACACAGTGAGCGACCTCAGCAGCACCAACCTCGGCAAGTTCGAGAGATACCTCGTCGAGGAGTTCTACGACGACTGGCGCGGGGGCGAGATCACGCGCCGTACCTTCATTCGCAAGGCAGCGTTCGTGACGGGTTCGATGGCGGCGACGACCGCGGCGATGCTCGCCCTCGGCTGTTCGAACGACGAGTTGCCGGCAAAGGACGAGCCGATGCCGCAGCCGGTGACTCCCGCGGCGTCGGACGCGTCGAAGGCGACGCCGACCGCAAGCCCGACGCCCGCGGCGGCGCTCGTTCCGGTGCCCGGGGCGAAAAGCAAACTCTCCGTGCCAGACGGCGACCCGGCGGTCATCGGGTCGGACGTGAAGTTCCCGGCAGGTGCCGCGCAGGCCGGCGGTTACCTGGCAAGGCCAGCGAAAGCCGCCCCGGGGACGCGCGCGATCCTCGTGTGCCACGAGAACCGGGGCCTCACGCCGCACATCCGCGATGTTGCTCGCCGCTTTGCCAAGGAAGGGTACGTCGCGCTCGCAGTCGACCTGCTGACGCGCGAGGGCGGGACGGCCAGCCGTGATGCTGACCAGGTCCCCGGCCTGCTGACCGGGGCTGGGACGGCCCGGCATATCGCCGATTTCGTCGCGGGCCTGAAATACCTGCAGACCGTGGACGGCGTGGATGGCAAGCGCATTGGGATGACCGGCTACTGCTTCGGCGGAGGCATCACCTGGGCGGCGGCCACCCAGATCCCGGAACTGAAGGCAGCGGCGCCGTTCTACGGCCCCGCACCGGACATCGCCGCCGTCAAGGACATCAAGGCGGCGGTGCTCGGTGTCTACGCCGAGAATGACACGCGGATCACCGGGGGTGTCGAGCCGCTGCGGACCGCACTCAACGCGGCCGGTGTTGTGAACCAGTTGACGATCTACCCGGGTGTGGGCCACGCGTTCCACAACGACACGGGCAAAGCGTACCACGAGGCGCAGGCGACGAAGGCGTGGGCGGACACGCTTGCCTGGTTTGCGAAGTACGTCTAGCGGTCACACGACCGGGAGCCTGCCGGGTGGGCCGGCGGTACCCTTGGTGGGATGAACACCCGACAGCGCGCAGTTGCGTTCCTCCTTGGCGTCTCAGCGGACGCGCTGCTGGGCGATCCACCGAGCGTCGTTCATCCGGTGCGCGCCCTCGGGCTCGCCGCCCGGGCGTACGAAGGCGCCACGCTCGGCCGCTTCAGCCCTCGCGTGGCGGGGAGCGCAGGTGCCCTCCTGCTCCCGATGTCCGCCGGCCTCGTGGCGACCGTCGCGGAATGGAAGAGCCGGCATCGTCCGGGTGGTCGAATCGCCGCGGCCGCGGGGTCCCTTGCGCTCGCCAGCGCGCAGCGGACGTTGATGCACCGTGCGCTCGAAGTCGCTGACGCGCTCGATTCGGGCGACCTCGTCGAGGCCCGACGGTTGCTCGGCTACCACCTCGTGAGCCGCCCGACGGATGACCTCGATGCAAGCGAGGTGGCGGGCGCGACGATCGAGTCGGTCGCCGAGAACCTCGGCGACGGCGTCGCCGGGCCCTGGCTGGCCTTCGCGGTCGGTGGGCCGGGCGGGGCATGGGCGTACCGAGCGCTGAACACGCTGGACTCGCTGTGGGGCTACCGCAGCGAACGGTATGCGGAGTTCGGCTGGGCCGCGGCACGCCTCGACGATCTCGCGAACCTTGTTCCGGCGCGCGTGGCCGCATTTGCCATCTGCGTCGCGGCGGAGCGTCGTGCGCACCGTGGTGTCCTGGCGTTCGAGTTGTGGCGACGCGATGGCGCACTGACCGACAGCCCGAATGCGGGCCAGCCGATGGCTGCGATGGCGGGTGCGCTTGGCGTCACGCTGACCAAGCGCGGCCAGTACACCCTGGGAGGAGGGCAGCGTCCGGCG
>VGPD01000019.1 GCA_016875635.1 Chloroflexota bacterium
AGGCGCGGGGACGGCTGGAGGCGCGGCCGCACAGCGGCTTCCCACGGAGGGGATGAGCGGCTCGGTGATCCTCGTGCAGTCGGTGAGCGAGAACGTGCTGCTCGTGCCTTCCGGCGCGGTGCGGCGGGAGAACCGCCAGTCCGTGGTGCTGGTGCCGGACGGGAACGGTGGCTCTCAGTCCAAGCCGGTGGTGACCGGAGGCACGGACGGCACGCGCACCGTGATCACGAGCGGGCTCAATGAAGGCGACACGGTGATCACCAGCGCGATCCGCGGGACGGCGACCGCGACCGGTACGGCACGCCCCGGGCAGACCAACCCACCGCCTGGCGGGGGCGGACCGGGCGGCGGAAACGTCATCCGGTGATCCTGCTCGATGACATCGAGAAGGTGTACCGGACAGACGCGGGCGAGGTCCGTGCGCTGGACGGCGTCTCGTTGAATGTCGAGGCGGGCGAGTTCATCGCGATCATGGGGGCCAGCGGCTCGGGGAAGAGCACGATGATGAACATCATCGGCCTGCTGGATGACCCCACCGCGGGTCGCTATCTCCTCGACGGCGCCGATGTCTCAAAGCTCGACGACGATACCCGTTCGAAGTTGCGCGGCCGGCTGTTTGGCTTCGTATTCCAGTCCTACAACCTGGTGCCTCGTATGACGGCGATCGAGCAGGTGGAGTTGCCGCTGCTGTACCAGCGCCTGCCGAACCGGCGTCAGATGGCCATGGAGGCGCTGGAGCGTGTGGGGCTGGCTGACCGAGCAAACCACCATCCGAACCAGTTGTCCGGGGGGCAACAACAGCGGGTCGCTATCGCTCGCTCGCTGGTCGTCCATCCCAACGTGATCCTCGCGGATGAACCCACCGGTGCGCTGGACACGAAGACCAGTGAAGAGGTGATGGGAATTTTCGCGGACCTCGCTCGGGAGCAGGCGATCACCGTGGTCGTGGTGACGCACGAGCAGAACATCGCCGAATTCACGAACCGGACGGTCCGGATGCGGGATGGCCGTATCCTCTCGGACGAACCGCGGCCACACCCGGCTATGGCGGTTGAGGCTGCCTCCGACGAGCCTGCGGGACACCCGGTCAGCGAGGTGGCACGATGAGCATCTTCGATTCCATCCGCACCGCGCTCCGCGCGATCGCCGCGAACCGGCTCCGTAGCGGCCTGACGGCGCTTGGCCTGGTGATCGGCGTCGCATCCGTCATCGTGCTGATCGCCGTCGGGCAGGGGGCCCAGCAAGGCGTGCAGGACCGTATTCGAGGGTTGGGCTCCGACCTCATCTTCGTGAAGCCGGCGCCACAGACCGATCGTTCGACGGGGGCACGCGGGGCGCGAGACAGCGGCATCACCCTGACAGCCGCCGACGCCGACGCCATCGCAGGCGCGAAGATCCACGGCGTGATGGGGGTTGCGCCGCAGCTTGCGTTCAATGCCCAGGCGATCGCGCTGAGCCAGAACCTGGGTGTGACCGTCATCGGCACCACGCCGGCCTATGCGGAGGTGCGCGACGCGAAGGTGGCACAGGGCAACTTCATCGGTGTGGACGATGTCGACCGCCGTGCGCTGACGGTCGTCCTCGGTTCAGCCGTCGCGGCGTCGTTGTTCCCGGACGGCGATGCCATCGGGCAGCAGTTACGCCTTGCCCTCGGGCCACAGGGCTTCAATTTCCGCGTGATCGGGGTGATGGAGACACGTGGCGGTACCGGGGAGCAGGACAACTACGTGTTCGTCCCAGTGCCGTCCCTCTCGGCACGGTTCCAGTTCCTCCGCAATCCGCGGGGCGATATCTCCGTGAACCAGATCAATGTCCGGACCGCGCCCGATGCGAAACAGGATCCGATCGAGATGGAGATCACTACTGTCCTGGCTCAACGTCATCAGGTCGTGACGCCCGACTTCACGGTGCAGAGCCAGAACGACCTGGTCGGGGCCGCCGCCGAGGTCAGCCGGACGCTCTCGATCCTCCTCGGGAGCATCGCCGGAATTTCGCTCATCGTCGGCGGCATAGGGACGATGAACATCATGCTGGTCTCCGTGACAGAGCGGACGCGGGAGATCGGTATTCGTCGCGCCGTCGGGGCACGCGGGATAGACGTCATGCGCCAGTTCGTGACGGAGGCGATTGCCCTGAGTCTGGTGGGTGGGCTGATCGGCATCGGCATCGGCGTGGGAGTGGCCGTCGAGATCAACGGACGTGATATCTCGGGGACAGCAATGCAGACGGCGATCCAGACGTGGAGCATCGCCCTGGCCTTTGGGGTGGCCCTGCTGGTCGGCCTGATCAGCGGTTCCTATCCGGCATTTCGCGCCTCCCGGCTCGATCCAATCCTCGCGCTCCGCAGCGAATGACCACACCCGTTGCGACGCGCGGATACGATGTGCGCGCGTGGGCGGGAGCCAGCGTGCGGAATCTCCGAAGCCTGAGCGGACTCTGGAGGCCCCATGCCATCGAGGCATGCGGTCTGCTGGTGGTCCTGGGGTTCGCCGCGTGGTTGCGGTTCACCGCCCTGGGCGAGGAGGGTCTGGGCAATCTCTTCTATGCCTCGACGGTCCGTTCGATGGGACAGTCCTGGCACCATTTCTGGTATGCCGCGTACGACCCTGCTGCCACCTTGACGGTGGACAAGCCGCCGGTGGCGCTCTGGCTCCAGGTGGTGGCGACACGTCTTGTGGGGTTCGACGCGTATGGCCTGATCGGCCCGATGGCCCTCGCGGGGACCGTCGCGGTGGCGCTCACCTGGGGTGCGGCGCGACGGAGCGGTGGCCGCACGGTGGCGCTGGTGGCCGCGCTCGCGCTCGCCGTGTTTCCGGAATCGGTCGCGACCTCGCGCGATTCGACGATGGATGTCCTCGTGGCGGCGCTGCTGGCCGTCGCCGCGTGGCTGCTGGTCGTCGCCGTTGAGTCGCCACGCCCTCGTCTGCTGCTCGCGTGGGCAGTCGTGATGGGCGTCCTGTTCAACGTGAAGTTCTTCGAGGGGTTCCTCGTGATGCCGGCCGCGGTGCTGTACGTCACGGTGCGCTGGCAGCGTGACGTACTGGCGCGCTGGCGTGTGGTCGCGTGCGCTGCGGCCATCCTCGTCATGGTGAGCGTCTCCTGGGTCGCCGCGGTCGAGGTCACGCCGCCGGAGCATCGTCCGCGCATCATGAACGATCGGTCGAACAGCGCGATTGGCCTTGCCCTCCGTTACAACGGCATCGAGCGCGTCCTTCCGGGTGAGGTCACGATCTTCGCGCCCACTCCCGGCGCCTCCGCCGATACCAACGCGCAGCTCCGTGCGTCCGCGCGCGCATTCGGTGTCGGTGACGCCGGCCCCGGTCGCCTACTCACCGGCTCCAACGGCCCGCTGCTCGGTGCGACGGTGATCATGGCTCTGGCCGGCATCGTGCTCACAGCGCGTGATCCGAGACGGTTCGTGCGGGGGCCGGCCATCTTCTGGGCGGCGTGGGGCGCGACGGGCGTCGTGCTGTTCTCGATGTCGAACCGCGCGGCAGCACAGTACACGGAGGCGTACGCCCCCGCGCTTGCTGTCCTGATGGGGTTCGCTGCCGCGGAGGCGTCACGGCTGCGAGGTGGCCGAGGCGCCGTTGTGACGGTGGCAATAGTGCTTGGTGTGGCGGGGTACGGGCGCTGGGCCGTCCGGTCACACCCGCCGCTCACGCATGCCACGACCATCGCCGTGGTGCTGGCCGGCCTTGCCGTCGCTCTCGCGTTGCTCGCGTGGTCGAGCCGTCGTGCCGCCGCCTATCGCGTACTTGCGTTCGGCGCGGTGCTTGCCGTCCCCGCCGCGGCATCGATCTGGATCGCGACGGAGGCGCCGTCCGGCGGTCAGATCACACGGCCGAACCCGCTCGTATACGCCTCGAAACGTCCGCCCGTCATCACCAGCCGTAGCGTGCCCGTCGAGGCGATCCTCGCGGCGTTCCCCGATCAGGGGACGAAGTACCGCTTCGGCATCGACGGCGTGAACAATGCCGGCGAGGCCGTGGCGTACGGCGACGTCTCCGTGCTCCCCGTATGGAACGAGTACCAGCGTGAGGCAATGCTGCCTACCGGCGAACTGAGTGCGTCCCTCGCGGCCGGGGAGGTGCCTGCCGTCATCCTCGGCCAGGGACGTATCCGGAGCGGCCTGATCGGACGTGACGTGTTGGACGCCGTCCAGAGCCGCTGCCGGCTGGACCCGCGCACACGTATTGGGCCCGAGTGGGCCGTCTGGCGCTGCACGCCGTAGACGTGGTTACGAGGGCTACCGCGACTTGAGGAAGTCGAGGATGCCCCACGCCAGCCCCTGCGCGATGGCATCGCGCGCGCGGCCATCTTTCAGCAGCGCCACGTCCTCGGTGTTGGAGATGAACAGCAATTCCACCAGGACGCCAGGCATCAGTGTGGGCACCTTCGCCTGCGGATTGCCACCCAGCGTCGTCTGGCCGGCTGGTGAGAGGACATACAGCCCTACGCATCGCCCGTCTCGTCCGCGCCAGCAGGAAGAGTCGATGATCCCGCGGTCGCGGACGCCGTAGCCCGCATGCTGGGCGCTCTCGATCATCCGGTCCTGCACCGTGCGGGCGAGCTGCTGATTTTCCGTGGCGAACTCTCGGCGGCTCTCCCAGTAGACCTCGATGCCACGGTCGGCAGAGTTTGGCGACCCGTTCGAGTGGATCGAGACGAACACGTCGGAGCGCGCCTCGTTCGCCAGACGGACGCGCTCGGCGAGCGAAGCGCGCGTCCCGGCGCTGCCGGTGGCGGTGACGCCGGCGGGGTGGTTCGTGTCCCGGCGGGTGAGGATGACCTCGACGCCCTCCTGGCGGAGGAGCCGTTCGACGCGCAAGGCAAAGTCGACGTTGGAGTCTTTCTCGACCACGCCGTACGCAGCCGCGCCCGACTCGTCCCCGCCGTGGCCGGGGTCCAGCGTCACGACGTACTTGCCGTCCGTAGCGGCAGCGAGCGCGACCGCCGCCTGGCCCCCGGGACTACTGGTATCCACTGTGCCCGGCGCGGCGTTCACCTCAGCGGGCGGGGTGCCGGTGCTGGTCGGGGCGGGGAGGGCGGCTTGGCCGTTTGTCCCACAGCCCGCGATTGCCAATGCAAAGGCTGCGCCGAGTCCTGCGATCAGTCGTAGACGCATCGGTCGCTCCGGTTTGCCTTGCTAGTGGGAAGGCGTACGGATAGTAACCGAAACGCGGTGTGGAGGCGCCAGGTGGCTACAGCATCATCACGGAGCGGGCAACGCCGCCCGTCTTCATGTCCTCGAAGGCCTCATTCACCTCGGCCAGCGGGCGGCGCTTCGAGACGAGGTCGTCCAGGTTCAGTTTGCCATCCATGTACATGTCCACGTAGAGCGGGATGTCATGCTGGAGCGTGGCGGAACCGAAGAATGAGCCGATCAGTCGCTTCTCCCTCAGGAACGCAAGCCCTGGGACCGTCACGTCCTGCCCCACGACGCCCACCACCACCGCGGTGCCGCCGGCGCGCACGATGTTGAACGCCTGCGTCACCGTCGCGCCGAGGCCGATCGCCTCGAAGGCGTAGTCGACACAGCCGCCGCCGATCTTCTGCGCCTGCGCGACCACGTCCTCCTTTGCCGCATTGATGAAGTGCGTCGCGCCGAACTTCGCGGCCAGGTCTGCCTTCGAGTCCACGGTGTCGATGGCGATGATTTTCCTGGCGCCGGCGAGACGCGCGCCCTGCACGACGTTCAGCCCCACGCCGCCGAGCCCGATCACCGCGACAGTGGAGCCCGCCTCGACCTTCGCCGTGCGGATCGCCGCGCCCACGCCCGTGGTCACGCCGCAGCCGACGAGGCAGACGGTCTCCAGCGGGGCGTCCTGGCGGATCTTCACTACGCCGCGTTCGGGCATCACCGTGTACTCGGAATAGCCAGCGACGCCGATGCCCTGCTGGATCGGCTTGCCTTCTTGCGTCAGGCGGGGGGCTGTGCCGGCAGCGGCCCGCTCCGGGTAGTCCGGGCGTTCGCAAAGCTGGCCTTCGCCGCGCAGGCAGAAGAAACACTGCCCGCAGTTCGGGCGGAACGCGACGACGACGTGGTCGCCCGCTTTCACGCTGGTAACGCCAGGCCCGACCTCCTCCACGATCCCGCCGACCTCGTGTCCGAGGATGACCGGGATGGGGAGCGCGCCGGCCTTCGCACGGTTGATCGTGTGCAGGTCGGAGTGGCAGACGCCGCAGGCGACGACCTTCACGCGCACCTCGCACGCGCGGGGGCCGTCCAGGTTCACCTGCTCGATGGTCATGGGGTCGGGCCCGCGGAGGATGGCAGCGCGCATAAATCTCTCCCTCGTCCACGGCCGCGACGGTGCGGCCCGCGTGATTGGATGCCTCCACCGGAGGCGTGTCAACCCGCGACACGATTGCGCGGGCGGGGCCATCGCACGCGTGATATGTGTTGGGAGCCCATCGAGGTGTCCGCCCTACACTGCGCGGACTTCCATGGTGGTTGAAGGCGGTTGGACTTCGAGCTCTGCGGCCCGGAGTCGAGGAGTGGCGCAATGGCTGGTGCGTTGAGTGGCGTGCGGGTCATCGACTTTGGACAGTACATCGCGGGGCCGCTCGCGGCGCAGTTGCTGGGCGACCAGGGCGCTGAGGTGATCCGGATCGACCCGCCCGGCGGCCCGCGCTGGGACACCCCGGCGAACGCCACCTGGAACCGAGGGAAGCGCTCTGCCGTCCTCGACCTCAAGACCGAGGACGGCCGCGACGCCGCGCGCGCCTTGATTGCGGGCGCGGACGTGGTCATCGAGAATTTCCGGCCGGGCGTGATGGACCGCCTGGGTCTCGGCGCGACCGCGATGACCGAAGCGAATCCACGCCTCATCTACTGCTCACTCCCCGGCTTCGCCCCGGACGACCCGCGCGCGGGGCTGCCCGCGTGGGAGGGCATCGTCGGCGCGGCGGCGGGGATGTATCGCGCCGCGCGCGGCGGCACGCCGATCAACGGACGCCCGGTCTACAGCGCGATCCCGCTGCCATCCTCGTACGCGGCGATCCAGGCGGCGGTCGCCGTCGCGATGGCGCTCGGCGTGCGGGAACGGGACGGCGCCGGCCAGGTGGTGACGGTGCCGCTGTTCGACGGGATGTACGGCGCGATCGGTTACGACGGGCTGCGTGTCCACCAGGGCGACCTGGCACCGATGGGTGCCGGCGTCTCGCTCACCACGCAGTTCGAGTGCGCGGACGGGCCCTGGGTGATGTTCCACACCGGCAACGGCAGGACGCAGGAGGTCCTCGACGCCGCGGGTGTCGGTCACTGGGTGCGTGATGGCCTGATCAACCGTGAACGGCTTGCGAATGACCCCGAGGCGGCGCGTGAGATGATCGAGCAAGCCCGTGCACTGTTCAAGACGCGTCCCGCCGCCGAGTGGGAAGCGCTGGTGAACGCCGCTGGCGGCGAGTGCGCCGTCTGCCGTCCGAGCGCCGAGTGGCTCATCCACGAGCACGCCCTCGGTTCCGGCACGGTCATCGAGGTGGACGACCCGGTCCTGGGGAAGACGAAGATGCCTGGCGTCGCTGCGCGGCTCACCCTGACGCCAGGCGCGGTCGCGGGCCCGCGCCACCCCTTGAATGCCGACCACGCCGAGGTGATGGCGCTCGCGACCGCCTCGCGCGGCGCCGCGACCTCGGCCGCCGCGCACGAGGGCCTGCTGCGCAACGCCCTCGATGGTGTGCGTGTCCTCGACCTCTGCATTGTGCTTGCCGGGCCGACGTGCGGGCGCACCCTCGGTGAGTACGGCGCGGACGTGATCAAAATCGAGGCGCCCACGCGCCCGCCGGGGTTCGCGTTCCACGGCGACGTGAACCGCGGGAAGCGCAGCATCGTCCTCGACCTGAAGACCCCAGAGGGCCAGGAGGTGTTCTGGAAATTGGTCGAAGGCGCGGACGTTGTCGTGCAGAACTTCCGCAAGGACGTCGCCACGAAGCTGGGCATCTCCTACGAGCAGGTGAAGGCGAAGAAGCCGGACATCGTCTACGCCTCGCTGAACACCTACGGGCACGTCGGGCCGTACGCGGGCCGCGCGGGGCATGAACAGATCGCGCAAGCTGCGACCGGCATGCAGGAGCGGTTTGGCGGCGCCGGGCAGCCGCAGCTGCAGAAGTACGCCGTGAATGACTACGGCACCGGGTTCCTCGGCGCATACGCTGTCGCCCTCGCGATGTTGCACCGACGCCGCACGGGGGAAGGCCAGCACGTCGATGCCGCGCTCGCCTACACGGCGACGCTGCTGCAGTCCACGTTCATGCAGGACTATGCCGGCAAGACGTGGGACGAAGCGCGCGGCCAGGAGGCTGCCGGCAGCGGCCCGCTCCATCGCGCCTACAAGGCGATCGACCTCTGGATCTTCCTCGCCGCGCCGGTGGTCGCCTCGCTCGCGGGTGTTGAGGGGCTTGAGGACATCGAGGGTCTTTCAGGCGCGGCGTTGGAAGCGGAACTGGAGCGGCGTATCGCGATGGCGCCGCTGGCAACGTGGCAGAAGCGGCTGATTGGCCGGCCCGGCGTCGCGGTCCACCGAGTCGTGCAGGGGGTCCGTGAGTTGATGGACCACCCGTGGGTGATCGCCCACGGCCTCAGCGTCGAGCGGGAGCACGACGACATGGGCGTGGTCACCACGATCGGGCCCGCGGCGCGACTGTCGAGGACACCGCTGCGTCCGGGACGCCCCGCACCGGCGCTCGGTCGCCAGACGCGGGAGATCCTTACGGAGGTGGGCCTCGGCGACCGCGCGGACGCGCTCATCGCGTCGGGCGGCGTCCGCGAGTCGATGGGGATCGCGATGAGGTAGCGGCCCTCAGGTCCTGACCGTGGCATTTGTTACCGATATATCGCGTTTCTATCGAGGCAGTATCTAGATACTGCCTGTATGTGTTGTATCTAGCTTCCTGCGATATCTCAGATCGTGACTCCATTGTGTCGAATCCCACCAGGGGGGGGGGAGGTAGGGGATTTCCTGACAACCCCGTCAGATGCGAACGCACATGTTGTACGAGACGTAGTTCGCGAGGGGCTGCGCAGAGACGCGGAAACGGAAGCACACATGGCACGGATCGTGATTGACGAGGCGGCGCGGAACACCTGGATGAACTGGATCCAGTTGGGCCCGGAGGATGCGGAACGGATCCGCAAGGCAGCGAAGTTCCTGCGCCCGCTCAGCGAGAAGATCGTTACGGACTTTTACGACCATTCATTCAAATTCCCGGAGTTCGCCTCGAAGGTCGGCGAGGCGAACAGCGCCCGCCCACGTCTTGAGGCGGCGCAGTTGGACTACTTCCTCTCCGTGCTCGACGCGAAGTTCGACATGGGCTATTTCGACCGCCGCGTGACCATCGGCGAGGTCCACGCCCGTCTGGATGTGAAGCCACGCTGGAACCTCGGCAACTACTCGACGTATGCCGCGCTGGTGTTCCCGCTGCTTGCCAAGAACCTCAAGGGCAACGAACTCGCCGACACGATCCTCTCCTTCCAGAAGGTGTTCGTCCTCGACGGCTCTCTGGCGGTGGAGTCGTACGTCGAGAGCCTGATGACGCGGCTCACCGATGTGAACGACCGCCTCCGTCCCGTCTCCAGCGCGCTGTCGGAAGGCAGCGAGCAGGTCGAGGTGGCAAGCCGTGAGATCGCCAACGCGATTTCGCAAGTCGCCCGCGGCGCGGGTGAGCAGACGAACGCGCTGATGGAGGCCAACACCAACCTCAATGACCTGGTGGGGACCGTCGCCGTGATCGCGCAGGCCGCGACGCGGCAGACGAGCGAGGCCGAGCAGGCGCGTGCCGAGGCGGCGGAGATGCGTTCCGCGCTGACCGAAGTCGCGGAGGGTTCGCGCCGTGCGACCGGGCGCGGGACCGAGGCGCACGATGCCGCCGAGGGCGGGATGAAGGCGGTCGCCGACACCGTGCAGGCGATGGAGACCATCAGCACCGCGGTCGTCTCCACGTCGCGTCAGATCAGCGACCTCAGCCAGAGCGGGCGCGAGATCGGCACCATCACCAAGACGATCGGCGAGATCGCCGACCAGACCAACCTGCTGGCGCTCAACGCCGCCATCGAGGCCGCCCGTGCCGGCGAGATGGGGCGCGGCTTCGCCGTGGTCGCGGACGAAGTCCGCAGCCTCGCCGAGCGCGCGAGCACGGCCGCCAAGGACATCGCCCGCTTGATCGAGGGTGTCCAGAACGGCATGGAGCGGACCATCGCCGCAATGGAGTCGGTCGAGCGCGATGTCTCTTCAGGCAGCGAAAAGGCACTCCAGGCCGGTGCGGCGCTCGAACAGATCGTCGGACTCTCGCGTGAAGTGAACGACGCCGTCTCGGCGATCTCTCAGCGTGCCTCGAAGGCGGAGGAGACGGCGGGCAAGCTGGCCGAGCGGATCTCGGAGGTCGGCGACCTGGCCAGCCAGACATCCCTCGGAGTGTCGGACGCCCAGGCGCGCGCCGAGAAACTGCGCGACCGCATGACCGCGGTCAACTCGATCGCCGTCGAGAACGCCTCCGTGTCGGAGCAGGTCTCCGCCAGCACCGAAGAGGTGTCGGCGCAGATGGGCGAAGTCGCGGCGCAGAGCAACACGCTCGGCGGCCTCGCGGGCGAACTCACCGAGTTCCTCGAGTGGGTGGGCGCCCGTTCCGCTGAGAAGGCTTCCGCGAACACCCGTCGAGAGCCGGCGCTCTCACGCCGGTAGTGCCCGCTGGCGCCTGTCGCCAGTAGATGAGAGAAGGGCAGCCGTCCCCGCTGCCCTTCTCTCATGTCCGGGGCCGGTCATGGCTCTGCTATCCTCCGGCGGCTCATTGAGCGTCGCGGAGGGACATCACGATGGCTGACGTCGAAGGATTGGTCCGCACGCAGGAGGGCGGGGTCGTCACGATCCGGCTCAACCGGCCGGAGCGGCTGAACGCCATCACCTGGGACATGGTGACCGGGATCACGCGCTACGTGGCGGAGGCCGGCCCGGATCCGGACGTGCGCGTCGTGGTGATCACGGGCACCGGCCGCGCGTTCTCCTCGGGCGATGACATCGTGAGCGGGATGGGCGACCGCCCCGGCGGCTACGACCGCAACGGCCTCCACCCGGACCGAGGCCCGCACTACGAGCTCGTGAAGACGCTGCTCAGCACGCCGAAGCCGGTCGTCGCCGCGCTCAACGGCCTCACGCACGGTGCGGGTTGGGTGACGGCGCTGTCCAGCGACTTCCGCGTGGCGCGCTCGGACATCGTGATCGGCGACATCCGCGCGGGGAAGGCGATCTTCGCGAACCAGGGCGTGGGGCTGCTGCTCCCCGCCCTCATCGGCAAGTCGCGCGCGATGGACCTGCTGATGACCGGCCGCGTGATCGACGCGGTCGAAGCCGAGCGTTACGGGATCATCAACCGCCTCTGGTCGCCCGAGACGTACGAGGCCGAACTAGCGACCTTCGTCGGCGAACTCGCGCAGGGCCCGACGAAGAATTACGCCGCGTGGAAGGCGAGCGTGAACCGCGCCGTCCTCGAAGACTTCGAGGAGTACACGGACCACGAGCGCTGGCTGAACCTCATCCTCGCCGACTCCGCGGACCGCACCGAGGGCGTGCAGGCGTTCCGCGAGAAGCGCCCGCCGAAGTTCACAGGGCGGTAGGGCTACTCCAACCCTCTGACCGCGCGCACCACCTCCCACATCGATCGGCAGTCGACCTCGTTGTAGTCGACGATCTCCTTCATGAGGTCGAGCGAGGTGACAGGGACGCCTGAGCGGACGGCCTCGTCGTAGCACCACCACCCGCCCATCATCGCGCCCAGGCCGTCCGTGGGGCCGTCGCCCCAGACCGTCTCGATGAGGCCGTGGCTGTGGAGGGCGCGCGCGACGGCCTTCAGGCCGAAGCCCATCGCGCCGCGGATCACCACCGGCTCCTTCCGCATGACATCGAGGAAGTCGAACCAGTTGGGGGAGGGCCAGCCCTTCTCCGGGTGGCGCGCCTGCGCGGAGTTGTAGGCCGTCTCGAACATGATCTTCTCTGCGGGCGACCAGTGGATGACGCGCGGGGCTTCGAAGTGGGGCGTCACACGCTGTCGGATGGCCTCCATGTGCTCGAACCACGCGTCGATCATGCGTGCCTCGGCCTCTTCGGTCTCGGTGTCGGCGACGAAGCAACGGAACTGCCACTCGCCGTCCTCGATGTGGCCGCAGCCGACCATGAAGATGAGGGGCCGCCCGCCGCAGCGAGGGAACGACGTGAAGTCATCGTGCAGGTCATCGAAGGTCTCGAAGTCGACAAAGAACTCGAGGGGCGGGACGGGCCGCCACGCCTCGGGGTCAGTGCCGTGGCCTCGGCGCATGGGCGGGCCATCGGTGACGCGATTGATCTCAAGGATCCCGGACAGGGGGTCGTGATAGGCGCCGTCCGCTTTCATCCCGACCTGTTCGGGGGTAAGGCGTGGGTCGGTCCAGCTGCGGATGCCCTTCTCGTGCGCCTGATTACGTTTCTCAACGCCGACCTGCCATAGCAAGGTGATCTCGTCCAGGTCACGCGCGATCAGACGCTTCGCCGCGTGCCACGGCTGGTCTTCGGCGTTGGAGGCGTCCGGGTATAACTCACGGGTCGAGGGTTCAGGCGTCACCTGCCATGTGCCCCCTTCCGCGCGGAGGCGTCGGATCCAGTGGAGTGCGCCGGTGGCCGTCGATGAAGTCAAGCGGCCGCGCGCGGTCTCGCCGGACTGTGGCGCGGTCGCCGCGACATCGAGGGCGCTGTCGCCTCGGTACTCCACGCCGCGCTGCGTCCGCTGCCACGAGCGGCCGATGAGGTGGGCGGCGGGCGGCTCGTACCCCTGGATGCGGCCGAGCGCGCGGTTGTAGAGGAACAGCTGCGTCTTGTACGCGGGCATCGATCCGCCGTTGGTGAGGTCGGTGCCCGCGGCGTTCAGGTGCAGCCCGGAGAACTTCACGTCCACGACGCGGTAATGCCATGCGCCGCCGAGGTCCGGTGCGGGCACCTCGATCGCCTTCGCGTCGAGCGTGCCGGGTAACAGCCGTTCAAGGACATCCGCACGGACGAGGAGATCGGGTGCGCCGAAGGCCGCGTGTTCGGCGTCCCAGAGGACGCCCTGATAGATCGCGGGGACGCCCTCGCGCATCGCGGCGAAGGTGGCCTCGGCGGCCTCACGGGTGCGCGTCTGGAGGTGGTCGTCGGTGAGCGTGCGCACCTCGGTCTCGCGACTAAGGTGTGCGATCACGCGCGCCTCGAACTCGCGTCCCTGGGCGAACAGGAACTCACGGAAGTCGGTGCGCGGGTCGTAGCCGGGGAGGGCGTGGTCAGGCTGGTAGCCCTTCGATTCCCCGAACAGGTCGAGCCAGTCGAGGATCGGGTCGTTGAGGGCATAGTTGCGCGTCGTCGAGGCGCTGACCCATTCGTCCCAGCCCTCGACGGTAGGGTCGCGTGGCGTGCCGTCATCCCGGTGGGTGAGCGCGTCGATGCCCACAGTTACCTCAACTTCGGCTGCCCGTGTGGCTGCACTATCGAACTGCTTTGATGGTACCGCGCGCCCTTCGAGGCCGTGTCCACGGATCGCGCTGGCGTGTGGTCACGGGCGCCGGTAATCTGAGGGCAGACCGAATGGGAGTAGTCCCTCGCGTGTCCGTCGACATACTTCCTCCAGTGCGAGGGCGGCGGCGCGGCTGGTGCGAACCGGCGGACGAGACTTTCGGCCCGGAAACACGCGTGCTGCGTGTGGATCGGGCCGGACGTTTCAAGGACGCCCCCTCCCACGACACCCGCAGCACTCACAAGATGGGGGTCGTCGGTGTCCGCATTCTTGCTCTCCACCCTGGTGATCTTCGTCGCCGAGCTGGGCGACAAATCGCAGCTCGTCGCGCTGTGGTTCGCGACCCGCTATCGCTGGTGGACCGTCATCGCTGGCGTGACGGCGGCGACGCTGGTGGTCCACCTCGGCTCGGTTGCGGCGGGACGCGCCCTCGACGACGTGCTGCCAGAGGCTCTGCTGCGTGTGATCGTTGGGCTCTCATTCCTGGGCTTCGCGTGGTGGAGCATCCGAGGCGACTCGCTGGATGAAGACGACCAGCGGGTGCGTTTCGGCTGGGCGGGCGCATTCGGCGTCGTGACGCTCTCATTTTTCCTCTCGGAACTCGGAGACAAGACGCAGCTCGCGACGGTTTCGCTTGCGAGCCGCGAGGAGTCGTTCACGGGCGTCTGGCTGGGATCAACGGCGGGGATGGTGGCGGCGGACGCGATCGCCGTCGCGATCGGGCTTGTGGCGGGGAAGCGCCTGCCGCAACGGACGGTCGGCCTCGTCGCGGCAGTGCTCTTCGTCTTCTTCGGGGTGGTGACGATCGCGAGCGCGTTCGTCTAGCGCTCGCAGCTGCGCGCGGCTATGCGCCCCGGCGTTTCGAGGCGAGCGCCATCAGCGCGCGGATGTCGGGCGCTTCGTCCAGCGTCCAGGCCGCGCGCAGCAACGCCTCGGCGTTTCGCTCGCCCAGGACCGGCACGGCGAGCGCGCGGTACTTCGCTTCGAGGTGCGTGTCCGACATCGGATTCTCCGGAGAACCAGTCGCGTGCTCGACGTGCGTGGTGAGTTCGCGGCCGTCCGCCATGCGGATGGTGACGTGGACCTCGTCCTCGCCCAGGGCTGCATCGGGCGTGGCGTGGACGAGCGCGCGGACGGCGGCGATCTGCGGGTCGCGTGCGCGGTCGTCGTGGAACTGCGCCTCATGCCCTGCACCGTCGATGAGCGCGGCCGCGGCGCAGTGCTGGTGCGAGAACTTGGCGGAGAGGCCGGTCTCCGGTTGAGGACGGTTCATCAGTTCGAGGACGAGCGGGTGCACGCGGGCCTCAATGGCCCGCACGTCGTCCGCGGCGATCGAGTGCTTGTTCCGCAGTTCGATGACGGCGTCCTGCAACGGGTGCGAGACGACGCCGTTTGCGTACGGCTTCAGCCCGTTGTTCTGCAGCTCCCACCGGGCGTCCGAAGCGATGAGGTCACTGATGCCCTCGATCGGCGCGACGTTGTGGCCGCCGGGCGAAAGCACAGCCCAGAAGCCGCGGCGCCCTTCGAGGATCGCCTCTGGCCCGGAGAGTCCGGAGGCTACCAGCGAGGCCGCGCGCAGCCCGCTCGCCGCCGCGTGCGCGGCGTGCAGCGCCTTGCCATTCGTGCCGAAGGCCTCGCGGACGCCCGCTGCATGGGTCCCCGCGATGCCGAGCGCCTGCGTCGTGCGTGCCGCGTCGAGGCCGAACAGTCGGGCAGCACCTGTGGCAGCCCCGAAGCCGCCGACCGTGCCGGTGATGTGCCAGCCTGCGTCGTAATGCCAAGGGTGGACGGAGAGCGCGACCCGGCACGCGACCTCGCAGCCGATGGCGAAGGCGGCGAGCGTCTCCGCGCCCGATGCCCCTGTCCGCTCGGCGGCGGTCAGGACGGCGGGCCACACCGGGGCACTGGGGTGGAGGACGGTGGGGAAGTGGGTGTCGTCGTAGTCCTGCAGGTGGGCGAGGTAGCCGTTGACCAGCGCCGCCTGCCCCTCGCTCGCTGTCCCTCGTCCGATGACGCTGGCCGGCCCTCCTGTGCCGCCCCACGTCTCCAGCGAACTGACGGATGGGTCCTCGGATGTCGCGATGGCGACGGCGAGGACATTGATCAGGGTTCGTTTCGCCTCATGAACGACATGCCCGGGGATGGCATCGCCGTCGGTCTGCACAATGAACGTTGCCAGGCGGTCGGTCGGCCCCATCGATGCTCCCTGTCCGCAATCACAATACGGATGAACGGCTTCCGGAGGATGGCGCCGTCAGGTCAGCCTAGCGCACCGGGGCGTGGCTATACTCGCGCCCACCGCCCAGACAGGAGGCCTCCATGCCCGTCCGGTACGAAGCTGCGAAGGCGATGGACTACCAGACGATTGAGGTCGAACGGGAAGGCCGGGTCGGTATCGTGCGGTGGAACCGCCCGGACCGTCTCAATGCGATGAACACCACCCTGTACGCCGAATGGATCGAGGCGTATGACGCCTTTAATGCCGACCCGGGCATTGGTGCGGTCGTGACGACGGGGAATGGACGCGCCTACAGCGCAGGCGCCGATATCGGCGGGTTTGAGCGGTCATTTACGGGTGCCGATGCACCAGTCGAAAAGCATGCGCCGCACGCGCCGTTCGCCCCGTGGTACATGGCGGACGGGAAGCCGACGATCGCGGCGGTGAACGGCGTCGCCGTCGGTATCGGGTTCACCTCGATCCTCTGGCACGATGTGATCCTGGCGTCGACCGAGGCGAAGTTCTCGGCACGGTTCGCGGCGATCGGGCTGACCCCGGAACTCAGCTCCTCATGGATGCTGCCGAAGTTGGTCGGCGTGCAGCGCGCGAAGGAGATGATGCTCACCGGCCGCATCTGGTCCGCCGAGGAGACGCGCGATCTTGGCCTGGTGCGGGAGGTGGTGCCGCCCGAGGCGTTGATCCCGAGGGCGATCGCTCTGGCCGCGGAGATCGCGAACAATCCAGCGTCCACCCTCAGCGTGATCAAACGGATGCTGATGGAGGACATGCTGACGGACGACCTCAGCACGATCGAGCGGCGCTCGTCGAAGAACTTCTCGGACGCGCGCAAGACGGCGGAGCACCGCGAGGCGCTGTACGCCCTGCGCGAGCGTCGCGACCCCCGCTACCACGATGAGGCCTACATGGCCGACCTCGCCGCCCGCGTCGAGCGCGGGGAGGCGAGGTAGCCCGTCGCGGACGGCTACAGCGTCGCGAAGGTCTTTGCGGCCGTATCGAGCTGCTGATGGTCGCCGCGGTTGGACAGCGTGCGCTTGCCGGAGACGCAATGCGCGCGGCCGGCTTCGGTCAGCACATACTCACGGTCGGCGTGCTGAAGGATCGACTTCTCTTCGGAGGGTCTTGAGGGCGTGGGCAACGGCCTCGGAGTCGACGCCGGCCATCGGGGCGAAGAGCGGGACGGCCGTCGCCGGCCCCTCGAACATCGCTGCCAGCCGCTTGACGTCATCGGTGAACCGGTCCTGCTCGACACTGGCGAGCATGCCTGAGAGCACCTCATGTAGCGCGAACTTCATCGACTGAGAATTGGAACTAGCGGTGGTCAATGGCCGCTCCCTTCGTGTAGCGCTCGCGCGCAACTCTGGATCGGCCGGTCAGGCGCAACCCACCAGTGGAAGCATCGGGATCACAGCGTACCCGAACTCGTGTCCGTCAGCGGTTCTGCACGCGAAGAGCCTGTGCCAGGACTGCTCTTTACCCGGGTGCAGCGCCCGCGCCAGCGGACGTGCCGCGCGCTGCGGCGTCCGCGGGATGGGCATGAGTTGGCGGACTACCGCGCCGGCTTCGAGGCCGGGGTCGCGTTCGGTCGAGCGCCACCCTTCGGCGGCTTCTGGCTCGGCTTCTTCTTGTTCTTGTCCTTCGGACTCTTGTCACCCATGGCTGTTCCTCCGGAGTTGTGTGGGGTAAACAAGTTACCACCGACGGGGGTGTCGATGCCTCACGATGAATCTGTGCTGGATTCCCCGGTCATCCGGCTGGCGGCTCCCGCCGCGGACCCCGGGTCTGGTAGGTTCCGAGCTGATCCTCCCGACTCCGGCGAGAGCCGCACAGATTGTCCCAACCCGGCGGCGGCGGTGGTGGCCGGCCCCAGTAGATCGCCCTGCAGCTAGGCGCGCATCCGGCATGGCTGTGAATCGAATGTGCGACAGGATCCGTCGATGACTCATCTGAAGCCCCTCACCGCCTTGCTCGTCCTCTGGGACCTCTCCGCCGGGAACGGCGCGTCGTTCGATGAACTCCGCGACTACTTGCGCGAACGTTCGATCCCGCGGTTCGAGCAGATGGAAGGGTTGCGTCAGAAGACGTGGATCTCCGATCCCGCCTCCGGGAAGTGGGGCGCGCTGTACCTCTTCGAGGAGCGTGGTCAGGCCCAGGCCGTCATCGACCACCTAGACGAGAGCCCGGTCGTCACGCTGACGGGACGCAGGCCGTCCGCCCAGATGTTCGACGTCGAGGCGGTCGTGGAAGGACGGCATTCCGGCGTCGATCTGCTCGTCGCTGGTCTCGCGCGCGGGGGCTAGCCGATGCTACCGAATCGCGATCAACTCGAGCTCGAAAATCAGGTCGGCGTTCGGCGGGATCGGGCCAGCGCCGCGCGGCCCATAGCCAAGGTCGGACGGGATGAACACGGTGCGCTTGCCGCCCACCTTCATGGTGGAGAGCCCCTCGGAGAAGCCTCGGATAACACCGTTCATCTGGAACGTCGCCGGCTCACCTCGGTCCACGGAGCTGTCGAACTTCCGGTCGTTCGATGCCAGCCGCCCGGTGTAGTGAACCGTGACCTCCTGGTCCATCCGCGGCGACTCTCCGGCGCCGACCACCTGGTCCACGTACTTCAGGCCGCTCTCGGTCACGATGGCGTTCTCCATCATTCGGGTGGTCCTCTCGCTGCGTCCGGATGGCGTCGATTGCGATCTCAGTTGACGCGATCCGAAGTGCCTGTGACAAGCGACGCTTCGGTCAGGTCGCGGCAGCCCGCTCGTGCATGAACACGGCCACGGCCGCCGCGACCGTCCGCATGTGTGCCTCCAGGGTCTGGCCGGAGGCCTTTCGAGGCTTGAACGAGTGGTCGCCATCGGGGAGCCATTGGATCCGGATCGACGATGAGAGTGTGTAGCCCTCGACCTCCGCGCGGGAGCCAAAGGGATCACGTTCGCCCTGCACGAAGAGCGCGGGTGTCCGCAACGATGCCAGGTGCGCCGTACGAAGGCGGGTCAGCCGCCCGCTCGGGTGGAACGGGTAGCCGAGGCACACCAGCCCGAGCGCGTCTATCTCGTCGGCGACCAGACTGGCGATCCGTCCGCCCATGGACTCCCCGCCGATGACCACGCTGGTGACACCCCCAGCGCTTCGATGACCTCGATCCAGGTGCGGCGGAGTATCTCCTCGCGGTCAGGCGGGCGTCGGTTACCAGTGCGGCGAGCCGCCATGTACGGGAACTCGAAGCGCACCACGCGGACGCTCGCAGCGGCGATGAGTGCCGCGATCTCCTGCATGAACGGGCTGTCCATCGGTGCCCCCGCGCCATGCGCGAGGATCAGCGCGGGGCGAGCGCCAGCCGGCCCGTCGGTCAGCAGGTTCACGACGCCTCGACAGCCGCTCGTACGGCGGAGGTGGGGGGCCGCGGACGTTTCGCGAGGGCGAAGAAGCCGGAGCCGAGCGCTGCAAAGAGCGCCAGCAGGTCGAATCCTACCTGATAGGTGCCGGTGTGGTCGTAGATGATCCCCGCGAGCAAGGGCCCAGAGATCGACCCGACGATCACGACAATGTTGGAGATCCCCATGATCTTCCCGAAGGCGGCGCGACCGAAATAGTCGGCCCGCAGGGCGGCCATCTGAGGGCCCCGCATTCCCCAGGCGCTGCCATGGATGACGACGAAGGCAGCGACCATCAGCGTGCCGGTCGCGTGCGAGAGAAGCAGCATTCCCACCGCGTGCATCCCCATGCAGCCGAAGGCCAGCCACCGCTTGCTCGCGCGATCGCCGACCCAGCCACCGACCAGCGTCCCGACCATGAACATCATCGTGACCGCCGAGTACACGCCCGCGGCCCGTCCCAGCGAATACCCCAGCGTCTCATTGAGGTGGGACACCATATGGACGTTGACCGCGCCCACGATGAACAGCGCCGAGGCGTGGCCGAGGGAGACCCACCAGAACGACGGCGCATGGAGCGCCTCTCGCAACGTGAAGTCAATCGAGAGGCTCGCGGGCGCCGACCCGTCGGCATTTAAGGGCTCCGCGGGCGCACCGTCAGGGCGAAGGCCCATCGCCGCCGGATCTGCGCGGAGCATCTGCGTGATCGGCACGCCCACCAGGAGGACGATGACGCCGGAGGTGAACGCGGTCGCGCGCCAGCCGAATGTCTCGAGCGCCAGCACGGTCGTCACGGGCAGGATGACGCCGCCGAGTGCGCCTCCCAGGCTCAACAGGCTGAGCGCGGTCGACCGCCGACGTTCGAACCACTGCACCACCGTGTGAGTGAGCGTGAGGTACCCCATCATGCTTGCCCCGAGCGACATGACGAGGAACGCCGCGTAGAACGTGACGGGCGTATGCACCTGGCTGAACAGCATGAACCCGACCGCAAGCAGGATCATTCCGACACGCGCGACCAGTCGTGGTCCCACGCGGTCGAGGAGCCATCCCTGGACCGGTCCGAAGATCCCGCTCTCCATATCGCGCACCGCGGAGGCGCCGGAGAGCAGCGTGCGGCTCCATCCGAACTCGCGATGGAGGACGACGACGTAGGCGCCGTACGCCTGTCCGAGCAATGTCCCCTGGAGGAGCTGCATGACCGCGCCGGCGCCGACGATCCACCAGCCGTAGAACCCGCGTCGCCCGAACGGGCGGGGGGGGCGCTCGGTCGATGGCGGGGTCGGATCTGGTTGTGACAACGGGTGCTGCTCGTTCTCCGGGAGGCGGGCACCCCATCATATGGACGTAGTTGGTTAGCGGGCGGGCCCCCCGTCCCGGCTGGGCGGGCTCGGCGCCGGTCAGCATTTGTGGGCGACCTGCGTCTAGAAGGCTCTCCGACCCTCAATCCTCCTACATAATGTCTGTTATTGTGCTGGCGCCAAATCGGCGGGGCGCGGGAGCCTGTACTGGCCACGCGACGGAGTTCGCGGGCACTACTGTGCGCGTGACTCGGTGTCCGCAAACAGGAGGAGAACATGGAGCTCGAGGACCTGCTATTCGAAAAAGATGGCGACGTCGGCGTGATCACGCTGAACCGGCCAGACCGGATGAACGCGATGAGCAGCGCCATGACCCAGGGCATGCTCGGACTGGTCCGAGAATTGCGTGAGGACGATGACGTGAAGGTCATTGTCCTCACCGGGGTTGGCCGCGCGTTCTGCACGGGCGCGGACGTGGGCGGCCTGGCACAGCGGACGGGCGCGAACGGTGAGGCGCCCCCACCGCCAAGCGTGCGGCTCCCGCACCCGGAGGAGGGTGCCCAGGTTCTCTTTGCGAAATGTGACAAACCGATCATCGGTGCGATCAATGGCTTCGCCGTCGGTGCCGGGTTCGGGCTCGCGTTGGCGCCCGACATCCGCATCGCGTCGAGTGCCGCGAAGTTCGGGGTCGTGCAGACGCAGCGAGGTCGTCGCCCCGACGGTGGTCTCAACTTCCAACTCCCGCGCATCGTGGGGATGCAGAAAGCGCTGGAGCTGATGTGGACGGGGGAGCTCATCGATGCGCAAGAGGCGCTGCGCCTCGGTCTCGTGCTCCGCGTCGTGGAGCATGAGGACCTCATGAGGGAGACGCTTGCCTTCGCGCACAGGATCGCGAAAGGGCCGTCCGTCGCCCAACAGCTCGCCAAGCGCATGGTCTACAAGACCATGTTCCCGGAGAACGAGCTCATCGCAGCGGCCGAGATGGAGTACTACTCCGGCCTGGTGATTAATGCGACCGAGGACGCCAAGGAGGGCGTCCGCGCATTCATGGAGAAGCGCGAACCAGTCTTCAAGGGACGATAGTCGCGCGGCATCCCCGAGTGTAGAGCCGTTGTCGGGATCGCGATCGGGGACGCTCGGACGTTGATCGGGACACTGAGAGACGGTCGTCCGTCGAGGACACTGGTGAGCCTTCTGTCCTGCCGATCGTTGCTGGCCGGGACGCTGCTGCGCCCGGACCGAGTCTGGATCGAGGCCCCCGTTGAGCGTTGCTGATCCCCCCGGCTCCGACGGTCAGGCCGCTGCGGCTCCGCCTCGGAGACGCCTGCTTCCGAACACCTTCGATGCGCTGCACAGCCGGAACTTCCGTCTGCTGCTCGCGGGGAACACGCTGCAGTTCACTGCCCAGCACATGCAGAATCTGGTCCGCGGAGTGCTGGCGTTTGAGATCACGGGGTCGTTTACCGCCCTGGGCGGCATCGCGCTCGCGACCTCGCTGCCGGGGTTCCTCGCGACGCCACTCGGCGGCGTGATCGCGGACCGTGTCCCGAAGAAGACCGTGATCCAGGTGGTCCAGACGTTCAACGCGTTGAACGCGGTGGTGCTGGCGCTCCTTGCGTGGTCGGGACAGCTCGGGTACGAGCACCTGGCGATTGCCTCGGTGTTGCAGGGTGCTGTGAATTCCGTGATGACGGCGTCCCGACACACGATCATCCAGGACATGGTTGGCCGGGACCGTCTCATGAACGGCATCAACCTGAACGTGTCGGTGCAGAACCTGATGCAACTCGTCGGTCCGGGCCTGGGGGGCGCCCTGGTCGCGTTCACGGGCGCGACGGTGACGTTCTGGGTGATGGCAGTCCTGTATGCCGGGGCGATCCTGTTCACTCTCCGTTTGCCGAAGGTGCCGGTCGACGGTCCGGTGGAGGTAACCGCCTCGCGAGGTGGATTCCGCGACCTGATCGATGGACTGAAGTACGTCGCGCATGACCCGACGATCCGGACGCACATCCTGATCAACTTTGGCATTGTTCTCCTCGCGACGCCGTACTCGCAGATGCTGCCCGGGTTTGTGTCGGAAGTGCTCCACAGAGGGGCTGCCGAGCAGGGTGTGCTTGTTGGATTCTCGGGGGCAGGCGCCCTTATCGGATCACTGGTCATCGCTTCGTATCCGCCACGTAACCGAGGACGGCTCCTGCTCGGGATCGCGACGATGCTGGCGCTCGGGTTGATCGCCTTTTCAGTCACCACCAACTACTACGTGATGATGCCGATCATGATGTTCGTCGGGGCCGGCATCTCATTGCGGATGTCAGTCGGGCAGGTGCTGCTGCAAACCTATTCAGCGGAGGCGTACCGCGGGCGCACGGTGGCCGTCTGGATGACCCAGTACAGCATCGTCTCGTTTGGGACGTTCGGCGTCAGCATGATCGCGGATCGGGCCGGACCTCAGATCGCGATTGGCGGGATGGCCGTCGCACTGCTGGTGATGCTGGCCGGCGTCGCGCTGTTCGTGCCCCGGTATCGCAACCTCCAGTAGTCGAGTCGAGGGCCGGCGGCGACCGACCATTGCAGTGCTAGCATGCGACCGGGATCGAGTGATGTAGCGCTGGAGGTTGGCATGGCGTACGAGGAGATCATCTACAGCAAGGAGTCGCGCATCGCGACGATCACTCTGAACCGGCCCGACAAGCTCAACGCCATGAGTCAGGGCCTGATGCGTGAGTTCGACCTAGCCGTGGAGGAGTTCAACCGCGACGACGACGCTCGCGTGCTCGTCATCCGTGGCGCCGGGCGGTCCTTCTCCGCGGGTTTCGCAATCGGCGGTGCACCGGAGAACGGCGGAAAACGCCCAGAGGTGACGGTGGATGGCGACCGGGATGGCCTGCAGGCCACGGCGCTGCGCTGGCTCCGGCTCTGGGAGTCCCCCAAGCCGACGATCGCGATGGTGCATGGCTTCTGTCTCGCCGGGGCGAGCGAGCTCGCGGTGATGGCTGACCTCACCTTCGTCGCGGACGACGCGAAGATCGGATTCCCCTCGCTCCCGATCGGCAGCGGCGATATCGAGACGTTCTGGTACTGGTTCGTCGGCGCGAAGCGGACGAAGGAGATTGCGTGGCTGCTCGGCACGCAGATCTCTGGCAAGAAGGCGCAGGAGTGGGGGTTCGCGAACGAGTCCTTCCCGCCGGACAAGCTGGAGGAGGAGACCTATGCGAAGGCGCGCCTGATTGCCCGCCTGCCCCTCCCGCTGCTCAACCTCAAGAAGAAGTCGGTGAACCGCATAATGGAATTCCAGGGCTTCCGCGCCGCTGTCCTTTCCGGCGCCGAGTGGGATGCCATTGCTCACGCCACAACCGCGGTGAGGGAGATGCAGGGCCGCATGCGTGAGAGCGGCATGCAGGGCGCGATCAAGTGGTTCAACGAGGAGGCATAGCGAAGGCGGAGGCAGGCCGTACCGGGTGTCAGTGCCGATGGACGGCCAGCGTATAGTCCCGGCTGCAGGCGGCGGGCAGCGGCCACGCGTGGTGGGTGATGGGCCATCCACGCGAACCTCGATAGGGGGCCGCAACACATGAGCATCGCGGACTCGACGCCTCCCCGCGCCGCCGGGCTCGACGCGACGGCGTCAGATACCCTCGTGGTCCCCGCACGGTCGGGCCGGTTCTCCGGCCGTATGTTCGACGCGCTGTCCAATCGAGATTTCCGCTATATCTACTTTGCGAATGTTGCCCAGTTCGGCTCCATGCAGATGAAGCAACTGGTACAGGGTGTGCTGGTCTACCAGTTCACCGGATCCTTCGCGGCGCTCGGACTCGTCTCGCTGGCGCACGCGATACCGGGACTGTTGCTGTCGCCCGCCGGCGGGGTCGTGGCAGACCGCGTGCCGAAGCGGAGCGTCATGCAATGGGGGCAGGCGTTCAACATGCTGAACGCCGCCGTACTCGGCCTTCTTGCCGCAGCGGGCATCCTCGGTTTCGAGCACATCATCGTGAGCGCCGTGCTGCAGGGGGCCGTGAACGCGATCATGATGCCGTCGCGGCAGTCAATTATCCCTGACATCATCGGACGCGAAAAGACGATGAACGCCGTCGCGCTGAACACCTCGGGCGAGAATGTTATGCAACTCGTCGGACCGGCGCTCGGTGGTTTCCTGCTGGCGGTATGGGCGCCCTCGGGTGTGTTCGGGTTGATGGCAGGCTTCTTCGCGATCGCCGTCTACTGCACCTCGCGTGTGCCGAAGCACCCGCCGCACGCCGCCCCGGCGCGGGCCGCTCACCGTGGTGGCAACCTGGGTGACCTGCGCGAGGGCTTCGCTTATACGGTCGCCGAGCCGACGATCCGGACGCTGATCGGCGTCAACTTCCTCATCATCCTCGCCTCGATGCCGTACACCGCGCTGCTCCCTGGCTTTGTGCATGACGTGTTGCATCGGGGCGCGGCGGAGCAGGGGTTTCTAATGAGTGTGACAGGGGTTGGCGCGGTCGCTGGTTCGCTGTTTGTGGCAACGCTCCCCAACCGTAACCGGGGTCAGATGCTCATGCTGGCCGCGACCGTCCTGTCCGCCTCGCTCGTCGCATTCGCGATCTCGGAGAGCTACTACATCACCCTCCCGATCATGCTGGTTGTCGGCGTCGCCTCATCGGTACGGCGGTCCCTCGGCCAGGTGCTGATCCAGACGTACCCGGACCCGGAGTACCGAGGGCGTGTCATGGCGATCTGGATGATGCAGTTCAGCCTGATGTCGCTGGGCACCTTCGGCGCCGGCATCCTCTCCGACCTGATCGGCCCGCAACTGGCGATCGGTGGGATGGCCGCTGGGCTGATGGTCGTCGTCGTCCTCGTCACGCTCTTTGTGCCGCGGATGCGCCAGCTCCAGTAGCGCCGGCGGACTTCGCCCGCTTCGGAGGTTCCCGCTACGATCACACATCGTGCGGGTTGCCCGTGGGAGCGTAGGAGGACGGCATGGCGTTCCCGGACGATCGTGCGTGGGCTCGGCTGGCGGCGACACCGCATACGATGCTCAGCGAGGACGATGTGGCTGCGCTCGCCGGAGTGCTGCGCGTACCGCTCTCCGAAACCGACCGGCCGGTCATCACCGCCCGCCTCAACGCCGTCCGTCGTGTTCTCGATGACCTCGATGGCCGCCCGTGGCGCGGGTACGACCCGGTCACATGGGCGCCCCCCACGGTAGTCCCCGCGTCATCCGCCCCTTTCGAAGCCGGAGGGGCGACCGCGTCCCCGCACCCAGGCACGATTTCCGATCTCGCAGCGAGACTGCGTCGGCGTGAGATCTCGCCCGTCGATCTGGTCGAGCAGTCGCTCGCCCGTATCGAGGCGTTGAACGATCAATCGCACGCGCTGATCACCGTGCTGGCGGAGCGTGCGAGAGAGCAGGCGCGCGCGGCCGAGCGGGAACTTGCCGCCGGTCACGATCGTGGCCCGCTTCACGGCATCCCATTCACCGTGAAGGATCTCTTCGATACTGCCGGCATCCGCACCACCGGCGGGTCGCGCCTCTTCGAGGACTACGTCCCGGGGGAGACCGCGACGGTACTCCGGAGGCTGGAGGACGCCGGAGCGATCTGCGTCGGGAAGGCGAACCTCAGCGAGTTCGCAATGGGCGGCACCGTCCGGCACCCATACGGCGACCCGCTGAACCCGTGGGGAGAGGAGTGGAGTCCCGGCTCATCGAGCAACGGTTCCGCGGTCTCGGTCATGAGCGGGATGGCCGTGTTCTCGGTCGGCAGCGACACGGCGGGCTCGATCCGGCATCCGGCGGCCGTCGTGGGCGCGTACGGCTTCAAGCCGAGTTACGGGCGGGTCAGCCGGCACGGTGTCTGGCCGCTTCTCTGGACGATGGACACCGTCGGTGTGATCGCGCGCGCCGCCACGGACTGCCGCCTCGTCACCACCGTCATTGCTGGCCACGACCCCCTCGACGTCACGACCGCAGCGCCGTCCGCCGCCGGGGCGCCAGCGTTCGATGCGCCGATCACGTTGCGCGGGATGCGCGTCGCGGTGATCGAGGAGTACGCGCGCATCGAGGCCGGTTCGGACATCGAGGCCGCGTTCCGTCGCTTTACCGAGTTCATTGAGGCTTCCGGGGCGACGCTCTCGCGGATCGCCGTGCCGGAAATGGAGTCGGCGGGGACGCTCTATTCTGCGGTCAAGGATGTCGGCAACATCCTGCTGCACGCCGACCTCGACCGAGTCCTCACGACCGTTGATGAGACCTCACGTCTCAACCTGCTCACGGGCGCGCTGATGCCAGCCCACTGGGCGGCGAAGGCGGACCGGCTCCTTGCGCACGCACGCGAGGCCCTGCGTACCCGCTTCGCAGCAACCGACGCGGTCGTGTGGTTGGGCACCGGCGGCGTGACGCCGTCGCTCGCCGCCGTCGCGGGCCCCTCGGCGGCCCGCACGCCCGAGGCGGTGATCGCCGCGAACGAGGCGCGCGTCGGTTCGCGCGTGATCTCCAACATCGCCGGAATCCCGACGATCGCGTTGCCGCTCGGAAACGACCGGCGGGGGGCGCCGATGAGCGTGCAGGTGGGCGCTGCGATCTTCTGCGACACCATCCCGCTTGGCATCGGCGAAGCCTGGGAACACGTGTTCGGCCCTCTGCCGATGCCCTCGGTCTAGTCCGGGTGCGGCCTATCCGTCGATGTAGTTGGGGCGGCGCTTCTCCAGAAACGCACGCGGGCCCTCGATGCTGTCCTGCATGCCGGCCAGATTCTGGATCAGCGCCGACCCGAACCGCTGGCCCTCGATCGGGTCCATATATGCACCGCGGTAGAGCATCTGCTTCACGTTGCGCACGGCGCGGGGCGCCATGTCCAGCATCCGGTTGGCGTACTGCATGGCGACGGTCATCAGGTCCTCCTTCGGGACGACCCGCTGCGCCCAGCCGATCTCGTACGCGCGCTGGGCGGTGATCTGGGTGTCGCCCCAGAGGCAGAGCTCCAGCGCGTTGCCGAGGCCGATCTGCCGGGTGATCGGCATCATCCAGGCGCTGCCGAGGTTCCAGCGGACCTCCGAGATGCCAGCCCTTGCGTGCTCCGCCATGATCCGGATGTCGCACTGCATCGCGAGCATGAAGCCGCCCGCGATCGCGTAGCCGTTGATCGCGCAGATCACCGGTTTCCACACATCGAGCCCCTCGGCCAGCGGGACGACCGTCGTCGGGCCGCGCCGTGGTGCCGGACGCGTCGCGCTCCCGTCCGCGCGACGTCGTGCGACATCGTTGAGGTCGAAGCCCGCACAGAACGCGCGGTCGCCGGCGGCCGTCAGGATCGCCACCCGCGCCTTCGGGTCGTCGCGGTAGTCCATGAAGATCTCGACCAGGCGTTCCATCATCCCGTCGCCGATTGTGTTCATGCGTTCTGGCCGGTTCAGCGTGACGACCCAGATGCGGTCGTCGTCGTGTTTCTCCAGCAGGACAACCGGGGAGGCTGGCGAGGCGTCTTGCGGTGCGATGGAGGTCATGCGGGGCTCCTTCGAGTATGTGGACGGACCGCGGCTCGATCCGCCGCCACGCTAACCGGTGCAGGCAAGTCCCGCGGTGGCGTGTTGCCGGCAGTCGCGAGCAGCGCCACTGCGGCCCGTGCCGCGAGGTCGCGCGAACTGGATGCCGCCCGCCACGCACAGCACATCCGGTGGGTCGGTAGCGCGCGTGGAAGCCTTCCAAGGCGCGCTTCTGGATCGGGGTGGTCAGTTGGTCCTTGGGGGATCGCCGGCCGTGACGTTCACACCGCGGCGGCGACGGCCGCGTCGTAGCGCTGGGCGCATGCCTCGACCACATGGTCGATGTCCTCTGCCAGCAGATACCGCTGCGCGACCAGCGCCAGCGCGTCGCGACGGACCTGGTCGAGGTAGGACGCTCGCGAGGGGTAGCGCTCCTCGATCGATGGGCGCGGATCGCCGGCGCGTTCGCGTGCCGCGCGCGTCGGCGCGAAGAAGACCGTGGCACCCAGCATTGACAGGATCTGCTCCGGCGCGCCGATCGAGGGGTGCCGAAGGTTCCACGCCGTGTGCGTCCCCACGGGGGCGGTGAGGTCGGGCAGCCGGACGCCCGCGACCTCGTTGCCGTCCGCGTCCACGGCGCTCACGAGCGCCGCGTACGTCTCGCCCTCCACGGGCGGATAGCGGCCGATGCGGCGGTCCGCGTCCGGACCGAGGTCGATCGTGCGGATCCGCCACAGCCGTTCGGGGTCGGGCGTGCCCCGGCCGATCGAGGCGGCCGCCGGCAGCGTCGCCTCGCGCGAGACCGCTGTACCGTCGTCGACGCGCGGACGCCGGCTCGGCGGCGGCTCGACCCCCGCGCGGATCCAGGCGTCGAGGTTCGCCAGCGCGGCGCGTTGCAGCGGCGTGTAGTCGACGACGTTGTAGCCGTGGTGGCCGTGCGTGCCGTCCGTGCCGGAGTCGTGCTGTTGCGGCAGCGAGCCGGCCATGTGCTGCGTCCCCGCCAGGTGGTACATCCGCGTCTCCGGCGCTTCGACCAGGTCGTGGCTGCCCGTTCCATCGATGTGGGCCAGGCTTCCGTCCCCGCGCCAGTACTCGGCGGAACTCGGCGTGTAGACGATGCGCGGGGTGACGCCGAGGGCGCGCACGCGGTCCAGCAGCCCCGCGCGCTCGCCGGTGAACGGGTCGGTCGAGGGCTCGTCCGAGAACGGCGGCAGGTGGCCGAAGCCCGGCTGAGGCTGCACGGACGGCTGCGCGAACCGGTGGTTGAACTCGCCCAGTCGCCCGCCCGCGACGTGCACGAGCATGCCGTCGAGCGCCTGCGAACCGTCCTCGGCGACGTTCAGCCCGAAGCGGAGCAGCGTGCGCAGCAGCCGCCCCGTCTGCGAGACGCCGAAGGCGATCGTGCGCTCGAACCCCGCGCGGCACGGGTTGTGCGTCGAGGGCGCGCGCAGGAATGAGGCGATCTCCCGCAGCGCGAGCATCCCGACGCCCACGACCGGCGCGCGGTCGGTGGTGTAGACGACGTGGTAAATGCGCCCGGCCTCGAACCCGGCGTTGAGGCTGATGTGCTCCGCGCTCGGGGCGTCGCCGTCCGGCGTCTCGCGGGCGAACCGCCAGGCCGCGCGCGGGATCTCCCTTGTCGCACCGTCCTCATAGTCGCGGACGAAGAGGCGCGCGCCTGCCTCCTCGATGTCGAATGCGTGGTATGGACGGTGGACGCGGTTGGCGAGCAGCCGCGTCCGCTCGCGGCGGTCCGGGCGGAACTCGACCATGACCTGTCCCGTGACCGGGCGACCGCCCTGCTCCGCGAGCGGGGCGTCGAGGCCCAGCCCGACCTCGGGCAGCACGTCCCACTGCCAGCCGATGGCGGCCACGGAGTAGCCGTGCCGGAAGAGGAACCCGTCGCCCGGCGGCATCGCTCGCATGTCGCCCGTGCGGGCGCGGTTCAGCCGGGGCGTCAGCGGCCCGCCGCGGTTGACGACGTCCACGATGAGGCTGCCGTTGCCCCGTCCCGCCTCGGCAGGCGTGAGCAGGAGGAGGTCGCTGCGGAAGCGCACGCGTCCCTCGGCGTCCCGCGGTGCGAGGTCGAGGTCGGCGACTCCCTGGTTCGCCGCGTGCGTGGGGTCGACGGCGAACGTGACCGAGGCGTCGATGCGTTCGTACCCGCCGGCGTCCCCGAACGAGGCCCCGTCCGCATAGGCGCTTCGACGCTGAATCTCAAATAGCACGACCGGCACGGGCGTCCTCTTCCAGGGCGGTCGAAGGGTGCGCATCGTAGCAAGGGCCGGGCCCAGCGGCTGCCGGCAGGGGATGTCACGTGTCGTCGGCATCGCCCCGCATTGGAGGTCTCCGTCGTCGCCGACAGTCCCGCCCACCGCCTGCATGTCATCTTCGTCGTACTTGTCGTCGTAAAATTTCGGCGCGTGTGTCGTCGGGAGCTGCACGGCAGGCTGCTGGACCGCCTCCTGGAATCTCGCGTTCGCGTCTGCGTACTCCTCGATCGCGGTCAGGTACTTGTTCTGTGCGGCGAGGAACCGCGCGGGCGCCCCGTTCATGATGACGGCGGTGGCGTCAGCGTTTTGCCTGAGGAACTCGTTGAGTGCCGCCAGCGTGTTGGCGCCCAGGATGCCATTCACCACTCGACGTTCCTCAGCGGGAAGCGTCGCCGGAGGTATGCCGGCCTGCAGCGCGTCGCGGGCCGCAAGTGCCCTGGCCTGCAGCCGCCGCCACTGGACGGTCAGCCGGCCCTGCTCTCGTGCGTTCGGTGGGACGGGCATCGCCGGGGCATTCTGCCGCACCATATCGTCCTCCCTTCGTCCTTCGATACGGACTCCCAGCAGAGCGTACCCACAGCGGAACTCCGAGGATGCGGACGATCGCCCCGTACACGTCAGGGCCTTAGTCATACAGACGGACTACGTCCCCGGCTGGCCGAGCGCGCGCTCGATGTATCGGACGTGGGAGCGCAGGTGGAGCAGGTTCCGCTCCACCGCCCGCACCGCCTGCTCGCGTTCCACCGCGTCGAGGCGGATCGCCGCATGGACTTCGTCCCAGGCGGCGAGCACCTCCTCCAGGTCGTCCGTGGAGGCCGTGCCCGCCCCGGATCGTCGAGGCCCGCCGCCCGTCGGCAGGCCGAGCGGGCTCCAGGCGAAGCCTTTCGGCAGCAACCGACCGAAGTGCTTTCGCTCCGCGTACAGCAGGTGGCGAACGCTCTCCTGCACCGACCAGTCGCCGGAGGCCGGCCGTTCCGTCAACGCTTCCGGAGGCAGCGCGCGAAGCCGCCCGTACAGCGAGCGCCTCGCCTCATCGATCGGGTTGAGCAGGTCGTCACCGTTGCCGGCCACGTCACGTCCTCCATGCCGCAGCGATGGTGCCGAGGGGGGATCGCGGAATCAATCACCCTTGCCCCGTCGGAGTGTAGAGCGGGTCGCGAACCCGACGAGACTCGCGCTCCCGCAGGTATCGGATCCACAGGCTCGTATACTCCGCGCAGGCTGAGAGACGACATCGAGGCCGACTCACTGGTGTTTGGCTATCCCGGAGCGAGTACAGATGCCCAACCAGGCACGCACCGCTGCAATCGTCGGCATCCACGAGTGGCCTAAACGCCTCGACCCCGACGTCTCTGCGATGCAGATCAAGGCCGCGTCCATCTCCCGCGCGCTCGACGACGCCGGACTGACGTGGAAGGACGTCGACGGCCTCTATGACGCCAACGACGGCGAAGGCGGCGGTGGTCTGGGCATGGCCGCCTACCTGGGCATCAAACCGACGGTGATCGACACCACGAGTGTCGGCGGGTCGTCCTACGAGTTCCTCGCCGCGCACTCCCTGGCTGACATCGCCGCCGGCAAGTGCAACGTCGCGGTCATGGCGCATGGCGGCAAGACGGCGACCCAGAAGTTCGCGACAGGGAACCGGTTCGCGAACAGTCCTCAACCGCCCTCGTGGCAGTCGAACATGGAAGTGCCATTCCGGAACACCACCGTATCGAGTTACGCGCTGGTCGCGGCCCGACACATGTACCAGTACGGCACCAGGCCGGAGGACTTCGCCGAGATCTCGGCAACCACTCGCTACCACGCGATGCGCAACCCGGAGGCGGTCCAGGCGATGACCGACCTGCTGTTCGCGGACATCCGCGAGATCACGGTCGACGACGTCCTGAACTCGCGGATGATCGCCAGTCCGCTGCATCTGCTGGAGTGCTGCCTGATCAGCGATGGCGGTGGTGCGGTGGTCATCGCCGCGGCGGACGTGGCGCGCAACACGAAGAAGAAGCCGGTCTGGGTCATCGGCAACGGACAGGCGACCAAGTATCGCGAGAATGGCGGCGATGTCACGGTCAGCGCCGCGGCGCAGAGCGGTCCGATCGCCTTTGGCGAGGCGCTGCTGCGGCCGGACGAGTTGGACATCGCGATGATCTACGACTCGTTCTCGATCACCGTGGCCTGCATCCTCGAAGACCTGGGCTTCTGCAAGAAGGGTGAGTTCGGGGATTACGTGAAGGGCGGCCGCCTGCGCTTCGACCAGAAGGGTGGCCCGGCGCTCAACACAGACGGCGGAGCGCTCTCGTCGAACCACCCGGGGTTCCGAGGGCTCTTTCTGCTCATGGAGGCGACACGGCAGTTACGAGGCGAGTCCACCTCGCAGGTGCCGGGCGCGAAGCTCGCGGTCGCGCACGGCAACGGCGGCCTTCTCGGGCATACCCACGCTGCCGGGACGATCATCCTCGCGGCTGATTAGGGCTGATTAGGAGGTCAGACGGTGCCGAACCGACCACTCCCGCGTTTCCCGGAGCCCGAC
The DNA here is from genome assembly GCA_016875635.1 of Chloroflexota bacterium. Classification (GTDB taxonomy): domain Bacteria; phylum Chloroflexota; class Dehalococcoidia; order UBA2979; family UBA2979; genus SURF-43. The sequence continues at coordinate 32,694 of VGPD01000019.1, forward strand.
ACGGAGCCCTTCTGGGAGGCGACGAAGCGCGGCGAACTTGCCTACCAGCAATGCAACCGCTGCAACAGTCTCGTCTTCACCCCTCGGGCGCACTGCGATACCTGTGGGTCACCCGACCTTGCCTGGAAGGTGTCGAAGGGCGAGGGCGTCATCTACTCGGTTTCGGTCGTCGTGGATCGCAACGGTGACTACGCGGTTGCATACATCGACCTCGACGAGGGGTTCCGCATGTTCTCGACCGTGGTTGGGGTCGACGAGCCGATGAAGAACCTCCAGTGCGGCCAGCGCGTCCGCGTGGAGTTCGAGCCGCAGGAAGAAAGCGAGTACCTCATCCCGGTCTTCCGGCTGGTGTGAACCGGAGTCTGCGATCCACCTCGATGGTCTATGCGGCTAGCCGGCTGGGTTCGCGGTCGTTGCCACCGTATTGAGGAGATCGAGCTCCTCGGCGACCCGGCGGGCGTGTTCTGCGCCCCCGCGGAAGATCTCCTGGAAGACCTCCTCGACGGTGAGGATGTTGTCGATGAGCGCGGCACCCTGGCCCATCTGAATGCGCTTGTTCTCTCCCAGCACGCGCTCGGCGAATTCGGGCTTCGAGATGCGTGGGCGGAGGGGGCCGTCGGCTGACATGGTGGAAGTGTCGTCCGCGGCGAGGATGAGCTTCTTGTAGTGTTCCGGGAACTCCGCCTCATGCGTGGCGATGAGGCGCGTGCCCACCTGGACACCGTCCGCACCCAGGGCCCGCGCGGCAACGTAGCCGTAACGGTCGGAGATCGTACCGGCCGCCACCAGCGGGACGTTCGGGAGTGCACGGCGGATGGCGGGGATCAGCACCATCGTCGTGACATCGGTCTCGCCGCGGAAGCCACCGGACTCGTAGGCTTCGCCGACCACCACGTCCACGCCCGCCTCGACCGCCTTCCTGGCGTGGTAGACGGTGGGGACGACATGGGCGACGAGGACACCGGCGTCGTGCAGGAAGTTCGTCCACTGGGCGGGTGAGCCCGCTGACGACAGGACCACGGGGACGTGCTCTTCCGCGATGATCTCCATCCGCTCCTGCAGGGTCCTCGCCGGAGTGGACTTCAGCGGGAAGTTCGCAGAGAACGGCCGCGAGCTGATCGTGCGAAACTCGCGGATGTCCCGGCGCAACTGCTCGGGCGTGACGTTGCCATCGATGCAGCCGAGGCCGCCTGCCTCCGACACCGCCGCCGCGAGGCGCACCTTGTCAGTGATGGCACCCATGAGGAGCGGGTACCGGATGGAGAGGATGTCGCTGACGCGGTTGCCCATGATCGTCCCGATCTGCTGTGCCGTACGTGTAACCGGCTGATCGAATGCCGGATCTCTTCCGTGCCGCGGGGAACGCCTGCGGGCGGTACCCCTGACGGCTTCGCTGCGCATAGTGCCCTGTTATCGCGGCCGCTGCCACCGCGGACTCCGTCTCGGACGCGCCTCGATGTAGCGGACATGGTTGCGCCGAATAGAGCAGATGGCGAACGTTTTCCACGATCGACCAGTCGCCGGACACAACAACGCCGCCCGAAGGGCGGCGTTGGAGCAAGCGGACTGGCGACCCCGATCGGATTCGAGGTCACCATGAGACAGTAGCAAAGAACCCGCATGCCGGCGTCTGCAGCACGGCTGTGGTGAGCAAACGTTGAGGACCAGTACGATCGATGCCATGAAGAAGATCGGCTTTCTCTCGTTCGGTCACTGGACGCCTTCGGTGCAGTCGCAGACGCGGTCCGCCTCCGACGCGCTGCTGCAATCGATCGAGCTTGCGGTCGCCGCAGAAGAGCTCGGTGCAGATGGCGCATATTTTCGCGTGCATCACTTCGCACGGCAGCTCGGCTCTCCCTTTCCCCTGCTCGCTGCCGTCGGCGCCAGAACCCAGCGCATCGAGATCGGCACGGCGGTCATCGACATGCGATACGAGAACCCGCTTTACATGGTGGAGGACGCAGGTGCGGCCGACCTCATTGCCGGTGGCCGTCTCCAATTGGGCATCAGCCGCGGCTCGCCCGAGCAGGTGATCGATGGCTGGCGACACTTCGGCTACCAGCCTGCGGAGGGCGAGACCGACTCGGACATGGCGCGGCGGCATGCGCAAACATTCCTCGATGTCCTGCGTGGTGAAGGCTTCGCTCGGCCGAATCCGCGGCCAATGTTCCAGAACCCGCCCGGCCTACTGCGTGTCGAGCCGTATGCGGAGGGGTTGCGCGACCGCATCTGGTGGGGCGCGAGCTCGAACGCCACGGCCGTGTGGGCCGCCCAGCTCGGGATGAACCTGCAGAGCTCGACGTTGAAGCACGACGAAACGGGCGAAGCGTTCCACGTCCAGCAGGCCGCGCAGATCCGCGCGTACCGCACCGCGTGGAAGGAAGCGGGCCACGAGCGCGAGCCCCGCGTGTCTGTGAGCCGGAGCATCTTCCCGCTGATCGATGACCGCGACCACATGTATTTCGGCGACGCCGGCGAGCGAGGCGATCAGATCGGTTTCATCGGTGCGGGCACGCGCGCCGTCTTCGGCCGCTCGTACGCCGCGGAGCCGAACGTCCTGATCGAGCAGCTGCGACTGGACGAGGCCATCGCCGCGTCGGACACGCTGCTGCTCACCGTGCCCAACCAGCTGGGCGTCGAGTACAACGCCCACGTGATCGAGGCGATCCTGACCCACGTTGCGCCGGGCCTCGGCTGGCGCTGACGTCTGACGGCGGCAGGAGCGGATCAAGGATCGCTGCAGGCGACCGCGCAGCGGAGTGGCAGGGTTCTCGGGCAAAACAACGCCGCCCCAGAGGGCGGCGCGTTGAGACGGTTTTGGCGACCCCGATCGGATTCGAACCGACGGTCTCCACCGTGACAGGGTGGCGTGTTAGGCCTCTACACCACGGGGCCGCGTGAACAGATTCTACCCTAGCGACGCCCGTCCGAGTGGTCAACGTTCAGGCCCCCCGCGGGGCGGGCCGTGCGCCCTCGGGCGGCGGGACGTAGACTCGGCGGGAGGAGAGCCGCATGCCGAACACCCCGCCGCGCCGTCGACTGACCCGCCGCGTCGCGCCGCCTCGCCCCACCTACGACGGCGCGCCCGTCCCGGAGGCCCCCCACCACGAGACACGCGAGGCGCTGCGCCCCGTGAACTACGTCGCGCGGGAGGCCGTCAACGTCAGGATGGAACTGCGCCGCGTCGCGGGCATCAGCGCCACCTGCTTCGGCCTGCTCGCCATCCTCGGCGTCATCGACCGCCTCGGGCGGTAGGCGGCGGGCCAGAGCGCGGGCCGTCGAGGTCAGCGCAGACGGCTCGACGCCGCGCTCACCGCGACGAACAGCAGGATGGCGCCCGCGAAGTCGCGGAACAGCGTCGCCGCCTCACCACCACCGCCGACGAACCGCACCATCGACATCAGCAGCAGCGCCGCGCCCGCGATCGCGACCACGCGCGGGCCGCGCTTCCGCGACACCCGCATGATCGCCGTCGCCATCAGCGTCCCCGCGGCCGAGCCCGCCGCCAGCGCGACGAGGAACATCAGCAGCGAACCGCCGGAACGCGGCGGGAGCAGCAGCGCCCCCACAATCCCGAGCATCACCGCGAGCGGCAGCGCCACCCCGAGGATCCGCAGCGCGTCGAGCACGCCCACCCGGTGGATCGGCAGCGTCGGCGCGCGCCCGCAGTCGGGGCAGCGCGTTCCGACCGGGGTGTAGACGAGACAGCGCGGGCAGATCGGCGTGCCGCAACGCCCGCACGCCAGCCCCGTCTCCACATCGGGATGACGGGCGCACATCGTCGGCGTCGTGGGCGTGGGCAAAGGGGTAGGTGAGGTCATCGGGCTGCCTCCGGGATCCGCGCCCCCGCCGCAGCGGCGACGTCCAGGAACGCCTCGACCGCGCGGGCTGGGAAGTCGAAGCCGCCCGGCAGGACCTCCTGGTCGCGCCCGGCGCCGTGGTAGTCCGAGCCGCCCGAGGCGGCCAGGCCGAGTCGGGCGGCCAGCGCGGTCAGCGCCTCGACCGTCTCCGGCGTGTAGAAACGGTAGTAGCACTCGATCCCCCACAGCCCGACGGCGGCCATCGCCTCGGCGCGCGGGGCGTAGCCGTCGGTGAACGGTGGGTGAGCGAAGATCGGCAGGCCGCCCGCGTCGCGGATGAGCGCGATCGAGTCCTCCGGGAGCAGCCGCTCGCGCTCGACGTACGCCGGCGAGTTCCGCCCGAGGTACCGCGCGAATGCTTCGTCGATGTTGGCGACGTGCCCCGCCTCGATCAGCGCCGCCGCGATGTGGGGCCGTCCGATCGAGGCCTCTCCGGCGATCTCGCGCACCCGCGCCCACTCGATCGGCGCGCCGAGCCCGCGCAGCGCATCGACGATCAGCTCGCCGCGCGCCACGCGCGTGTGCCGCATCCGTTCGAGCGCCGTCAGCAGCGGCGCGTGGTCCGGGTCGACGAAGAGCCCCAGCATGTGGACCTCGGTGCCGGGCACGTCGCACGAGAGCTCGACGCCGGGGATGAGCCGCATCCCCGGGTGCCGCGCGACCGCCGCGCGCGCCTCCGCGATGCCTTCGAGCGTGTCGTGGTCGGTCAGCGCCATCACGCGCACGCCCTCGCGCGCGGCGAGGTCGACGAGGTCGGTCGGGGACAGCACGCCATCGGAGCGCGAGGAGTGCAGGTGGCAATCAAGCGTGGCGGCCAGTGGTCGCTCCTTCATTGCAGTGGTGATCCAAGCGTAGCGGGCAGCCATGGCGATGGCAGCCGGCTTCCCTCTGACTCCCCCTCTCCTGGAGGGAGAGGGGGCCGGGGGGGGGGTGAGGGT